>DAOMNN010000043.1:0-28212 GCA_035443825.1 Rhodocyclaceae bacterium | reverse complement strand
GCCGGCTACCTGGGCGTGCCGCGCCGCGTCATCGACATCGGCTACCAGAACGAGGCCCCCGCGCTGTGGCAGGCGCTGATGACGATCGTCGGCGTCGGCGGCACCTTCATGGCCGCAGCCCTCGCGCTGTTCGCGGCCGGCATCGCCCTGTCGCTGCTGCCCCGGCGTCAGGCGGTCGAGGCGCCGGGCGGACTCACCGTCGCTTGGGGCGGGAGCACGTTGCGGCCCGCCGCCAGCGCCTGGGTCGGCCCGCTGTCGGTGCTGCTGATCGTCGTCGCGATGTATGGCTTCACGACGATCGGATTCGAGATGATGCAATCATTGCCGGTCACCGCCGCCGGCGGTGGTGGCCACTGAACGGAGGAATGCCGAATGAACGAGGATTTCTGGCTGATCGTACCGATCGCCGTCGTCTGGGCCATACTCGCGGTCGCCTACGCAGTGGCGCCGTGGGGCGACATGATCGGCTACGCGTGGGTTTGGGGCTTCGGCTCCATCCTCTTCGTCGGCCTCGCGACGCTGCTCGCCCGCGCCCGTCCGGACGAGGCGCCCGACGGCACCGTACCCGACACAAGCAGCCGCTGACGGAAGTCGCGAATGCGGATTGCAGAACGATATCGATGGTGGCGGCGCAGGCTCGTTGCGGCAATGCTCCTCGCAGCACTGCCCACGGGCCTCGCCGCGCAGACCTGGCAACCACCGCCCAAGCCGAGCCCGGGCCTGATGCCCAATCCCGTGCTCGGCAAACCGCTCTACGAGACGCACTGCGCGGCCTGCCACGGCTCTGGCCTGAACGGGACCGAAACCGGTCCGCCGTTCCTGCACCGCGTCTACGAACCATCCCACCACAGTGACGCGGCATTCCAGATGGCGGTCGCAAGCGGCGTGCAGGCCCATCACTGGCAGTTCGGCGACATGGCGCCGCTACCTGAGTTGACTCCGGACGACGTCGCGCACATCACGGCCTACATCCGCATGCATCAGCGACGTGCAGGAATCAGGTAGGACGTTCGTCCGCCATCCGCAGCGCGGCCGTGGATCGAGCCCTGCCGGTCTAGACGATGTCGGTAATCGAGATCGTCGATGAGATCGACAGGGTTGACGCTATGCGGCCCTTGGTGCGGCAAGTCTGGACCAAGCGTGCAGAGGCACTTGGCCCGGAGGTAGAATCGGCTGACGCATCGACTGCGACACCCCATGCCTACGCGCCTGAGAACCCGAAGAACCGATCCCCTGTATCTTCCTGCCGCGGAAGCCCGCGTGAGCCCCGCATCGTGATCGACGACGTCGCTGAACGCATCGTCCGCCGGGTCATCGTCGGTTTCCTGCTGGGCGGGTTGCTGGTGCTCGGATACGCAGTGCTGCATTTGTTTATCGTGCCCGTGGCCTGGGCCATCATCGTCGCCTACGCCACCTGGCCGCTGCACCACCGTCTGCGCAACCGTATGCCGCATTATCCGAGCGTCAGCGCGATGCTGATGACCCTGCTGCTGACCACCGCATTCGTACTGCCAGTCCTGTGGATCGCACTCCTGCTGCGCGGCGAGGTGGGCGCAGCCATTGCCGCAGTGAGTGAGCAGATCCGCGAGGGGCCACCCACACTCCCGGATTTCGTCCGCAACCTGCCATGGCTGGGCGACTACCTGCAGGGCCTCATTGATAGCATGGTGAGCGACCCGGACACCTTCCGCGAACAGATGACCGGCTGGGTCAGCCAGGGCGCAGAGCACCTGGTCGGCCTGGTGGGTGACGTGGGGCGCAACGCGGCCAAGCTCGGCTTCGCACTCGTCACGGTATTCTTCATCTACCGGGACGGCGAACGCTTGCTCGAACAGGTACACCGGGTGCTGTACCGCTTCCTCGGCGCACGCATCGATGGCTACCTGGCGGCAGTCGGTAGCATGACCAAGGCGGTGGTCTGGGGGCTGGTCGCCACCGCGCTGGCCCAGGGTTTCGTGGCCGGACTCGGTTACTGGTGGGCGGGCATGCAGGCACCGGTCCTGCTCGGCGCCATTACCGCGCTGATTGCCATGATCCCCTTCGGTACGCCATTCGCATGGGGTTCGATCGTCGCCTGGCTGCTGTTCCGCGGTGACATCGTCGCCGGCCTCGGTCTGCTTGCCTGGGGCGTGCTGGTCGTAAGCTGGGTGGATAATCTGGTGCGGCCGCTGGTAATCAGCAACGCCACCCGCATCCCCTTCCTGCTCGTCATGTTTGGTGTGCTGGGCGGCCTCGCGGCATTCGGCCTGGTGGGACTCTTCCTCGGCCCGGTGATCCTCGCGGTACTGATGGCCGTATGGCGCGAATGGATCGAAGAATCCGACCTGCGCCTGCCAACGTCCCCCGAAGCCCGGGAGACGCCAGTCACTTCACCCACCGACAAGAACGCCTGATGACTGCAATCGTCGGCGAGTTCAACGACGGCGTTTGAGTTTGGCCTTGGGCGGTGCCGTCCAGGCGCCGAGTTCGACCAGGTCTCCGATTCGATGGTGATATGCGGTCGGCCATGCGTGCATGAGGAGCACTACGCGAGCCGCGCTGAAGCCGAGGGCGATACTGAACACTTCTACGGCAAACAACCGAGTACATCCTTGGCCGCCAGCACCAACTCTCAGGGCGTGCTCTCATTCGCCAGGTCGCCAGCGCGAATGAGAACACGCCCTAGTCTGCCGCCCGGGCAAATTGCCTGGCGACGAAGGACCAGATCATCCGCGAGGCATCCGGGCCCTTGGGATCGCTGTAAGAATGCCCCGCGGAGCCCCCGCTCCAGGCGTGACCAAGTCCGTCGACAGCACACAGCGTCGCGACTAGCCGGCCGCTTTCTCGATATTCGGTGATCATCGCCGCATAACGAGCGCCGCGCTGCACCCGGCGCGGCTCGCTCGCCTTTGCGCCAACCCGTTCGCCCCAACGCATGGCCGCTTCAGCACCATTGCCCGGCGCGACCACGTGGTCCGCTGCACCGTGGATGACCAGCAACGCGGGCAATCTCACATCGGGGGCAATGGCCGGGAGCGGCGACGTCTTCGCGCTTTGCCCGAACATGGCCTTGATCGCACTCGCCGACGAATGCGCGACGCCCGGCGCGATTCCCGAATGCATGGCAATTGCCCGAAAGCGCTCCGGATGCTGAGTCGCGAGCAACACCGCCATGCCGGCCCCGGCAGAGATTCCCGCCAGCGCAATCCGGCTGCGGTCGACGGCATACAACAGACACACCTGCTCGATGGCTGCACTGATCGAATGCGCTTCGGCTTGCGCCCGGCCCGTACGCGTGTCGTACCAGTTCCAGCACCCCTGCACATTCGACAGGCGATCCTGCTCGGAATAGAGCACGAAAAAGCGCTCACGGGCCGCGATCGTGTTCATCCTGCTGCTGGCAGCCAAGGCTTCGGCATCCTGCCCACAGCCGTGCAGCATGACCAGTAATGGCAGGCGCTCATCGCGCCGCACGCCGGACGGCTTGTAAAGTCGATAGCGGCGAGGACCGGCCCTGCCGATGGCAATCCCCGTCGTCCAGTTGGCCGAGGTCGCCATCGCCTTTTTGCGAGTCACTCGCTTACCCGCCCGCGGAGCAGTCCGCAGGCCCTTTTTGAGTGCCTTCGTGCCGACGCCCAGTGCTGTCCGCGCCATGGTTCTCATCACGCTCTGGAGTGATCGGCTCCAGGCCGTTCTTCTTCTCAGACTTACCATTTGATGCCCTTCGATCCGGTTAGATGCAAACAATTGCAGCAAGGGTACGACGTCAGGAGCGCCCCTTGCCCGCAGGCTAATTGTTAACGGGCGTTGCCCGGTCCAGAACCCAGCAGCGATCATTGTGCGTGTAGCCTATCTGGGCATAGTACAAATTGGCTGCCGGTGCTGCGATGAGTATCAACTTGCAGCGCGGGCCAAGTTGCTCCTGGGTCAACGATTGCAAACGCTTGCCAATGCCTGACCTTTGATAGTCCCTATGAACGGCCAGATCTGACAGGTAACAGGCATAATGAAAATCCGTGACATGTGTGTGGATGAGCACGACGGCATGCACGGAGGCGTCGGAGCGAGGTTGCTTTTCGACCCGCCGCGGGGTGACGTTCCCTTTTTGGACGCAAACGAACAGCGCATGGCACATTGGGCACAATAGCGCCCCCTGGCCTTCCTGGGTGCGCGCGGCCAGACCACGCAGCACCATCGCATCGATCATGCGCTGACGAAGGGCACTCATGATGGTTCTCCTTGAACGCGGGGAACATCCCCGGTTTCAAGGTAGGCGTCATTCGGCACACACGAAAACGCGGCAGCAGGCCGATAACCCGCCACCGCGTCAGCGGTTTAGTTCAACATGTTGTAGAAGTCACAAATGATGGATATTCCGGGTCTTGACGAAGATTCCAGTCAGCCCTTTTTGCCACGAAACCCGCGGACGGTCTGCGGATCGTGCCAATGCATATCGACACCCGAGACGTATATCCGGCTGTGCGGGATACACGCTCGATCATCTGCTCGCTGCCCGAATGAGCGATGCCCTTGTCGCACTCATTCAGGATAGACGACCGCAATCGCCCGGCAAGGGAAAATGTAACAACGGTGGGCCGGCGCGACCGGGGTCACGGCGACACGCAAGCCGTTGCCGGCGGATCATGGACGGTCGGGATCGCCCTGCCCGCTGCGTCGTCGCAGCGAATAGTGGCTGATGGCGCGGACGATCTCGTCCCAGGGGATGACGGGCGGCGAACCCCAGGTCGTTTCGGCGGCCTGCAGCAGGGTGTCGATGTCGGGCGGAGCTTCGTGGCCGAGCAGTTGCGACAACGCGCCGAGTCCGCCGCACTCGACCTTCACTTCCTTGCCATGGGGAAGTTGCTGTTCGGCATGCGCCATCCCGAGCGCGAACAGCGCCTTTTCGCGCATCATCGGGAGCAACGTGCCGCAGCGCACGTGGCCTGCGGGCGACATGCAGTGAACCGCTTCGCGCTCGGCGATCAGGACGCGCTGCGAGCGGCTGCAGCCGGCACAGCGCATCAGGATGGCCTTGGCGAAGTGACAGCGCTGGGGGTCGTAGCCCCCGGCGACACGCCTGAATTCGTTCTCGTCCATCGTAGCTGCCTGGATTCGCGCCGGATCCTGAGGAGATACGGCATTCTGGCACAGGCGGCCGATCGAGGGCGCGGGCACTCGCTTGAGGCAGAATGTGCGTTCGGGGAACGCCAGTGCGAATGAGAACGGGGCCGAAGGGAACACATGCAGGCGCTCAGGATCTTCACCGCCGCGGACGGCGCGCGCGTCGCCTACCGGCTCATCCGGGGGCGGGCGCCGCGTCGCACCCTCGTCCTGCTGCACGGGCTGGGAAGCAACATGACGCGCTGGTCGGAGTTCGCGGCGACGACGCGGCTGACGACGGACTGGGATGTGCTGATAGTGGATCTGCGCGGCCATGGCGGATCGCTGTACCGCGGGCGCGTCGGCATGGAGGTCTGGTGCGACGATCTGGCGGCCCTGCTGGACGCCGAGGACATCCCGCAGGCACAGTTCGTCGGCCACTGCCTCGGCGCCAACCTTGCCCTGTGGCTCGCCCATCGTCAGCCGGGGCGCGTCGCCGGGCTGGTGCTGATCGAGCCCATGTTCCGCCAGGCGCTGACCGGCACGATGGCGCGCGTGGCCGCGCTGCGCCCCTTGCTCGTCGCTCTGGCGCCGCTCCTTCGGGCGCTTGCGGCGCTCGGCGTACACCGGCGACATCTGGCGCCGCTCGACCTCGCCGCGATGGACCGCGACGCACGTGCGGCGACGGCAAGGACCGGCGGCACCTTCCCGACGGCGCGCTACGCCTCGCCGCTGGAGGATCTGCGCAGCGTGCCGGCAGTAGTTTACGTGCAGGACCTCGCCGCCGTCACCGGCCCCCTTCCCGATCTCGCCTCGATTCGCGCGCCGGCCATGGCGCTGTTGTCCACCGGCGGCACATTCGGTGACGTGGACGCGACCGAACGCCTGCTCGCCACCCTACCCGCATGCCGCATCGAACGCATCCCCGCGCAGCACTGGATTCCGACCGAGCAGCCGCTGGCGATGCGCGAGGCCATCGAGCGCTGGTGCGACGGCCCGTGAGGGGCATCGGCGTCCGGCCACGGCCGCAGATCGACGCGCCGCAGCGGCGACGGTATGAGAAATACGGCCTAGCTGGCTGACCGCCATATACGGACGGTCCGGCGCATGGCGACCAGCCAGCCGGCACCCAGCGCCGACATCGCCGCTGCCGCGAGGAGGATGCTGCCGTCCGGCAGCGCCAGGCCCATGATCTGGCGCAGCGCGGGGATGGCGATAACCACCACGAGCAGCAGCGCGACCGCGCCGATCATCCATCCAAGCCAGGGGTTACGTGCCGTGCGGTTGTCGGCCATACGGTACACAGGGCTGCGGTTGGCAAGGATCAACATCACCACGCCGATCACCATCGCCGCAAACACCGCGCTGCGGCTCTCCGGCTCGCCCATGCCGTTGGCGGCGAGCAGGCCATGACCGACCAGCAGGATGGCTGCCAGCCCGATGCCCTGCAACGCCCCCTGAAACAGATTGTCGAGCGAGAACGGCGAGGCGTCGAACGCGCGCGGCGGGCGGGACATGACGTCGGCGGCTTCCGGCTCGGCCTCGAACACGACCGAGCATGCCGGATCGATCAACAACTCGAGCAGCACGATATGCACGGGCAGCAGCAGGATCGGCCAGTTGAGCAGCGCCGGCACCAGCGCCAGCGCGATGATCGGCACGTGCACCGCGAACACGAAGCGCGTAGCCTTCCCGATGTTGTCGAAGATGCGCCGCCCCTGCCGGATGGCCGCGACGATACGGACGAAACTGTCGTCCAGCAGCACCAGCGCGGCAGCCTCGCGCGCGACATCGGTGCCACGCTCGCCCATCGCGACACCGACATCGGCGGCCTTCAGGGCCGGGGCATCGTTCACTCCGTCACCGGTCATCGCCACCACCTCACCGCCACCACGCAGCACCTTCACCAGGCGTAGCTTGTGCTCCGGTTGCAGGCGCGCACAGATATCCGCCTGGCGGATTCGTGCACGCAACGCATCGTCGGAAAGGCTTGCGATCTCGGGCCCGGTGATGATCTCGGGGCGCTCGCTCAGGCCCACCTGCCGCGCGATCGCAAGCGCCGTTGCAGGATGATCGCCGGTCATCATGATCACCCGCACACCGGCCGCGCGACACTGCGCAATCGCCCCGGGCACATCCTCGCGCGGCGGGTCGGCAAGTCCGACCAGCCCGAGGAACTCGAAATCGAAGTCGTGCTGACTCGCCGGCCAATCCGGCGACGCCGTCTCGTCTCCGGGAAGCGACGGGGCCGACCAGCGGCCCTTCGCCACGCCGAGTACGCGCAGGCCACGCTCCGCCATCTGCTCGACCCGGCTGCGGATTGCCTCACGCTGTGACACCGGCAGGTGACACAGGTCGGCCACGGCTTCCGGCGCGCCCTTGGCGGCCAGCAGGTATCGCGATGGATCCACCCCGGAAAAGACACGCGTCATGGCCATGATCTCGCCCGAGAGCGGATACTCGAACTCAGGCATGTGACCATCGTGCACATGCTCCGTCCCCGCCAGCCAATGCCGTCCAAAGGCCTGGATCGCTTTCTCCATCGGGTCGAACGGGTCGGCCGGAGTCGCAAGCATCGCAAACTCGACGACGGGATGGAAGGCTTCTGGCAAGTCCGTGGCCGCGCCCGGCACGAAGTGCGCATCGGCCGTGGCCACCTCGGCAACGGTCATCCGGTTCTGCGTCAGTGTGCCGGTCTTGTCGACCGCGAGCACGGTGATCGCGCCCAGCGCCTCCACCGCTGATACCCGCCGCGTCAGCACCTGCTGCTGTGCGATTCGCCAGGCTCCGAGCGCCAGGAACACGGTGAGAATCACCGGGATCTCCTCGGGCAGGATCGCCATCGCCAGCGCGATTCCCGACAGCAGACTCTCCGGCAGCGAACGCTCGTTCCACAGCCAGCCGAGCAACACCAACGCAACGGCGAGCAGCACCGCACCGATGCCGAGGTTGCGCACAAGGCGGCGCGAATTCCGCTGCAGCGCCGACGGCGGTTCGGTGGTGGCCGCAAGCGCCTCGCCGATCCTGCCCACGGCCGTAGCGCCCGCGACGGCCCGAACCTCGGCGACACCGATGCCCCGCGTGACCACGCTGCTCGCGAACAGGAATGGCGTGCCGTCACCGCCGGGCAGCCCGAACTCGCCGATCGTTCCCGGCTGCGCGGGCACCTTGGATGCCGGCACCGCCTCGCCGGTCAGCAGGGACTCATCTGCCGACAGCTGCCCATCAAGCAGCAGCGCGTCGGCCGGCACGCGGTCACCTTCATGAAGCACGAGCACGTCCCCGCACACCACGTCGCGCCCGGCGATGCGGAGCTCCTTCCCGTCCCGGATCACCAGCGCACGCGGCGCCGACAGGTCGCGCAAGGACTCGAGCGCCCGCTGGGTACGGCGTTCCTGCGCCAGGGCGATGCCGATGACCACGACGACAAATCCGAGCAGGAAGAGTGCCTCGGCACGGTCACCCAACGCGAGATAAAGCGCACCGGCAGCCAACAGCATCAGGAACATCGGCTCGCTCACCACCCCGCGCACGATCGCGGCAGTCGATTTCGGCGCGCTGCCGGGCAAGGCGTTGGGGCCGTCGGCGGCAAGCCGACGTGCCGCCTCCTCCGCGCTCAAGCCGGTCGGTGTCCCGCTCGCATTGTCAGGCAACGGATCAATCATGACCGCATCATTCCGCCGACCAAGCGCACACGCACTGCCCCAGACTGCATGGCATTCCTCTTCGATCCCATCCCGGCGCCCCGATTTCCCAGGTCACCGGTCGACCGCCGTCCGGCGTCCGGCGTCCGGCGTCATGGCGCAAGTCTAACCGCTGCATGAACGTCCCGGGGTCGATCGCGGCCCGGATGTGTCGTGACGTGCCGCGATCCCGATCCGGAGCGTCGCGGTCGCTGCCGCGCTTCAGCGCATCTCGAACGCTTCCTGATGAAAGCGCAGACGCCGGCCCCATGCGCGACTCAGGCCCGCCCGCAGTTGCTCGCCGAATCCGCGCGGGCCACAGAACCAGACTTCGGCTGCCTGCGAACCCTGGTGAAGCGCCGCCAGTCGCTCGGCGGACAATACTTCCCCACTGCCGGCGTCATGAATGTGGAGCGTGATCTGTGGCAACTCGGCGCTCAGGGTCTCGAGCCGTGCGACGAACGGGTCGTGGTCGCGATTGCGGGTGCTGTAGTGCAGGTCGGCGACCGGGGCTGAGTCCGGATTCGATCGCAGGGCCTCGAGCCACGCGATGAACGGAGTGATGCCGATACCGCCCGCAACCCAGATCTGGCGCGCCTTGCGATCCTGGCGGTCAAGTTCGAAGCGCCCGTACGGACCTTCGACCGTCACCGGCTGCCCGACGCGGACGAGGTTTGGAAGCTGCCGCGTATAGTCCCCCAGCGCCTTGATCTGAAAGCTCACGCTACGGTCGCTGCGATCAGAGCCGGCGATGGTGAAGGGGTGCGCACCCTCGAAGCGATCGAAGCTCACGAAGGCAAACTGTCCGGCGCGGTGACCGCGCCACTTGCCGTCGAGCCGGCACACCACCTCGGTGACATCGGGGGTCGGCGTGGAGATCGAGAGCACCACGCCCCGGGCCTGGCGGCCGCGGCCGACCAGGCCGGTGAGCGACAGTCCGGCGGCGATCGAACCGGCCGTCAGCATCAGCGCGAGCATCAGTCCCACCGGCTGGCTCCAGTAGGCCGTCGGTGCCAGCACGGCGGCATGGAAGGCGAGCATGAGATACAGCACCGGCATCGCACGATGGAGATGCCGCCAGAACTTGTACGGAACGCGCTTCCACAGCGCCAGCGCGATCATTGCGATGACCAGATAGATCGCAAACTCGCCCAGTTCCTCACCCGCGTCGCGCAACGCGTCGAGCAGGCCGGTGAATCTTTCCTCGGGCGCGCGGCCGCCACGGCCGAACAAGGCCTTGATGACGTCGTCCGACATCTCGACCAGCCAGTGCAGCGCGGCGAACCCGACGGCAAGGATGCCGCTCCATTTGTGAATACGGTAGATGCGGTCCATGCCACCCAGCGGGCGCTCCAGCCACGCAGGACGCGTGGCCAGGACCATTGCCAGCGACATCAGCCCGATCGCGAGCAGGCCGCTGAGGTAAAGCGCTTGGTCGTAGATGGCCCATGGGAGGGAGCCTGCGCCGGGACCGTTGGCGACGAGCGCCCCGACCCAGGACATCAGGATGAGAACAATGAAGGTGGTCAGCGTAGGAATCATGATCCTGGTCCGTAGCGAAGATTGCCAATGGCGAGAGCGGTCGGCCGCTTCCCTGCCTGCATCTCAGTCATCGTCGTAGTACCCCTGTTCCGCATCACGGTGACAGGCGGCGCAGTTGGCCTTCGAGCGCACCTCGGGCTCGCTCCACCTGGATCGGCGCACTTCATCATGCTCGTGCACCCATTTGGGCAACTCGGAGATTCGTTGCGGTGCCTCGCGCGCACCCACCCCGCGCAGCAGCTTTCCCACGTAGCGCTGACCACCACGGTCGGCGGCGCGCTCGACCAGATACGCCTCGATGTGCCGGGCGGCGTCCGCGGACAGGCTGGCGTCGTCGCCGAAATGATCTTCGAGATTGGCCATCATCACGGTCCAGGACCGGGCCGGCAGCATCGATGGCGGAAACGCGAGATGGCAGCTTCCGCACTCCTCGAGCACGACGGGGTCGGTCACGGGTGGATAGTAGTGTGAGTCGCCAGCCTGGGCACGATCCAGGACGAACGCCAGGGGCGCCATGAGCAGCAGGCCCATGATGATGGGGCGGTACGGGACGCGCAGGGTCGTTGTGTTCATTGGGATCTCCTTGATCGGACGGATTCAGCGCGACTGCATGTATGCAAGCCAATCGCCCTTTTCGGCGGGTGAACACGCGCGGCCGAGCACCTCGTTGCAGTTGCGCTTGAACCACTTCTCGACCTTTTCCGGATCGGCATAGCGGGAAGGCGACGCGGACAGCGCGACCGGTTCGATAGCCTTGCCGGTGAGGGTTCGACCGGGCGTCGCCGGATCGCTGCCATGGCAAGTGGAACATGCGGGCGTATCGGGTTTGCCGGTTCCGAAGCGCGCGTTGTGAAACTGCTCGCCACGCGCCGCCGAGAATCCGCTGAACGCGGAATCGGCCGCACGGACTTCGGCGGCGTAGCGGACCAGTTGCTCCTCGAGCGTACCCCCCAAGGCGTGGGCGGATGCGCTCGCGAGGACGAGCAACATGAGTGCCGTCGAACGTATGGACATGGTGGAAGCTCCTGTTGGTAATCGTGGAATGTCGCCACTGTGCGCCAGCGCACGTGAACGGCGTGTCGAGCGGCTGGCTCTGCCGTTCATGCGGACGTGGAATCGCTTCTCAGCGGTGCACCGCCATGAAGCCCGGATCGTCGAAATGCACGATGTACCTGTCGAGCGCGCCCATCACCTTGACCACGCCGTCGCGACGGCTGCCGTATTCGTCCTGGCCTTCCATCGCCGCCACGCCCTCGGTGAGGTCGGCGATCACGAGGTGAAGTCGTGCATCGGCCTCCGGCTCGAGGCGGCAGTTGCCGATCATGTACGCCACTTCGTCGTTGATCTTCTTCGCCAGTGCGAGGTACTTCCTTCTGAGTGCCTTCCGGGTCAGTCCCTTGCCGGCAAGGGCATCGTCGAGTGCGGCGACATCCGCGAACTCCGCGTGAACGGCACCATGGATGCTCGTCATCGCACGACTCAGCGTGGTGTCGGCAACCCACTTCTTGCCGCTGACGGCCATCAGCATGGGCGACCCGCTGGCCGCGCCGTGATCATGCAACGGTGCGGCGGCTGTTGCGGCCCAGGCACTGCCTGCAGCCGTTGCGAATCCGAGTCCGGCGATGGTGACGAGTCTTGAAAGCTTGAGTGTAGTGATCATGATTTTCCTGTGGAATGCGTTGTTTCAATCGGGATGCTGCAGGTTGAGACGCACCGGAGGCAGGCAAGAAGACTGCCCCCGCGCCCGCGTTAGCGGCGCTTGTCGCCCTTGACCTCGGTCTTGAGCACTTCGGCGGTGAGCGGATGGACGTCGATTTCGACACGCTGGCCGTTGACGTCGACAGCCTTGATCTCGTAGCCGTCGCGTTCGCGCTCGATTTCCTCGAAATCGCTGTAGCCGGCCGCTTCGAGGCGTTCGAGCACCTCGCGCATGGACAGCCATTGAGAATCTGCCGCGGCGCCAGCAGACGCAGCCGTCGGGTTGGCATTCTGGGCAAATGCCGGCGCGAGCATGACGCCGCCGGCAATGAGGCCTGCGCTGAGGGCAAGCGTCGAAACGAGATGAGTGGCACGCATGATGAAAACTCCTGTTGTGGCTGGGCCGATCCGGACCGGTGTCCGACCGTGATCGCATTATTCGGGCGGGCGCCTGAACGCAACCTGAAACCGGTGTTCATCTGAGGTTCACCTGCAGCGCGCCAAGAGACGGCCGCGTTTCCCCGGCGCACCCCTGAATGATCGCGACTGACGATAGTCCGGAGCAGGCGTCGTCGCACCCGCCACGACTCGCGGCAAGCGTGCTGCGGTGACTGCGGCGAGACAACTGGATGACGGATTCCAGACCTCGACGAACAAGGGCTTTCAGCCACCTCATCGGTATCGATGCCACCCCCTTGCAGCGTATTCACTGCGGCGACGCGCTTGCGGTGCGCGGGGTGTCCGCCGGTACGCGCACGGTCCTTGCGCGATCGTCACTCCCGCGCAACCATCGATCGCCTCCGGCCGGTTCGGCAGCCTAGCCCCGTGCTCAAGCTGTCACGACGATTACAGATCCGTAACCGTCGGGTCATCCAAGGGTCACGGCGCGGGTCCTATGATTGGTAGTAAGCCCTAGGTCAACCCCGCAACACGGAGAATCTGATGAACTCGTCGCGTCCGCTGTCACCAACCGGGGCGGGCTCGCCGTCCGCCGTCGACAGGAGCATCGATCTGACCGTGCCAGGGATGGGTAGCCGCCACTGCGCCGGGCTCGTCTCCGGTGCAATCGAGCAGCTGCCCGGCATTGTCTCAGTCACCACCGAAATCGCGAACCGTAAGGTGACGGTCCGCTTTGATGCGGCGCTCACCGAAACCAGGCAGATCTGCGACGCGATAGAAGGGGCAGGCTACGCAGTCGGGGAGCCCAAAGCGGGGGCTGGTGGCGCATCCGCGCAAGCACAAGACGGCCATGCTGCCGTTCAACTCCCGCACCATGGCACCGTGCCTGACATGCCGGCTGCCGCCGCAGGTTCACGGAGCGTCCGCCTGACCGTCCCCGGCATGGGCAGCGACCACTGCGCCGGACTGGTGTCCAGTTCGATCAAACGCCTGCCGGGAATCGCCACGGTCGGCACCAATATCGCCAACCATCGCGTCACGGTGAGTTTCGACCCGTCACTGACGCAAGCCGTGCAAATACGCGCCGCCGTCGAGCGGGCCGGCTACGACGTCGACGCAATCGAGGAAGGTGGCATCGGCGTTGCCGGGGGGGACGCCGAATCCGAAGAGCGCTACCTCGCGTTGGCCTCGAAGCGGTTGTGGATCGCCGCGATACCAACCACGCTGATCATGCTGCTGATGGTGCCGCATATGTTCTGGCAACCGATCCCGGGCTATCTGGCGATCGTCGCCATCCTCGCGTTTCCGGTGGTATTCACCTACGGGGGCCTGGCGACCCACCGTTCGGCGTGGCGGTCGCTGACGAACCGCACGGCGAACATGGATGTGCTGATCTCGCTCGGCAGCCTGCCACCCTATCTGATTGGTCTGATCGGCTTTGTCTACCCGATGACCTCGTTCATCGAGATGGCGGCCACCATCATGACTTTCCACATGCTTGGCCGTTACCTGGAGACGCGCGCCAAGGGCCGCGCCTCCCAAGCGATCAAGAAACTGCTCACGCTCGGCGCCAAGACGGCCTCGGTATTGCGCGATGGTCGCGAAGTCGAGGTGCCGGTCGCCGAGCTTCAGGCCGGCGACGTGATGGTGGTACGCCCGGGCGCAAAAGTACCGACCGATGGCGAAATCGTGGATGGCAACAGCCACCTTGACGAGTCGATCGCAACCGGCGAATCCGTCCCGGTCGAAAAGGGCCCGGGCGACACGGTCATCGGCGCGACGCTGAACAAGGAGGGCATGCTGACGATCCGTGCGACCAGGGTCGGCGCCGACACCTTCCTGTCGCAGGTCATTCGCCTGGTCGAGCAGGCGCAGGGTTCGAAGGTGCCGATCCAGGAGTTCGCCGACCGCGTCACCGGACGCTTCGTGCCGGCGGTGATCGTGATCAGCCTGGCGAGCTTCGTGATGTGGCTCGCGTTCGGTGCGAGCCTGCAACCGGTGCTCGACTGGGCAGCAGGTTTCCTGCCGTGGGTGAACCCGCAACTGACCCCGCTGATGGTGGGCACCTTGTCAGCGGTCGCGGTACTGGTCATCGCGTGCCCGTGCGCGTTGGGCCTTGCGACGCCGACCGCGCTGATGGTCGGATCCGGCCTCGGTGCCGAGCGCGGCGTGCTGATCCGCTCCGGCGAGGCGATCCAGACGCTCAAGGACATCAAGGTCGTGGTGCTGGACAAGACCGGCACGGTCACCGAGGGCCAGCCGGCACTGACTGACGTCGTCGCGGCCGAGGGTTTCGACGAAAGCGAGGTACTGCGCGCAGCCGCGGTCGTGGAAGCCGGTTCCGAGCATCCGCTCGGTCAGTCCATCGTGAACGGTGCGCGCGATCGCGGCCTGGACATCCCCGCGGTTCAGGCCTTCAAGGCGATCACTGCGCGCGGTGTGCAGGGCGAGATGGATGGGCGCCTCGTACGCGTCGGCAGCCGCCGCATGCTCGATGAAGCGGGGATCGCGTTCGCGTCGCTCGACGAAATCCTCAAGGGCTTCGAGAACGACGGCAAGACCGCAATGCTGGTCGCGATCGACGATCGTGCGGCCGGCATCGTCGCGGTCGCCGACACGGTCAAGCCCGACTCGAAGACCGCGATCGCAGAACTCCACGCGCTGGGCATCCGCGTCGTCATGATCACCGGCGACAACGAACGCACCGCGCGCTTCGTTGCCGCGCAGGTCGGCATCGACGAAGTCAGGGCCGGGGTCCTGCCCGAAGGCAAGGTCGACGCGATCCACGAGCTTCAACAACAGTACGGCGACCATGTCGCGATGGTCGGCGACGGCATCAACGACGCGCCCGCGCTCAAACAGGCGAACGTCGGCATCGCGATCGGCGCCGGCGCCGACGTCGCGATCGAGGCGGCCGACGTCACCCTGGTCAAGGGCGAGCTGACCAAGGTGGTCGAGGCGATCCAGCTGTCGAAGGCGACGTTCAGGAAGATCGTGCAAAACCTGTTCTGGGCCTGGTCCTACAACCTCGCCGCGATCCCGATCGCGGCGGCGGGCCTGTTGCACCCGATGATCGGCGTCGTCGCGATGACGGTCAGCTCATTGTCGGTGATCGGCAACTCGCTGCTCTTGAAGCGCGTACGGCTGGGGGTGGCGCAGTGAGCGTGCCCGCACGAGGGGCACCCGAAGGGTGCCGGATTCAACGCCAGAGCAGCACCAATAGGTAAGGCATCGAGGAGTACATCATGATCACATCCATTCTGAAAAGCCTGCGTCCCGCGGTGGTGGCGCTCACGCTGCTGGCGGCCACGGGCGCCGTTACCGCTCAGGAACTGCATCAGCACGCGACAGCGGGCGGCATCGACATCTACTACGGCTTCCTGCCCGCCCAGGTCGCCACCCGCCAGACCGCACCGCACGACGCCGAGCCGATGCACGGCAAACCGCGCCGCGGCGACTCCCACCTGATGGTCGGGCTGTACGACCGTGAAGGTGAGCGCATCGACGAAGCGGACGTACGCGCGACAGTCGGCGAACTCGGCATGGCCGGCACACGCAAGCCGCTCGAGCCGATGGTCGTCGGCGACACGATCACGTTCGGTAACTACTTTCCGATGCGCAGCGCCGGCCACTACCGCGTCGTACTCGAAGTCCGCCTTCCCGGCGCACCCATGCCCGTCGAGGTCCGGTTCGACCACCAGCATCGGTAGCCCATCAAGGAGAAGCGCATGCACAGGCCACACGACAGGAATCCCCGCGATGACAGGCGCGCGATCGAACCGGCTCGCGACGCGCCGCGTCGGGATCCGGCCCGAGTGCGGGCAAAGTGGGTGTTCTTAGGTTTTCTCGCGCTCAGTGCGTTCTTCCTGTTCGCAGAGCATCGCGCCCACCTGTTCGGTTTTCTGCCATGGCTGATCCTGCTGCTTTGCCCACTGATGCACATATGCATGCACGGCGGGCACGGGCACGGCGGCCATGGTGGCCATGACCACGCATCGCGCAGCGGCAATGGCAACGGAGACAAGGGCAAATGAACGAAGCCTCTGCGTATGGCCTGTGGTCGCTCGTGTTATTGAACTCGCTGATCTTCATCGCCTTCGCATTCAGCTTCGCGAAGCCGCAGACGAAGCGAGACTGGCGCTCGTTCGGCGCCTACTCGGCGTTCATTGTCGCGCTGTTCACCGAGATGTACGGCTTCCCGCTGACGATCTACCTGCTGTCGGGCTGGCTGTCGTCGCGCTTTCCCGGCGTGGACTGGTTGTCACACGACGCCGGCCATTTGCTCGAGATGATGTTCGGCTGGGAGGCGAACCCGCACTTCGGCCCCTTCCATATCGTCAGCACGGGGTTCATCGTCGCCGGCTTCTGGCTGCTCGCGAAGGCCTGGCCCGTGCTGTACGAGGCACAGCGCAACCACGGTCTGGCCGACACCGGCCCCTATGCGCGAATCCGTCATCCGCAATACGTCGGCTTCGTGCTGATCATGTTCGGCTTCCTCCTGCAATGGCCAACCCTGATCACGCTCGCGATGTTCCCGGTGCTGCTGATCGTCTACGCCCGCCTCGCACGCCGGGAGGAGGCCGATTCGCTCGCCGAGTTCGGCGACGCCTATCGGCAATACATGGCGCGCACGCCGGCCTTCATTCCGCGACGTGGCCAGAATGTGCAAGCGGCATCACAAGACTGAGGCGCCACGCAGACGCGCACGCAATGCATGAATCGATCGGAGGAAATCATGGATTCCAAGTTGAAAGACGTTGTTTGCGGCATGGAAGTGAATGCCGACAGCTTCGCGCATGACTATCGCGGAACGATGTATGCATTCTGCTCCACGCAGTGCCGTGACCGTTTTCTCGCACACCCGCATTTGTTCATTGGCCTGCCGGGCCGCCCAGCCCCAAGGCAGGAGGGACGCACCGTGCTCAAGCACCGCAGCTTCGAGCTCGAAACACCCCTCGATGCCGAACAAGCGCGCATGCTCATCGAGCACGTCCGCGCATTGATGGGTATCGAGTCGATTGAAGCCGCGGGGCGCCAGGTCAGAATCACCTATGACCTGCTTCAGGTCACCGCCGAGCAGATCGAGACAGAGCTCGCAGCGGCCGGCGCGAAACTCGGCAACGGCTGGGCCGCTACCCTGAAACGGGGCTTCGTTCACTTCACGGAGGAATGCGAGGTGGGTCACCTGGAGGTCGGCCCGCGTTTCGGAAGCCGCCGCTCACCAGGTGGGGCTTCCTGTCATGGCAAAGGATAACCGCATTCGAGACGCGGCCTAGATCCGTGCGCCCCGGGCACGCGTGAACTCAACAAAAGGGCATGCACATTGTCGTTCGGCTGATTTCTGGATCTACCCACAGGAGCTGGCGACACCACAATATCTGCACGCTGTGACGTGCACACGATCGTGCCCCAGTTTGACGCATTAATCGGGCCACCGGCCCAAGAGCGGGAACCCTGCCCCGCAGCGCCTTGTTCGCGCGAGTGTGCGAAGCGCCACGATCATCGGCGCGACGCAAAGTAGGACAAGCGGTCGGTACGCAAACCCGGCGCTTGGGGCAATGTCGGTTTGGCGGCGTCTGCTACAGTCAGGCGGCATCGTCGCGCGGCGCACGGGCAACGAGCGGGCATGTGGCAAGGCACTTACGGACATGCAAATGCAGGCAATGGCGGCTGCCATCGCATGCGGCAGCGTCCTCCGCGCGTTCGCCGCTGCGAAAGTCGTCGATTTGCAGTACCCGCAAGAAATGCAGCGCCGCGTCGATACCAGTCAATACCGTCAGTCTCTGTCGCCCCGTGCAAACCCAACGTCCGTCCAGCGATAACGCAAGATAAGCGCTTGCTTCACCACCGACGGGATGAAGCCTGATCGTCGCCTGGTGTCGCCCCGACGTCGGTGCGACGGCAAGCTCCAAGCACGTCGCCGTGCGTCCGCACAGGTTCATCTCATCTCCTCCCGTTGCTGGCGATACAAGATGCCATCGAGCTGCTGACGTCAGCGTGGCCGGCCAATTACCATTGCGTCATCGACTGCATGCGGGTGCCGAGGGATCCGAGGCGCTCGGCTCGCACCCCTGAGGCCCGCGATGGGGCCGCCCGACTGAAGCGGCAGCCTCGGGGCGCAATGCCCGATCGCCGCAAAAGTCCCGCCCTGAATGTGGGCCGCACCGTGCAGTCCGCCGAAGGGTGGCATCGGCTTTCATCGTGGCAAGCCGACGGCGCGAACCGGTCAGACGCGCGTCCCGCCGCGGCGCCGGAAGTACGCTAAAGCACTGGCGCCGTCAGATAGGCGGCGCGTGACACGGCGCGGAACCACCACGGCTTTTCCGCGACCTCGGTGGTGCTCATCGTTCTCGAACGCTCGAAGTCACTTTCGAACATTGCCTCCACCTTGGCCGCAAACGATCTTTCCATCACCCATGCGGTGATCTCGAAGTTGAGGCGGAAGGAGCGATTGTCGAAATTCACCGTGCCGACTGCCGCCGCGACGTCGTCGACGAGAATCGTCTTCGCGTGCAGAAATCCGTCCTCGTAGCGGTAGACGCGCGCACCGGCCTCGATCAGCGGTCCGACAAAGGCATAGGCGGCATAGTAGGTAAGCACGTCGTCGGGGCGCTCGGGGATCAGGATGCGCACATCGACGCCGCGCAACGCCGCGAGCTTGAACGCGGCGAGCACGCCTTCGTCGGGCACGAAGTACGGGCTCGACACCCACAGGCGGTGCCGCGCCGAGCCAATCGCGTGTTGCACCATCAGGCTCGCGGTCTCGAAGCGGTCTGCCGGCCCGCTTGGAAGCACCAACACCGGGACGTCTTCGTCTGCCGGTGCGGGCTGCCAGTCGAGCGGAAGGATCTCGCCGGTAGCCCAATGCCAGTCCTCCACGAACGAGAGCTGCAGGCACAGTGTCGCCGGACCTTCCATCTTCAGGTGGGTGTCGCGCCACGCTCCGGGGCGCGCGTCCCTGCCGAGGTACTCGTCGCCGACATTGAACCCGCCGACCCAGCCGGCGCGCCCGTCGACGATTACGACCTTGCGGTGATTGCGGAAGTTGAGCTGGAAGCGGTTGCCCGAGCCGCGCGTCGAGTGAAAAGGGCGTACCTGCACGCCTGCCTCACGAAGTTGGTCGAGGAAATGCGCCGGCAGCCGATAGCTGCCGATCTCGTCATACAGGAAATGAACGGCAACCCCTTCGCGCGCCTTGGCCATAAGCCGCCGCTGCAGCTCGCGCCCGAGCGTGTCGTCGCGCACGATATAGAACTGTACCAGCACGTAATCGCGCGCCGCGGCGATGCCGTCGAAGATGCTGCGGAAGGTCGCCTCGCCGTCGATCAGGAGCTCGACGCGGTTCGCACCGACCATCGGCATCTTGGCAAGGCGCTCGATTGCCTGCACATGACGCTCGCCCGGTGCAAGCATGACCCGGTAGGGGTGCACGAGAGACATGTTGTCGTCGAGCTCGCGGTAGAGCTGCGACTCGTTCTCACGCCGGCCGCTCACGTAGCCCTGGAACTTGCTGCGCCCGAACACCCAGTATGCGGGCACCGCCACGTACGGGATCGTGTTGAGCGACACCATCCATGCAACCGTGCCCGGTGCTGTACGCGTCGACATCAGCGCATCGAGCGACGAGACGAACCCGAACGCGTGCACGATGAAGAGCGCCACAACGATCACGCGCCGGCGCGACCGCACGATACCGCCCTGTACCGCAAGCGGCCTCGAGTCGCGGATAGGCGGGTCAACTGGCATCGCGAGGCTCCACGCAACTTCGGGGAACGGCGCAACTGTCGGCAAATCGTGTTCGTTGATGCACCGACGACAGATGCGGCCAGAGCATTATGCACGATCAGGGTCGAAGTCGAAGCGGGCATCCCACTGTGGCAGGCGCGCCGGCGCACGGCCACGGAAATCCTGCGCGTAGTGCGGCCCGGAGGGACACTGCATGTCGCCGATTCGGAACGGGCGGCCGGGCCGCTTAAGCGCGCCGTGTTCGTCGCGATCCAGGTGCTCGAAGGCGTGGTTCTGCCGGCCGGAGGAAAGAGGACAAGCTCAGGCTGTTGACCTTCCCATCCTGTCAAGGTTTAAAGTGGTGATCGTGAAAGTCTTACGATCCGGAGCACGATGATGAACCAGACCCTGGAAACCCGGGAAGAAATACGAAGCATCAGGATCGGCGGCATGACGTGCGCCTCCTGCGTGGCCCACGTCGAGAAGGCATTGATGAAGGTCGAAGGTGTCCGCTCGGCCAGTGTCAACCTCGCCACCGAGTCGGCGACCGTAAAGGTCACCCCCGAAGTCAGCTTTGCGCAGCTTGGTGACGCGGTGAAGAAGGCCGGCTACGAGATCGTGCGCGACGACGTAACGCTCGACATCGAGGGCATGAGCTGCGCGGCCTGCGTCGGGCGGGTCGAAAAGGTGCTGAAGCGCATACCGGGCGTGCTCGACGCGAGCGTGAACCTCGCCGCCCGACGCGCGCACGTCGAGACATCCGGCGCAGTGCCGCTAGCCGCGCTGGTCGAGGCGGTGAAGAAGGCCGGATTCGGTGCACGCTCTGCCGGCGATGTCACCGAATCGGCCCGCGCCGCCACCGCGCAGGCCGAGGAGCGCAACCTGCGCCATGCAGTGTGGATCGCCGCGGCGTTGACGCTCCCGGTGTTCGTGCTCGAGATGGGTTCGCACATCATCCCCGGCATGCACGACTGGGTCATGGAGACCATCGGCCATCGCGAGAGCTGGTGGCTGCAGTTCGTGCTGACCACGCTGGTGCTGTTCGGACCGGGCCTGCGCTTTTTCAGGAAAGGCATCCCGGCGCTGCTGCGCGGCGCACCCGACATGAATGCGCTGGTCGCACTCGGCACCGGGGCCGCCTGGTCTTATTCACTGGTAGCACTTCTTGCTCCGGGTCTGTTGCCCGAAGGCACGGTGAACGTGTACTTCGAGGCGGCTGCGGTGATCGTCACGCTGATCCTGGTGGGGCGGCTGCTCGAGGCGCGCGCGCGCGGACGCACCAGCGAGGCAATCCAGCGCCTGATGCGTATCCAGCCGCGCACCGCACGGGTGCTGCGCGACGGCGAGGTACACGAAATCGCGATCGAGGAGGTGGTGGTCGGCGACGTGATCCAGGTGCGGCCGGGCGAGAAGATCGCGGTGGACGGCGAAGTCGTCGCGGGATCGTCCTTCGTCGACGAGTCGATGATCACCGGCGAGCCGATCCCGGTCGAAAAGTTGGCCGGCGCGGCGGTGGTCGGCGGCACGATCAACACGCGGGGTGCCTTCAGCTTCCGCACGACCAAGGTCGGGGCGGATACCGTGCTCGCGCAAATCATCCGAATGGTCGAAACCGCGCAGGGAGACAAGCTGCCGATCCAGGCCCTGGTCGACAAGGTCACGATGGTGTTCGTGCCGGTCGTCATGGGCGTGGCGCTGCTGACCTTCCTGGTATGGCTCCTCTTCGGCCCGGAGCCGGCGCTGACGTTCGCCCTGGTCAATGCGGTCGCGGTACTCATCGTCGCATGTCCGTGCGCGATGGGCCTGGCCACGCCAACCTCGATCATGGTCGCAACCGGACGCGCCGCGGGGATGGGTGTGCTGTTCCGCAAGGGGGACGCGCTTCAGATGCTGCGCGATGCAGAGGTGGTGGCGCTGGACAAGACCGGCACGCTCACCGTCGGCCGCCCAGAACTCACCGATCTCGTGACGACGGACGACTTTGAGCGTGACGAAGTGCTGGCGCTGATCGCCGCCGTCGAGCAGCACTCGGAGCACCCGATCGCTGAGGCCATCGTCTCTGCCGCTCAGTCCACCGGCCTGACCCTGAGCGATGCGAAGGACTTCGAGGCGACAGCCGGACACGGTGTACGGGCGAGCGTTTCGGGCCGTCGGATCGAGGTCGGGGCCGACCGCCTGATGCGCAGCCTCGGCCTTAATGTGGGTGTGTTCGCCGATCAGTCGGCACGCCTCGGTGACGAGGGCAAGAGTCCGCTGTACGCAGCGATCGACGGGCGGCTCGCGGCAATCATCGCAGTGGCCGATCCGCTCAAACCCACCTCGGTGCAGGCGGTCGCGGCAATGCATGCGATGGGCCTGCGGGTTGCGATGATCACCGGCGACAATGCCCGCACTGCGGGCGCGATCGCGAGGCAGGCAGGCATCGACGAAGTCGTTGCCGAAGTGCTGCCCGATGGCAAGGTCGACGCATTGAAGAGTCTGCGCCGCGACGGCCGCCGCGTGGCCTTCGTCGGCGATGGCATCAACGATGCGCCGGCACTCGCCGAGGCGGATGTCGGCATCGCGATCGGTACCGGCACCGACGTCGCGATCGAGAGCGCCGATGTGGTACTCATGTCCGGCGATCTTGCCGGCGTACCTCGGGCGATCGCCCTCTCACGCGCAACGATGCGCAACATCAAGCAGAACCTGTTCTGGGCCTTCGCCTACAACACCGCCCTGATCCCGCTTGCTGCCGGTGTGTTCTACGCGAGCGCCGGCCTGCTGCTGTCGCCGGTCTTCGCGGCAGCGGCGATGTCACTGTCGAGCGTATTCGTCCTCACCAACGCGCTGCGCCTGCGCCGCTTCGAGGCGCCGCACACCGGGCTGTCCGGCCCGGCCCCAGACATGACGCCCGCGGCCGGACGCGCCGCCGAGGCCTGAACTTCAGCAAGGACACGGACATGATGAACATCGGCAAGGCCGCGGCCGCCTCCGGCGTATCGGCGAAGATGATCCGCTACTACGAATCGATCGGGCTGATCCCGCCTGCGCGGCGCACCGGATCGGATTACCGTTGCTACACGGACGAGGACGTGCACGTCCTGCGCTTCGTTCGCCGCGCACGCGACCTCGGATTCGCGATCGAAGACATCACCGACCTGCTCGCGCTCTGGCAGGACAAGCATCGAGCGAGCGCCGATGTCAAACGCATCGCAATGAAGCATGTGTCTGCACTCGAACGAAAGATCGGGGAATTACAGGGCATGGTGGACTCATTGCAGACGCTCGCTTCGCACTGCCACGGCGACGAGCGTCCCGAGTGCCCGATT
The DNA here is from genome assembly GCA_035443825.1 of Rhodocyclaceae bacterium. Classification (GTDB taxonomy): domain Bacteria; phylum Pseudomonadota; class Gammaproteobacteria; order Burkholderiales; family Rhodocyclaceae; genus DAOMNN01. The sequence continues at coordinate 4,775 of DAOMNN010000043.1, read as the reverse complement.
CTTGCCGACCTCAATGCGCCGGCCGGCGAAACCGCAGCGCGCGCAACGGACGTTCCCAAGCGCCGGTTCGGGCGACGATGATTACTGCTCGGCTCGATGGTGATTCGTCAACGACATGCGCAGCCCACGTTGCGCTCCCGATCAGTGAGGGTGCTCCCGGCAGGACCCACTCCGCCCCGCCTTCGTGCCACCTGATACGATGCACGACTTCACCGGCTGCATCAGCCTGGATCCGGCATTGGCCCCTTGAAATGCTGAGCAGATGAATCAATCCGCAATGTGTTGCCCCTCGGGTAGAGAACACACCGATCGGGGTAGCGTCGCCACGGTTCGACGTATGCGCTGATCGGGGTGCAATTCGAACCGCCCAAAGCCGGATCCGGCATGATTCTGGGAGGACGTCGTGGTCGCAAGCGAGAATTTGCTTCCTTGAACGCCGGAATCGCGGCTAGACTAGGTATAAAGAATCAACCCGGGGCTTTGAGCCACGCCTGACGATGTCCGTGCCTGAACCGATCAGCTGCCCGAAGTGCGAGAGCAGGCATTTTCGCGAATCGAGGTGGCGCTCACACGACGAGAAGTTCGAGCACGCGGGCATGCAGCCGTATCGCTGCACGAAGTGCGCCCATCGTTTTTTCGTCGCGGCACATGTACTGACCGAACCTCGCAAGTGGAGATTTGCAGGCACCGCCAGCCTGCTTGCGACAGTCCTGGTCGGTGTCACGATCTTCTTTGGGCTCGATGACCGCGAGCCCACCCACGACATCGATCCGCAGCTCGAACAACCTGTGCAAGCTGCCCCTGTGACCGCCGAAATCCTGAAGGCGGCGGAGGACGGCGACGCGGATTCGCAGTTCAGGGTCGGCAAGAGCCTGCTCTACGGTGCGCTGAGCGACAAGCGCAAGACCGCGGAGGCCCTGCAATGGCTGCAACAGGCGGCCGAGAATGGCAGCACGGAAGCCATGGTGCAACTCGGACGCCTTTACAGGAACGGCGTCGGCGCGTTGCAGAACTACAAATTGTCGAGCGAATGGATCACGCGCGCCGCGCACAGCGGCGATGCGGAAGGCATGCTGGAACTGGGTCGCCTGTACCGTGACGGCATCGGTTTCGAACGCGACCCGACGCGTGCCTACGTGTGGCTCAACCGCTCTGCCGCCGCACTGAACTCCGAAGCGGCATACGAGCGGGACAGCCTCGCGCGCCGACTCACGCCGGAACAGGTCAGGGCGGCGCAGAACCTGTCCGCCCTGGCACAGCTCGAACCCGATCCGGACGGCACCGACGAAGCCGAATAGCGCGTGCTACCGTTCACCGGCGGGATGATCGCAGGGGAGATTCGCGACGCGATCCACGCCACGGCGCCCGCTCCTACATGCCGAGGGACTTCAACAGGTCATCGTGTTCGTTCGACTCGCCCTGCAGGGGAACCGCAACCGCCTCTGCATTGGCCTGTGCGAACAGGGCGTCCGGGTCCGTCTCGTGAGACTCGAAATCGTTCAGCTTGATGAATTCGGTCCGGTCGATGGCCAGTTCGAGATAGAAGATGTTGTTGCGCCCCGTATAGAAGGTCACACGGCGTGCTTCCGGCTTGTCGAGGTTGGTATCCACGCTCAGCATCACCTGCTTGGTAAGCGCCAGCATCTTCGGCTGGTTCTGCGTGATGTGGGTCTGGAGTTCGCGCGCCACCTTGCCGGTGAAGTCGCCGACGATCTGGTTCATCAGCTCGCCCAGCACGTTGCCCACTTCATCCGAGGTGTGCGCGCTGGCCAGTTCGTCCCTGGCCATGCCCATGTTCAGCATGTACGTCTCGTAAAGCTCCATCGCGGCGCCGGATGAGAAATTCGTCACCACGAGACCGGAAAATCCGCCGTCGAACAGCACGAAGCATCCGATGTCGGGCTTCAGGCAGGTCTTGGTGATCCGCTGGACCATGCCCGAATAGCGTATCTCGCTGCGGGTCGCCGCGGTCAGCACCTTGGTCACCGAATTGCACAGGCTTCTCAGGATGTCTTCGGTGCCGAATATGACGGCGTCGTCATTTGCGCTCATAAGTCTTAAGTGTCCATGGCATGGATAAGTATGACCATGTATATCACATGTTCCGGACAGACATGGCACCACGGTGGCACGCCGGGGCATCGGATCGGGCAGGGAAACGCCGGTACGCATGCCGGCCGTACCGATCGAGCCTCAGGGCGCCACCTCCGAGATCATGAGCGTGGCATCGGCCAGCGCCTCGCCAAGGGTGCCGACCCACACGTCGTAGCGGCCGCCTTGCGGCTCCGGTAGCCACACCAGCGGATCGAGGCCACGGTCGGGCCCATCGTCGCTGCAGTACCAGGTGCCGTCCGGACCCCTGACGAGCAGCGAGGTGTCGTCACCGGACTCGACGAAGAAGTACAGCGGACTGCCGTCGGCTACGTACTCGAAGACGACTTCGGGCTGCTCGACATTGACGTGACCGACACACTCTGCGCCGAGTTCTCCGTCGAGTTCGGTCGCCCCCCCGGCAAGCAGCGCCACCTCGTACGGGTCAGGCATGAAACCCGCTTCGAGCCGGAGCGTCGCGAACATGCCTTCCGCGCCTTGGCCCATCGCCACGCCCCGCGTGCCCGAGACCTCGTCGCCCCCGTCGAACAACTCGCCCATCGCTGCCAGCGCCGCCATGGCATCGGTGTCCGCGACCGGCTCGCCGTTGATCGTAAAGACGCGATCCCGATAGACCGCCTCGGCCCGGATCCCGTCGGCACTTACCCGCAGGAAAGACGTTTGCGCTGCGGCCAGCATCAGGTCCGAGAAGCGCTGCTCCGTCTCACGCGCAACGAACTCGGGGTCGGGCGCCGGCGCACCAGCCGGCAGCGACTTCGCCAGCGCGGTTTCCATGCCAATGCGCACCAGTTCCTTCAGCGCCTCGCTGCGCACCGCGAACCCCACTTCGGCTCCCAGTCGTTCCAGCATGACTTCGGCGTCCCCAAGATCGAGGGCGGGCTCCCCGGCGAACGTGAGGCCGAAATTCGCCCTCACGTCACCCTCCTGCAGCACGTCCAGTCGCAGGCTGTCGATGCCGAAAGAAAGCGGCCGCGCGAGCAGGCGCGGCATCGCCGCCTGCACGAGCGCCAGGAACTCCGGGCGCGAGAATATCTCGGGATCGTTGCCGCTGCGCTCGATCGCGCCGACGAGGCTGTCCAGAGCCTCGCCATCGACTCCCTTCACGGACAGATCGAGACGCCCGCCGCCGAGAGGGATCGAATTGATGCTCAGTCTCCGAAGATCGACGCCGATCTGCTGGTCGACTGCACCGTCACGTGCGCGCGTATCCGAGCTTATCGTGACGGCACCGAACTCGACCGAACTGTTCCTTCCGGCAACCCGCGCCCCTTCGATTCGCGTATCGACCTTGCCGAGCCACAGTGACGGCCACGCCTGCACGATGTCGCCGTCCATCTTCATGGCACCGAAACGCAACGTCGCGGGTTCGGCACCGCGCACCTCGAGTTGGAGGCCGTCCAGGCCCCCATCGATGCGGGCGGTCAGCTGCTCGGCACCTCCCTGGACGCGACGCGGAAGGAGTTCGGATTTCGCACGCACCCCGTCCACACGCATGTCGACTTCGTTCGAGCCGAGCGTCCAGCCACCCAGACCACCTTCAACCCGCCCGGTCCAGAAGGTGCCTCGCTTGACGTCGGCGTGGGCGAACACGTCCCGCACAGCGCTGTGCACTGGGTCCGGTCCGGCAATCTCGATCGACAACTCACCCAGCCGTGCCTCGAAGCGGAGCCAGTCGATACCCGAATCGAACCGCGACCACCCCTCCAGGCCGGCAAACACCAAGGTGCCGGCTGTGCCTCCGTCCTCGGCGACTACCTTGCCGCGATAATCGATGCCCTTGAAATGCGCCGCCACGGTGCGCGAGAAACCGACGACCGCCTCGGTCTCGACCAGGGGCCGCTGCCCAGGGTAATTCGGCAACAGTGGGCGCAGCATCTCGGGCAGCGGCAATCCGCCGTCCATGCGCGCCAGACCGAATCCTGCCGAGCCCCCGAGCCAGGGGCCATGCCGTACCGCAACCGATCCTGTCAGGCGCATCCCGGAATCGACGCCCTCTCCGAGGGTCTCGCGCAGCAAGGCATGAAGCGGTTCATCGGGAAGCGGTATCACGGTCACGTCGTAGTGCAGTTCCCCGTCGAAGAAGCGGCGCTCGTAGCTGAATCGATACACCTGCACATGGTCCAGTCCTGCAAGCGACGCCTCGAAGCGCGCCACCTCCTCCTCGACCGCCCCGCCAACGTAACGGCTCGTACCCAGGAACGTACCTACAACGACCACGGCGGCGGCTGCGTAGAGGACCGGTTTGCTCATGCTGACCCCATGGAATGAAATATGGCGCGCTACGATACCATCCGCCCAGCGCGCGCAGGCGGGCAAATGACGCATCATCGGCAATCTTCAGGAATTCGAGCGGGGCACTCGTGCGACGGGAAAGTCCGGGTACGCAGCGCTCGCCGTCGGCTCCGCGGCTTCATTCGTTGTGCGCCGCCGAATCGCGCGTGAATCGCACCCGACGATTCAGAGGCGGCAGACGTCGATGCGCAGATCCTGCTCGTAAGGCGGCACGTTGCACTCGATCACGTCCGGGTGCGAGATCTGCAATCTGGCGCCGACGATGTCGGCGACCACCGGCAAGCGGGCGATGCAGCGGTCCACCAGGACTGCCGCGTGAACCGAATCGGCACCGTGCGTGCGCAGGAACTCCAGGACCCTGAGCAGCGAGT
>DAOMNN010000042.1:0-29282 GCA_035443825.1 Rhodocyclaceae bacterium | reverse complement strand
CGGTCCAGTCGGTGTAATGCGACAGCGCGTTGACCGTCTTGATCGACATCATCGGCCCTTCGAAGGTCGACATTCCGTAGAAGGACAGCGACACGATCAGGAACTTGAGGATCGGGTCAGTGCGCAGTTTGTGCCACGCACCCGAAAGCGTCATGATTCCATTGATCATCCCGCCCCATGAAGGCGCCAGCAGAATCAGCGAAAACAGCATGCCCAGCGACTGGGTCCAGTCAGGCAGAGCCGTGTAGTGCAGATGGTGCGGACCCGCCCACATGTAGGTGAATATCAGGGCCCAGAAGTGCACTACCGACAGGCGGTACGAATAGACCGGCCGTTCGGCCTGCTTGGGCACGAAGTAATACATGATCCCGAGGAAGCCGGCGGTAAGGAAGAACCCGACCGCATTGTGGCCGTACCACCACTGAATCATCGCGTCCTGCGCGCCGGCGTAGGCCGAGTATGATTTCCACATCGCCACGGGGATCACCGCGCTGTTGACGATATGCAGCAACGCGACCGTGAGAATGAACGCACCGAAGAACCAGTTCGCGACATAGATGTGCGAGACCTTGCGCTTGGCGATGGTGCCGAAGAAAACGATCGCATAGGAAACCCACACGATGGCGATGAGGATGTCGAGGGGCCACTCCAGTTCGGCATATTCCTTGCCTTGGGTGTAGCCCAGGGGCAAGGTGATCGCGGCGAGGACAATGACGAGTTGCCAGCCCCAGAAGGTGAATGCCGCAAGGCGGGGGGCAAACAGGGGCGTGTGACAGGTGCGCTGGACGACGAAGTACGAGGTCGCAAATAGTGCGCAGCCCCCAAATGCGAATATCACAGCATTGGTGTGCAACGGACGCAGCCTGCCGAAATGGAACCATTCACCCAGTTCGCTCAGGTTCAGCGCGGGCCAGACAAGCTGTGCGGCAATGATGACGCCGACGAGCATGCCCACGATACCCCACACTACCGTCATGATCGAAAACTGGCGAACGACTTCGTAGTTATAAGTCGCCTGCGATTGCATGTGAGTCACCTCTCTGATTGAAAGCTTGTTTTCCTGCAGCGCCCCGTGGCAGGCCGTTCTCGGACACACCATGCGGCAGAAGGATACGCCGAACTCCGACCGCGGATTTGATATAGATCAATCTTTTATTGCAGCGCAGTAATTTTCGGCATTCTATCGGATAAACTTGGTCTACCGCACTTCGAACTGCTATAGTTCGCCCCTGTAGCCAGAGAGTAGCACTGTGCGCTAAGGGTAACAGGCAAAAAAAAAGGGTGCGTACGAAACGCACCCCCAACCCCAACAGAGAGACAAAAAACCTTACTTCGGAACCGCCCCGCTCGTGCTTGGGACGGCCACCAAAACCATGGCTTGAGTATGCCTTTGCGCACTCCATGGGGCTTTGACTTATGTCAACAGATGTTACTGTAAGTGACATGAGTTGAATCGGACACCGCTACAGGTATGCGCTCCGGCAGCCCACCTGCCGAAACGCTCACCGATCAGGCCCGCGCCGCTCGTCCGAACGTTCTTCCTCGGTACTTCCCGTCTCACCTGCGCCTTCGCCCGAAGGGTCCGCATCTTCTATTGCCGCGTCTTCTTTGACGGGTGCGTCCCGATCGTCAAGCAGCAGCCGGTAAGCGGGCCCTTCCAGATCATCATATTGCCCGGAGCGCACCGACCACCAGAAAATCACCCCGATGACGAACACCAGCACGACCGACAGGGGTATGAGCAGGTACAGTCCCATGGTCAGCCTTTCCCTCCGGCCCGTACCTGCAGACGCAGCGCGTTGAGCACGACCAGCAGGGAACTGCCGGCCATTCCGATACCGGCCATCCACGGCGTGATCAAGCCCATCATTGCCAGCGGCACCGACGTGAAGTTATAGGTGAAGGACCACCACAGGTTCTGCCGGATGATCTGCAGCGTACGCCGCGCCAGACTGATGCCGCGCGCCAATCCGGCAAGGCTCTCCGAGAGCAGCACGATGTCGGCCTGGTTCCGGGCCAGATCGGTCCCGCCTCCCATCGCTACCGAAACCTGTGCCTGCGCGAGCACCGGTGCGTCGTTGACCCCGTCCCCCACCATTGCGACGATCGCACCCGGTTCACGCTGCTTCGCTTCAACCCACGCCTGCTTGTCCCGCGGCGTCATCCCGGCATGCGCCTCGTCGACACCGACGCGTCCCGCGACCGCATCAACTGCCGCCACCGCATCTCCGCTGATGATCGCAGTCGGTATGCCCTCTTGCGAAAGCCGTCCGATCAGGGCCGACGCATCCGGGCGCACAACGTCCGCAAGTCTGAACAGCGCACGCCAACGTGCGCGCGCGCCGAGCGCAATCAACGTGGCGCCATCGTTCTCCAGCTCTGCCAGCTCGACGGGCGGCTCTGTCCCGACAAGTTCTGCGACGAACTCCGGGCGCCCGACCCGCATGTGCTCTGTTCCGATCCACCCCTCCACGCCCTGCCCGGTTATGGAACGCAGGTGCTCCACTGCCGGCAACTCGAGGTCGCCGGCTTCGAGACGAACGGCGGCCGCGACCGCATGTTCCGAGGCCTGCTCCAGTGCCGCCGTGATCGCAAGCACGCTCGTCCGGTCGGACCCGTCGAGGACTACCACTGCATCGACCCGCATCTCACCCAGGGTGAGCGTTCCGGTCTTGTCGAATACGAACCTGTTCGCCCTTGCCAGGGTTTCGATCGCATGCCCACGGGTAACCAGCACGCCCATGCGCGCGAGCGAGTCGGTCGCCACCGTCAGCGCTGTCGGCGTGGCCAATGACAGCGCGCATGGACACGCAACCACGAGCACTGACACGAAAACCCACAGTGCTCGATCCGGATCGATGAACTGCCAGCCGACCCAGGTCAGAGCTGCAAGACTCAACAATGCCACGATGAACACCCGAGCCACCCTGTCCGCCTGGGTGGCGATGGCCGGCCTGTCGGCGGCCGCCCTGTCCATCAGCCTGCGAATTGCCGCGAGGCGCGTCGCGTCTCCGACCTGCGTCACCCGGATCACAAGTGGACTTGCGACATTGATGCTGCCCCCGGTCACGCTTGCACCCGCACGCTTGACGACCGGCCGACTCTCGCCGGTGAGCAGTGCCTCGTTCGCCTCGCTCTCGCCCTCCAGCACCAGCCCATCGGACGGAATGACCTCGCCCGGCCTGACCCTCACACGATCACCCGGTACCAGTTGCGAAACCGGTACCCTCGTGCCATGCGCGGACATGGCCTCCAGGCGTTCCGCGAAAACGGGGATGACCTTGCCGAGTTCCTCCACGCCACGAACGGCCTTCTGGCGCGCCAGCATCTCGAGGTAGCGACCGCAAAGCAAGAGAAAGACGAACATCGTGACCGAATCGAAATAGACCTCCGGCCCATGCGTCAGCGTCGCCCATACGCTCGCCGCGAATGCGCTTCCGACACCTAGCGCGACCGGCACGTCCATCCCCAGCCGTCGCAGCTTGACATCGCGCAGCGCGCGCTGAAAGAACGGTGCGGCCGAATACAACACCACTGGCAAGGTCAGAATCAGGCTCGCCCAACGCATCAGCAGATCGGCATCGGGGGAGAGGTCCCCCTCTCCAGCGATGTACGCCGGATAGGCGTACATCATGACCTGCATCATGCCAAAGCCGGCCACGAACACGCGCCACAGCATCGATCTGCGTTCGCGCTGTGCAATCTGCTCGGAACGCTCGGCGTCATAGGGGTAGGCGCGGTAGCCGATCGCCTGTATTGCGGCAAGAATCTCGGACAGTTTCGTCCTCGTTTCGTCCCAGCGCACACGTGCGCGCCGGGTCGCGTAATTCACCTCGATCAGAGATACGCCCGGTTGCCGTGCAACGTGCTGTTCGTTCAGCCAGACGCAGGCAGCACACGTAATGCCCTCGAGAATCAGCGAGGCTTCGCGTTCGTGGTCACCGACCGGTTGAACGAATGATTTCTGGAAATCGGGGTGATCGAACAGGCCCAGTTCGCGTAGTTCTACCGGCAGGGCCTCCTTCTGCGGCTCGGGCATCGCATCCCTGTGCCGATAGTAATCAGCCAGGCCGCTGTCGACGATGGAGCGTGCCACGGCCTCGCAGCCGACGCAGCACATCCTGCGTTCCACGCCGTCGATCGCGACGTAGTGATCGCTGTCCGGAGGAACGGGCAAGCCGCAGTGATAACACTCCCCGGCCTGTTCGACGGCAGGGGAAACGGCAGTTTCAGCAGAACTCATGTCGGACTTGCCACGTGGTCTGGAAGGCCCGTGAATGACGGGCATTGCGCGACGCGCACCTTGTAGCACACTTTACCCGCCTGACCAACGGCGCAAGCGAAAGGTTCACCCGGGGCTCAACCCGGGCGAGGCGGACACGCCCTCACTTGGGCGCCATCCGAATCGCCCCGTCGAGGCGAATCACCTCACCATTGAGGTACGCATTCTCGATGATGTGACGCACCAGCGCAGCGAATTCGGCCGGACGCCCCAGACGCGACGGGAAGGGAACCATCTTGCCCAGCGAATCCTGCACTTCCTGCGGCATGCCCATCAGCATCGGCGTCTCCATGATCCCCGGGGCGATGGTCATCACGCGAATGCCGAAGCGGGACAACTCGCGCGCCACCGGAAGCGTGAGACCGACAATGCCCGCCTTGGAGGCAGCATATGCGGCCTGCCCGATCTGACCGTCGAACGCCGCGACCGATGCAGTACTCACGATCACCCCCCGCTCGCCCTCAATATCGGGTTGCGCCTTCGACATCACATCGGCTGCAAGGCGCATCATGTTGAAACTGCCAATGAGGTTGACGCCGACGACGCGGGAGAAGGACTCCAGCCGATGCGGCGCCTCGCGCCCGACGACCTTCTCGGCCGGAGCGATTCCCGCGCAATTGACCAGTCCCTGCAGCCCCCCGAATCCGGTCACGGCGCGCTCGATCGCGGCCCTGGCACTGGCCTCGTCGGTGACGTCCGTAGCGACAAAGGCCGCGGCCTCGCCCAGCTCGGCTGCAATCGCCTCGCCCGCATCGCGATTGACATCCGCAAGTACCACGCGTCCGCCGCCCTCGACCAGCATTCGCGCCGTTGCCGCACCAAGACCGGAACCACCACCGGTCACCACGAACACGCTGTTCTCGATCTTCATGCTTGAGTCTCCTTCGGCTGACTGGATATCTATGGCAGGCCGCGACCTTAAGTCAGGTTGACGTCGACGTCAATCGTCCGAACCAGGTCACCAGAAAGTGCTTGCGACGGACAGGCATTGGCCTCATACTGCGCGCAGCGGGTTTTCAAAGTATGTCAGCTCTTACGCAGTGCCCCTTTCAGCGGTACCCCAGTTCGACAGCTCCAAGCCTTGATTCTCGTTATTCCGGGCATTCGCCCATATTCCATATCATTGCAAGGAAGCATGTCATGGCAACAGGTACTGTCAAGTGGTTCAACGACGCCAAGGGTTTCGGATTCATTACCCCGACTGATGGCGGCGAAGATCTTTTCGCACATTTCTCGGCCATTCAGGGCAACGGTTTCAAGTCCCTGGCTGAAAATCAGAAAGTCACGTTCGACGTGACCAATGGCCCGAAGGGCAAGCAAGCAGCGAACATTCGGCCCGCCGAGTGACCATCGCAGCTTGACGTGAAAAAGGCCCGGTTCGCCGGGCTTTTTTTATGCCCAGATACGACGATATAAAAATGAGAAAGCCGGTCCTGACGGACCGGCTTTCTCATTTGTGTCAATTCATTGGTCGGGGAAAGAGGATTCGAACCTCCGGCCCCTGCGTCCCGAACGCAGTGCTCTACCAGGCTGAGCTATTCCCCGACGTTTCCGTAGCCGATCAGTAATTCCGCTCGACCGCAAAGGACGCTAATTTTAGCAGTGCGTCCTTGAAAATGGAAGAAGGCATATCTTCGATCAATTCCGCCGCGAGAGAAGCCTCTGCTTCCGCGCGCTTACGCGCCTCGTCAAGCGCTCCCGTGGCCAGAATCGTGTCCAGAACTGCGGGGAAATCATTCCGACCACCCGTCTCGATCGCCCGGCGCACCAGCGCAACCTGCTCCCGGGTCCCGCGAAGCATCGCGAATATCAAGGGTAATGTCGGCTTGCCTTCGGCCAGATCGTCACCGAGATGCTTGCCGGTCGCAGCTTCCTCCGACGAATAGTCGAGTACGTCGTCGACGATCTGAAATGCCGTTCCGAGATGCATCCCGAACGCCGCAAGCCGATCCTCGCGGGCCGCATCCGCACCGCCAAGGATTGCGCCCAGGCGAGTCGCAGCTTCGAACAGCTTCGCAGTCTTGTAGCGGATGACCCGAAGATAATCCTCGGTATCCACATCTGCGTTGTGACAGTTGAGAAGCTGCAGGACTTCGCCTTCGGCAATGACGTTGGTCGCATCGGCGAGAACCTGCATCACCCGCATGTCGCTCACCCCGACCATCATCTGAAACGCACGCGAATACAGGAAGTCGCCCACCAGCACCGATGCCGCATTGCCGAAAAGGGCGTTTGCCGTCTTGTTTCCGCGACGCAACTCGGATTCGTCCACGACGTCGTCATGCAGGAGGGTGGCCGTGTGTATGAATTCGACCACTGCCGCCAGTTCATGATGGTCTGTTCCACGGTAGCCCATGGCACTTGCCGAAAGCAGCACCAGGGCCGGGCGCAGTCGCTTGCCGCCGCTGTTGATGATGTACTCGGCGACCTGACGTATGAGCACCACATCCGAATGCAGGCGCCGACGTATGACCGCGTCGACAGCGTCCATGTCGGCTGAGATCGATCCGAATAGCTGCTGCTGTGTGCTCACGGTGCGATGCTCACAGGAAAAGAGCGGATGGTATGGGGCGACCGCCCCCCAGTCAAGAATTCGAACTTCGATGCAGCCGGCCTCAAGAGGTCCATCAATTCGGAGCCGCGATCCGATCAGGCCGATCCGTGATAAGGCAGTTCACGCCCCACCCGAACAGGCTGCGCGCGCGAGCGGGTCCATTCTCCGTGTAGCCCACCAGCCACAAGCCGGCGTCGACCACGGCGCGGACCTTCCGTTGGTCGAGAAAACGCGTATCGGCATGGAGCGCAACCGCACCAAGTGCGCGGCAGCGCCGCAGCCAGTCACGCGGGATCTCCTCGACCAGCAGTCCACGCGGCAACTCCGGGGCAAGCTCGGCGGCCGAGCGCAAGGCGGCTTCCGAAAACGACGAAAGCAGCGGAGGACGGCTCGCGTTCGCCCACAGCAACCTGACCTCGCGCGCGACGATCTGCCCCGTCAACTCGTCCTGTCCCGATGACGGCTTGATTTCCACATTCGCATCGAGCCCCAGGGCCACACATCGCCGCCCCGCCTCGGCGAGCGTGGGAAGGCGCTCGCCGGCAAAGGCCGGTCCGAACCATGACCCAGCGTCGAGCGTGCGCAATACCTGGTCCGACGTGTCGGCAACCCGACCCCTGCCGTTGGTCGTACGCTCGAGCGTCTCGTCATGGATCAGGACGGGAGATCCGCTGCCGCTGAGCATCACATCGAACTCGACACCACCACACCAGCCTGCCGCTGCGTCCAGAGCCCTCAAAGTGTTCTCGGGCGCCAGCCGGCCGCCGCATCGGTGGGCAAACACGCGCGCATAGGGCCACTCGAAACGGGTCACGCCCACTCGCTCCGCATCACTGCCACGACCACACCATGTGAGTTCGCATCGGGACGATCCTCGAAATTTTCGCCATCCGGATCAAGATTGTCCGGAAGGTGTCGATATAGCTTGCAAGCTCCCTCGCTCACGCTATCCTCTGACCCATGCCCGCAAAACGCTGCCTCGTCCTGATGCTGTTCCCGCTGCTCGCCGGATGCGATTCGCTCTACGAACTGCTCGACATTCCGGATCCCCAGAAGGTGGCCGCTGCGGTCGAAGCCGAGGGGCGTGCGGTAGGCAGCGCCTGCCGGCACGCAGGTCGCTCGCTCGAGGACTGCTATCTGCTCAACCCCGGGGCGCTGAAAGCCGCAGTATACGCAGGTTGGCGCGACATGAACGACTACATGCTGATGAACAATATGGAAGTCGTTCCGTCGAAGCTGCCACAACCTGGCGAAGCCCTGATTCGTCCGCGTACAGTTCCGGACCTACCCGGTCGCGACACGTTGCAGATGCCGCCTCCGGTACAGTAAATTGGTCCGTTGCCGACCACGGAGCCATCAGGGCGCCGGGTTCGTATAGCGAAGGTGCACCGCATCGATCTCGTCGACGAGTTCGACAGGAAGTTCGATACGCGACGCGGAAACATTTTCCTCCAATTGCGCCATGGTGGTGGCACCGATGATCGTGCTCGCTACGAACCAGCGCGCGTAGACAAAGGCCAGCGCGAGCGTCGCAGGCGACATGCCGTGGCGATGAGCGAGCTCGACGTAGGCTTCCACCGCCGGGGACACGTTCGGTTTGACATAGCGCTGCCCAAAATTCTCGAACTCGGTCAATCGGCCGCGCGCGGCCGGATTGGCCCGATACTTCCCGCTCAGATGACCGAACGCCAGTGGCGAATACGCAAGCAGGCCGACACGCTCGCGGTAGCAGACCTCGACCAGCCCGTACTCGAACACACGGTTGAGCAGACTGTAGGCGTTCTGTACGGACACGATCCGAGGCAGATCATGCTCCTCCGCAAGGCGGATGAACTGCATCACGCCCCACGGATGCTCGTTCGACAGACCCACGTAGCGGATCTTCCCCTCCTTCACCAGATCGGCCAGCACCTCGAGCTGCGCGCGGATCGACGTGCCCTCACGCTCCCTGGACGGATCGAAAGCCCACTGACCGAAGAGGGGCTGATTGCGCTCCGGCCAGTGCAACTGATAAAGATCCACGTAGTCGGTGCGCAGTCGCTTGAGACTGCCTTCGATCGCAGCCCGGATGTTGGCGCCGTCGAGCGCCGGCGGGCCACCCCTGATCCATTTCAGGGCACGCGCCGGACCGGTCACCTTCGTAGCGAGCACGATCCTGTCGCGTGGCTGGCGCTTCAGCCACTCACCGATGATGCTTTCTGTCGCGCCACAAGTCTCCGCCCGCGCCGGAACCGCGTACATCTCCGCGGTATCGATGAAATTGATGCCTTGCGCAAGGGCGAAATCGAGCTGTGCGTGCGCGTCGACCGCACTGTTCTGCTGCCCGAACGTCATCGTACCCAGGCATATGCGCGACACCCGCAGCTCACTGTCACCCAGCGTCCGGTACTCCATTCGCCCCTCCTGTCGGCCCGCATCCTCCAAGACCTCTCGTGGTTCCCGTGCCGGTCGCGCTTTGCCCGCGTCCGCCAGGGGCTTATCATCCGCGACCAGTGAGGGATGATACGTCACTCGAACACGCCCACGAGCAAGGACCGATGCCGACTACAGACCACAACCCGCTCCCGCCTGGCTCGGACGCGCTCGCCTTCGGCCTGCTCGCCCTGTGCCGCACCGGCTTCGAGAAGGATCTCGCGGGTGAACTGGACCGGTTCGCATCCGGCATCGGACTTAACGGTTTCGTCCGTGCGCGGCCCGGCGATGCCTTCGTGGTCTTCGAAGCGAGCGAGGGGGTCCCGTTCCGCGAATTGGCCGAGGCCTGTCACTGGCGCGACATGATCTTCGCACGCGAGCTGCTGCCCTGGTTCGCCCGCGTCGACGATCTGCCCGAGCGTGATCGAGCGACACCGCTGGTGGCGCTCGCCAGAAGCGCCGGGCAGCGGTTTTCCGCAGTGAACCTCGAGACACCCGACACCGACGAAGCGAAACAGCAGTCAGGCTTCTGCCGCCGTTTTGCTCCCCTGCTCGAGGCGGCCCTGGAGAAAGCCGGTGCACTTCGCCCCCGGCGCAAGGATCTTGCCGAGCTGCACGTGCTCTTCACCAGCGCGCATGCGGCGTGGCTCGGCGCGGCGCTCCCGGGCCACGCGGCTCTCTGGCCCATGGGAATTCCGCGCCTGCGAATGCCGCGCGAAGCCGGCAGTCGTTCCACACTGAAACTGTCCGAGGCCATATTCACGCTGCTCACCGAGGAGGAACGCTCCAACACGCTGCGCGCCGGTCTCAGGGCCGTCGACCTGGGTGCCGCTCCGGGCGGATGGACCTGGCAACTGGCGCATCGCGGCCTCCACGTCACCGCTGTGGACAATGGCAACATGGCTCCATCCGTGATGGCCACCGACATGGTCGAGCATCTTCGCGCGGACGGCTTCACCTGGCGCCCGAAGCGGCCCGTGGAATGGATGGTATGCGACATGGTCGAGCAGCCGTCGCGCATTGCGTCACTTGTTGCCGACTGGGTCGGAACCGGCCGTTGCCGACGATCGATCTTCAACCTCAAACTGCCGATGAAGAAACGCCTCGAAGCTATCGGACAGTGCCGGGCCCTGATTCACAAACGCCTGTCGAGCGTGGGCGCGTACGATCTGCGCATCAAGCACCTGTACCACGATCGGGAGGAAGTCACTGCCTACCTTGCGCTCCGGAAGTGAGCAGCGGACAAGGGCCTTGCGCGCCGGGCGATTGCGGAACAAGTTGTGAAGAAAAGACCTCGCGCACACGTGTATAATTTCGTTTTTCAATGATTCAGGCCGTCGCACAGCGGAGACTTTGCCGGACGCAACAGCCTCCGGCCACTGTTCGATCAAGCGCCCTACTGGCGCAAGGTGCTCGCGGCCGCCTCCATACTCGAAAGGCGCCTATGAGCTTCGCCGACCTCGGGCTCATTCCCGAGCTGCAACGCGCAGTAGCCGAATCCGGCTATACCGATCCAACCCCGATTCAGCAGCAAGCCATCCCGGTCATCCTGCAAGGGCTCGACGTCATGGGCGGCGCGCAGACGGGCACCGGCAAGACTGCGGGCTTCACGCTGCCGCTGATCCAGCGCCTGTCGCGGCACGCGAACACATCGGCAAGTCCTGCACGCCATCCCGTCCGCGCGCTGATTATCGCGCCAACACGGGAGCTTGCAGTTCAGGTGCATGAATCGGTCGAGACCTACAGCAAGTATGTTCCCCTGCGCTCCGTATGCATCTACGGTGGGGTCGACATGCGCGCGCAAACGGAGGAGCTCCGCCGTGGGGTCGAGATCGTGGTCGCCACGCCGGGCCGCCTGCTCGATCACGTGCAACAGAAAAGCATCCACCTCGGCCAGGTCGAAGTGCTCGTTCTCGACGAAGCCGATCGCATGCTGGACATGGGTTTCATTCCCGACATCCGCCGTATTCTCGACCTGCTTCCGGCGGCACGGCAGAGCCTGCTTTTCTCCGCCACCTTCTCCGAGGAGATCAAGAAGCTCGCCGACCGCATGCTGAAGAACCCGCAGCTGATCGAGGTGGCGCGCCGCAACATGGTTTCGGAAACGATCGCGCATCGGGTGCACCCCGTATCCGCCGGTCTCAAACGCAACCTGCTTGCGCACATGCTGCGTCACGAACCCGACATTCAGGCGCTGGTGTTCGTCGATACCAAGATGTTGTGCGGCCGCCTCGCCCACTTTCTCGAGCGCCACGACATCGCGGCAGACTCCATTCACGGCGACAAGAGTCAGGCACAACGAACCGAAACGCTGGAAGCCTTCAAGTCGGGCAAGCTTCGTGTTCTGGTTGCCACCGATGTCGCAGCACGCGGCCTCGACATCGATGATCTGCCGCTGGTGATCAACTTCGAAT
The DNA here is from genome assembly GCA_035443825.1 of Rhodocyclaceae bacterium. Lineage (GTDB taxonomy): Bacteria > Pseudomonadota > Gammaproteobacteria > Burkholderiales > Rhodocyclaceae > DAOMNN01. The sequence continues at coordinate 17,620 of DAOMNN010000042.1, read as the reverse complement.
TGCCGCATACGGCCGAGGACTATATTCACCGGATCGGCCGGACCGGCCGTGCCGGACGCCAGGGGCGCGCGGTGTCCCTGGTGTGCGCAGAAGAGAAACAACATCTGAGCGAGATCGAGAAGCTGATCAAGTTCGAGATTCCGCAGGAGATGGTAGCCGGATTCGACCCCGAGCCCGATTTCGCTGAGGCCGGCAGTCGCAAGAGACGCAATGCCCGCCCCGAGCGCAGCGCCGCCGAACCTGCCCGCACGCCCGCGCCGCCGCGGGCTGCGGGCCGTCCGGCTGACGCGCGCCGGCCGAAGGGGCGCGGAACAGTCGCCGCCGATGGATTCGACTACAGCAAGCCGTATGTGTCTACCGCCCCCGAAGTGGAGGCCGGTGGCGACGCAACTTCAGGCCTTGCCCCCGACGCGTTAGCTCGCCCGGCGACACACCGGCCCAAGCGCCCCATCGCGGCCCTGCTCGGCGGCCTCGGCCGAAAATAGGGGCAGGATGCCCCGCTATTCCGACGATCCTGTCCGGCCGTTTCAAGTATCCTGCTTTCGAACCTGGCGTTTCCATCGCACACGAACCGCGAGAACGTCACAGGACGCACCCCGGATACTGGAATGGCCGTCACAATGAATGCAGGCATCGGACCGAAGGACGATCACCCGCCTCATGAGGCTTTCGTCGGTGATTTTTCCGAGGGGCTGGAAACCGGCCTTTATCTCGCGCTGCTGGAACTGATCGACGAGGGATTGATCATCACCGGCGACGAAGTCGTCCTGGAAGCCAACAGTGCTGCATGTCGATTGCTCGAGCGCGACTATCGTCAGATCGCGGGGAAGCCCCTTGCCAGCCTTTTCCCCGACGAGCGCGCATTCCTGGACGCGCGTGCGCGGCTGTTCATCCAGGGGGAGATGCGGGGAAGCCTCCGCGTCGCGCTTCCCGGCGGGCGCCAGCGCAATCTGCGATTCATCGCCGCCGCCCGCATCAGGCCTGGCGTGCATGCACTGATCCTGAGCCCGGACATCATCGCGGAAACGTACTCCGAAGCGAGGCGCCGCACCGACAGTCTGTGGCCGCGTCTCGCGGCTGCGCTCGAGCAACCGGTGATCGTGGTCGACGAAACGGATACCATCGCAGCGGCCAATGCAGTTGCCCTGAACGCCCTGGGGCGAGACCGGGCCAGTCTGGTGGGGCGCCCCGCAAACACCTGCCTCGACATCACATGGCCCGATTCGGTCGGACCGCAGCTTGCGCAGGTCCGGATCAAGGATCGGAAAACAGCGCTCCAGGCTCGGGTCTTGCCGGGCCCAAAGCGGGGATGGCGGGTACTGGTGCTTCCCTCTTCAGGTGCCGGACCGGCAAACGGTGCGCTCCTCAAGCAGCCCCGGCCCGACAACGACAGAATACTCGACGCCTTGCTTCTGCCTGACGGCGCGAACGTGGACTTCGATCAGCTCGAGATTCACTTTCAACCGCTGGTCGATACGCGAACCGGACGAATCCGCAGCGGCGAAGCTCTGCTGCGCTGGTCTCATCCGGAGCTAGGGCTGTTGCCCTTCAATCGATTCAGGCATGAGGCACGGGAGCGCGGCGTGCTCGCACAGATGAGCGACTGGGTGCTTCGAAACGCATGCGTTCATGCTGCCGCATGGCCGGAAGGCCATGACGCTCCGGGACTTACCGTGAACGTTGCCAATGAACAGCTTCTTGGAGGGGGACTTGTCTTGGCGGTCGCAAGTGCGGTGAGCGCATCCGGCATCCGCAAGGACCGGCTCGAGCTCGACTTCGAGGAGCAGATCCTGAACGAAGCGTCAGAAGAGGTTATGAAGACGCTCACCGCACTGCGGCGCGAAGGCGTCCGTCTTGCGATCGACGATTTCGGTCAGGGACTTGCCTATATCCCGGGCCTCAAGCGCTATCCCATTGGCGCCCTCAAACTCGACAGCACGCTCGTCGGCAAGGTGGGCAAGAACGAAGACAGCGAGGCGATCGTCGAAGCGATCGCGAGCATGGCCACCGTACTCGGGCTGGAAATCCTCGCTCGCGGCGTCGAGAGCAAGGCGCAACAGGCATTCCTCACCGCGCTTGGGTGCCATCTGCAGCAGGGACCGCTGTTCGGCCCGTCCATGCCCCCCGCCGCCTTTCAAGACCTCCTCGCGCGCAATGCAGGCGACCGACCGCTGGCCTGATCAGTAGTCCAGCAGGGTCTGGCAGTTTTCCTCTCGCGCCGTGATCAGGCTGAAGCGCGCAAGTTGCACTCTCACGAACTCATCCGGAATACGCGCGTCGGCGCAGTAGTCACGCAACTGCATAGCATGGGCGAGGTTCTGCATGTCGCGTACCGTATCCGACACCTGCGGAAATGCGTACCCGCTCAGTTTGCGGAAGTCATTGCGCTGCGCCGGCGCGGCCGCCGCGCGTGGTGCGGCCTGCGCTTCGTCCGGGCCGCCCAGTTGTGCCCACACGGCACCAGACGGCAGCATTACGACAAACAGTAGGAGCCCAAGACGCGTCATGCGCAAACCTCGGAACTGGGTGACGAATTCCCGCCCTATCGACCCGCCTGGGCGATCTTGAGACCGTCCGACGTGACAACGGCGTGGCTGCAACATGCAGCACACGCCGTTCGAGCGGTCACACTTCGAGTTCCTTCACGTGCGTGATGACCTGGCCGATCACGTCCTGCGCGCTGCCGTACAGCATCCGGCAGTTGTCCTTGTAGAACAGCGCATTCTCGATCCCCGAGTAACCGGCGCCCTTGCCCCGTTTGACGACGATGACGTTCTGCGCCATGTCGGCATTCAGGATCGGCATGCCGTAGATCGGACTCGACTTGTCAGTGCGGGCGACCGGGTTCACCACATCGTTCGCACCGATCACGAGCGCAACGTCGGCCTGTGAAAAGTCGGCGTTGATCTCTTCGAGGTCGAAGATCTTGTCGTAAGGCACGCCCGCCTCGGCGAGCAATACGTTCATGTGTCCCGGCATGCGCCCGGCCACCGGATGGATCGCGAATTTGACCTCGACCCCACCTTCCTCGAGCAGTTGTGCCATCTCCCATACCTTGTGCTGGGCGCCGGCAACCGCCATCCCGTACCCCGGGACGACGATGACCTTCTGCCCGTAGCGCATCAGTGACGCGGCATCCAGCGGCGAAAGGTCGCGGATGCTGCCCTGCACCTCGGTACCGTCGGACGCAACCGCTTCACCCGTGATCGGCGAGAAGATGATGTTCCGGATCGGGCGATTCATCGCCTTGGCCATCAACTGCGTGAGCAGCATGCCCGACGCACCGACGACGATACCGGCTACGATCAGCGCCGGATTCCCGAGCACGAAGCCCTTGAAACCGACGGCAAGACCGGTAAAGGCATTCAGCAACGAGATCACCACCGGCATGTCGGCGCCACCGATGGGCAGTACCAGGACCGCACCGAGGGCGAGCGCCAGCGCGAAGAAGAGGAAGATCTCGAAGCCGGACGGCGAGGACGAATAACCCACCGTCAGACCCACGCCGAAAGTCAGCAAGGTCAGAAAGAAGTTGATGTTGTTCTGCTGCGGCAGGCGAATGGCCTTGTTCATCAAGCCCTGGAGCTTGGCGAATGCGACGCACGAACCCGAAAACGCGACCGAACCGATGATCGCCCCGAGCACCAGCAGCGTCGAGGTGACGGCATTGTGCGGGACGCCCTTTACCAGTTCGACCGCCGCGATGCCCGCAGCAGCGCCGCCGCCCATGCCGTTGTAGATGGCGACCATCTGTGGCATGTCGGTCATCTTGACGATCTTGCCCGACCACCAGGCCACGCCGCCGCCGAGGACGATGGCGAGGACCATGAGGCCGATGTTGTTGAGTCCCGGAATGAAGAAGGTCACGACGGTTGCCGCCACCATCGCAAACCCGGCCCAGACGATCCCCTTGCGCGCGGTGACCGGCGAACTCATCGCCTTCAGGCCGAGGATGAATACGACTGCGGCCACGAAATAGGACGCATTGACGAACCAGTTAGAAGTCATTGGGCGCCCCCTTCCTTGGTCTTGCGGGTCTTGAACATGGCCAGCATGCGCTCGGTCACCACGTAACCGCCGGCTGCGTTGGCCGCGCCGAGAAACACGGCAATGAAGCCGATCACCAGTTGCAGCGGCTCATCCGGGTCCGCCTTGCCAAGTGCGACCATCGCCCCCACCAGAACCACGCCATGAATGAAGTTCGACCCCGACATCAGCGGGGTGTGCAGGATCACCGGCACGCGCGAAATCACCTCGTAACCGGTGAACGCCGCCAGCATGAATATGTACAGTGCGGTAAAGCCTTCCATCTTCGCGTCCTCCGCTTACAGTCCGAGCACTTCTTTGACGCCGGCATGCCTGACCTCGCCCGCGTGGGTCAGGCAGGCACCGGCGATCACGTCGTCTTCCCAGTCCAGCGCCAATGCACCGTCCTTGATGAAAGGCGAAATGAAGTTGAAGATGTTCTTCGCATACATCTCGGATGCATGTACGGGCATGCGGCTGGCGATATTGGTCGGGCCAATCACCAGCACATCACCAATCCACTTCTTCTCGCCGGCGACCGTTCCCTCGACGTTTCCGCCCGTCTCGGCCGCCATGTCCACGACGACCGATCCCGGCTTCATCCGCTCGATCATCGCCGCAGTGATGATGCGGGGCGCCTTCTTGCCGGGAATCGCGGCGGTAGTAATGAGCGCGTCACACTGAGCGACTGCCTTGCCAAGCCGCTCGGCCTGCTGCGCCTTCTCCTCCTCGGTCAGTTCGCGTGCATAGCCTCCGGCACCCGCCGCCGACACGCCAGTGTCGACGAACTTCGCACCGAGAGACTCGATCTGTTCGCGGACCTCGGGGCGCACGTCGTAGGCTTCCACCATCGCCCCGATACGGCGCGCAGTGGCAATTGCCTGCAATCCGGCCACGCCGGCACCGATCACCAGCACCTTGGCCGGCCGAATCGTGCCGGCCGCATAGGTGAGCATCGGAAAGAACTTGGGGCTGTGATCGGCCGCGATCAACGCACATTCATAGCCCGCTACCGCCGCCTGACTCGAAAGCGCATCCATGCTCTGCGCCCGCGAAATACGCGGCACGAGCTCCAGTGCGAATGAAGTGATCTGCTTGTCCATCAACTGCTTGACGCGCTTCGCATCCGACCACGGCTGAAGCAGCCCGATCAACACGCTTCCCGGCTTCATCTTCGCAAGCATCTTGGCCGGTGGTGGCTGAACGCAGAACACCACATCGGCTGCGGCGAACAGGTCGGCCGGGTTCTCGGCGAATGTCGCGTCCGCGAAGGCCTCGTCGCGATAGTGGGCGCGCTGCCCGGCTCCCGATTCGATCAGGACCTGTGCCCCGAGGCCAAGATATTTCTTCACGACCTCCGGCACGACCGACAGGCGTCGTTCGTCCGAAACAGGCTCCGAAGGCACTCCGATTAACAGAGGCATTGGCTGTCCTCCCTGACAGATTTAAAGGATGAAACCTGGTGCAGGTGTCCCGATGCGCAAGCCGGTTTCGGCCAGTCGCGACACCATCGTCCGAATTCGTCTCGCCCTGAACAGAGGCCAGCCGGACGAACGCATCAATTGTTGCCCCGCGAGGTCACATTCTGCATCACCCTTATGGGGGGGCAGCGGGGTCAAAAGCGGCGCAAAGACAAGATAATACTGACCCCAGCGTCAATCGCAACGTTGTTTTTCCCGCACGGGGTTCGAAACCCGGCCTGTGGGGAGACTCGGGACCCCGCAAGACGCACGAGGCGCGTGCGCCAGAAAGACTTATCGGAGGCGTGCGGAATGACCTGCCGCGGCGCCGTTGGTCGGCGCATCCACCAGCTTGACGATCGAAAGCGAGATGTTGTCACCCGATCCGAGTGCACGCTCACGCGCCTGATCCACAAGCACACGTGCGGCTTCGCGCGGCGGCAAGCTGGAAATCGCCTCTCCGAGTTCTTCATCCGAGAAGTACGCCCACAGCCCGTCCGAGCAGAGCAGGAAACTGTCGCCCGCGACGAGAGGTGAAATTTCGCCGTAATCGACCTTCGGTTCGCGTTCGCTTCCGAGGCACGACAGCAGGACGTTGCGTTGGGGATGGTTGAGTGCGCCAGCCTCGTCGAGCTTGCCCTTGCGCTGCAATTCCCCGACGAGGGAATGATCGAGGCTTCGACTGGCTGTCGAGGCACCGCGAAAGTGATAGAGACGCGAGTCGCCGCAGTGCGCCCAGTCGACGCGACCGGGCTGGAGCATGAGCACGACGGCCGTGCTGTGCGGATCCTTCTCGGTGGTAAAGCGCGTCAGGCGGATCACCAGATGGGCCTCATTGACGATGCTCTCGAGCAGGTGCCGCGGCGTCTCCGACGCCGGCGAATAGGTCTCGAAATTCTGCTTCGCCTTGAGCAGAACCTGCTCCGCAGCGAGCGCGCCGCCACTGTGCCCGCCCATGCCGTCGGCAAGCACCGCCATCATCATGCCGGGACGCCTTGGATGTGCGAACAGCGCAACACGATCCTGCTGCTCCAGTCTGTCTCCGGTATGGCGGGCAACACAGGTTTCGACGGTTAGCGGCATGATGTGACAGAATCGTTGAGTAACGAATGATAATCATCAATCCCCATTCCGGGGCGTCGGCCAAGGCGATGCCCATCAGGCGTCCGTGACATAAATCACACCCTTGACGACCCGCAATGGACGCAATGGAGAAAACATGTTCCTTGGGCGCGGCTTCAACGAAATCAGCGACGGCGACAACTTCGAAACCACGATGACCCTGACCGAAACACATCTCGTTCTCGGTGCGGGGTTATTCGGCGACTTCAACCCGCTACACACCAATCAGCGCTTTGCCGAACAGTCGCGCTACGGCAACCGCATCGCACACGGTTACCTGACCACGTCGTTCATGGCCGCACAACTGGGCATGCTGTTTCACGGCACGGCAATCGCCTATGTCGAGCATGCTTCACGCTTTCTCGCCCCCGTGATGGCAGGCGATACCCTGACGATCGTGTGGACGGCGATCGCGCGCGCGGAGAAGCCCAAACACAAGGGCGGGATAGTAACCCTGTCAGGCGTTTGCACCAACCAGGACGGAACGCGGGTAGCCGAGGCGGATGCGAAGATGCTCGTCTCCAACAATCCCCGCGAGTGAGTCTTCCCCAGAGCGGCAAAGGCCCGCGCGCCGCCTCCGAGGTCGTGAAAAATTCCGCGCCGAAGCGAGAGTGCGCCTGGGCGCTCCCGGCAAGGCGCGGGGGAGCACGAAATCGGAGCGTGCAGCGGGCTACGTAACCCGATTCCGGAGGTACCCGCAACGCCGCAGGGAGTGCTCAGAGGCACTCGCAACAGGTGCGGCATTCTTTCACAGCCTCTCAGCGCGTGACGGAGGCCAGCTTCTCGTCGATCAGTTCGATCCAGTGCCGCACCGGGGTCTGCGTTCCGGCCTCGAGATGCGTGATGCAACCGATATTGGCCGACGCGATGAGACGGGCCCCACCTTCGGCGAGTGCACCGAGCTTGTTCTCCCTGAGCTGCAGCGACAGTTGCGGCTGGAGCAGGGAGTACGTCCCCGCGGACCCGCAGCACAGATGGGCGTCGCGCACCGGTGTTGGCGCGTACCCCGCCGCGACGAGCAGTTTCTCGACTACGCCGCGCACCTTCAGCCCATGCTGCAAGGTGCATGGAGAGTGGAATGCGACGGGCGTCGGGCTCCCCGCGACCGGCGGCAGCAACGCCTCGAGGCGTTCGCCCTCGGCCGCGACGATCTCACTGACGTCGCGGGTCAGCGCCGCGACGCGCTCGGCCTTCTCGGCATAGGCCGGGTCGCGGGCCAGCATGTGCGCGTAATCCTTGACCTGCATGCCACAACCCGACGCGGTCATCACGATCGCCTCGATCCCGCCACGCTCGATCGCAGGCCACCAGGCGTCGATATTGCGCCGCGCGTCGTCGCACCCGCCGTCCTGATCGTGAAGGTGATAGCGCACGGCCCCGCAGCATCCGGCACCGGGCATTTCCACGAGCGTGATCCCGACCGCATCCAGCACCCGTGCCGCCGCGGCATTGATCGATGGCGCCATGGACGGCTGAACACAACCCGCGAGGGTGATCATGCGACGGGCGTGACGCGCTTTCGGCCACGCTCCTGCCGGCCGCAGTTCGGGCACTTTCGCCTTGAGCACCGCGGGAAGAACCGGACGCACCATTCTGCCGGCGGACATCGCCGCGCCGAACAGGCGAGTGCGCGGCACGAACGCCCGCAGCGCCCACCTGACGAGCCGGTCCGCACCCCTGCGCGGCACCTGCTGCTCGACGATGTGCCGCCCGATGTCGGCCAGCCGGCTGTAGTGGACGCCCGACGGACAGGTCGTTTCGCACGCCCGGCAGGTCAGGCAGCGATCCAGGTGCAGGCGCGTCTTCTCGGTGACATTCTGGCCTTCGAGGAGCTGCTTGATCAGATAGATGCGGCCACGCGGGCCATCGAGCTCGTCCCCCAGCAACTGGTAGGTGGGACATGTCGCGGTACAGAAACCGCAGTGAACGCACTTTCGAAGGATCTCGTCGGCTTCGCGGCCTTCCGGCGTATCCCTGATGAAATCGGCAAGCTGGGTCTGCATGTCTCAGAGTCCGTTGTAGAGTCGGCCCGGGTTGAATACGCCGGAAGGGTCGAATGCCCGCTTCAGACGGCTGTGGATCGTCATCATCGGTGCGGGCAGCGGATGGAATACCTCCCCCATGCGATCGCCGCCGCGAAAAAGCGTGGCGTGCCCGCCCAACTCGGCAGCGCGCGCACGAACGTGCTCCATCGCGGTGGCCGAGCGCAGCCAGCGCAAGCCCCCACCCCACTCCAACAGCTGCTCACCCTGCAGCGCGAGTCCGGGCGCGTCGGTGGGAACCGCCACGCGCCAAAGGGGCATATTCGGCTCCTCCCCGGATTCGACCGCGGCGGCGAAGAATGCAGCCGTGTGCTCGCGAATGCCGGTCCAGTACACTCGAGCCTCATCGGGCGGGACGACTTCGCCGCCCAGCTTGGCGACTGCGGATTTCACGCCCTGCTCCGCACCCGAGAGCCGCAGCATGAGAACACCCTCATGCCAGGCCGATGCCGACACCGGCAGAGGCTGGCCGCCCCAGCGATTGAGGTGATCGATCGCCTCGGCCTCATCAAAGGCAAAGCGTACCGTCGCCTCATGTGCGGGGCGCGGGAGGACCTTGAGCGACACTTCCAGGATGATGCCCAACGTCCCCAGGCTGCCTGCGATCAGGCGCGATACGTCATAGCCCGCAACATTCTTCATCACCTGGCCGCCGAAGTTGAGAACATCGCCACGGCCGTCCAGAATCTTCACACCGAGCACGAAGTCGCGCAGCGCTCCCGCGCCCTGGCGTCGCGGCCCGGAGAGGCCTGCTGCGACACAGCCCCCGACAGTCGACCCGTCACCGAAATGCGGCGGCTCGAACGCAAGCTGCTGGCCTTCCCCGGCGAGCAGGCTCTCCAGTTCGGCCAGCGGCGTGCCGCCACGCGCGGTCACCACGAGTTCGGTGGGCTCGTACGCGATAACCCCCGCATGGTCACGCGTGTCGAGCAAATCTCCGACTGGGACCCGCCCGTAGAAATCCTTTGTCCCGCCGCCACGCAGACACAGGGCCTTTCCAGCGGTCGCTGCCTGGCGTACCTGCTCGCGCCACCGTTCGATCACATCGTTCATTCGAGCTCCGTCTTCCGTACATGCTTCGCGCGAGTGAGCCGATCTCCCACCACCCGCAATGCCAGCCACGATCCGATCAGCGACATCACCGGAACCGTCACCAGCAGGAACTGGATCCAAGTCTTGGTCATCATGGCGTCAGAATCTGGGCAGATCGGGGTACGGCACCTGGCCGCTGCTGACCCGCAGGCGACCGTAGTCGGCGCAACGGTTCAGGGTCGGGATGGCCTTGCCCGGATTAAGCAAGCCAGCCGGATCGAACGCCGCCTTTACACGGAAGAACATGGTCAGTTCGGCACGCGAGAACTGGCTGCACATCTGGTTGATCTTCTCGATCCCGACCCCATGCTCGCCCGTCACGGTGCCACCCAACTCGACCGAGAGTTCCAGGATCTCCGCGCCGAAGTGCTCGGCCCGTTCGAGCTCTCCATCCTGATTGGCATCGAACAGGATCAAGGGGTGGAGATTGCCGTCACCGGCGTGGAACACGTTGATGCAGCGCAGGCCATACTTCTCCTCCATGCGCTGGATCGCTTCGAGCATCTCGCCCACCCGTTTGCGCGGTATCGTCCCGTCCATGCAGTAGTAGTCCGGCGACAGCCGTCCCGCGGCAGGGAACGCGGCCTTGCGCCCCGCCCAGAACCGGAGCCGCTCGGCCTCGTCGTGCGACACACGAATTTCCGTCGCACCATGCGTCTGCAGAACTTCGCGCATGCGCTCGATCTCTTCGGCGACCTCCTCGGGAGTACCGTCGGACTCGCACAGCAGGATCGCCTTCGCGTCCAGCGGGTAACCCGCATGTACGAACTCTTCGACCGCCGCGGTGGCCGGCTGGTCCATCATTTCCAGCCCGGCGGGAATGATGCCGCCCGCGATGATCGCTGCCACCGCATCGCCAGCCTGCACCACGTCGTCGAAAGCGGCAAGCACGCATTGCGCGAGCTGTGGCTTGGGCACCAGCTTGACGGTGACTTCGGTGACCACCGCCAGCATGCCCTCCGAACCGATCATCGCCGCGAGCAGATCGTATCCCGGTGCGTCCGGCGCGCGGCTGCCGAGCTCGATGATCTCGCCCTCTATCGTGACCCCGCGCACCTGCAGCACGTTGTGCACCGTAAGCCCATACTTGAGGCAATGCACCCCACCGGAGTTCTCCGCCACGTTGCCTCCGATCGTGCATGCGATCTGGGACGACGGATCCGGGGCGTAGTACAGGTCGAACGGTGCTGCCGCCTCGGAGATGGCCAGGTTGCGAACACCCGGCTGGACCAGCGCAGTGCGCGAATGGGGATCGACCCGGAGGATACGGTTGAATCGTGCCAGCGACAGCAGGACGCCTGCCGCATGCGGCAGGGCACCCCCCGACAGTCCCGTGCCGGCACCGCGCGCGACGACCGGCACACCCAGTTCATTGCAGCACTTGAGCACGCCGATGACCTGCTCCTCTGTCGTCGGCAGCGCCACGATCATCGGTACCTGCCGATAGGCGGTGAGCCCGTCACACTCGTACGGATGCAGATCCTCCGACTCGTACATGAGCACGCCCGGCGGAAGGATGCGCGTCAGCGCCTCCACCACCCTGGCCTTGTCGACCCCCGAGAAGTCCGCTTCGCGCGCTCCAGGGGGCTCCGTTTCCACGATTGCACTCATTGCTCGATCTCCACATTGTCGGCCGCACCCCAGCGTTGCGGATCCAGCCCCAGTCTTCTCGCCGCCCGCACCAGATGCGCCGCCGCAGCCGCGTGCGCTCCACTGGCATCGCCGGCAGCGATCGCGCCGAAGATGCGTTCATGCTCATCCTGCGCCTGTTCCGCCCAACCCTCGAGATGGCCGGCAGGACTCCATGTCGGCGCACGCGACTCCGACAGATGGCGAGCCATGAAGAGTTGAAAGCGCTCGAGCTGCGGATTTCGCGTCGCGGCGGCAACGGCCACATGGAACGCGTCGTCATCGGCCACCGCATCCGCGCCCGATGCCAGCGCCTCGCGCATCCTCACCAGAGCCAGGCGCATCCTGTCCAGATCCTGCTCCTCACGCCGAACCGCGGCCAGTGCTGCGGCGCCGGTCTCGATCAGATAACGCAACTCGAACACATCCGAGACCTCGCGCGGAAGCCGCTCCGGTGCCTCGGGCGTACCCCCGACGATGCGAAAGCTGCCCTGCCCGGGCAGCGCCGCGACGTAGGCTCCGGACCCCTGCCGGGTGCGCACGCAACCATCGGCCTTGAGTCGCGAGATCGCTTCGCGTATAACCGCACGACTGACCCCGAAACGCTCGCACAAGACCCTTTCGGTCGGCAGTTGTGCCCCGGGCTCCAGCCGTTCGCTACTGATCCATTCCTCGAGCTGGCGCGCCACGGTATCGCTCAGGCGCGAAGGACGTTCCGTCTTCAAGCTGGCCCCCAATCGCGATCTGAAGTTGTCTGACAAATTTGAATCATAGCTCTACCTGACCGTGCTGTCACCCTGGAAATTCGAGCCGCCTGCAATCGCTTCGATTCTCGGTCACGGGGATGCACTCGAGGGTCGCTGATTTCGCACTGTGCAGGCCGTCCGACGGCCGTTCACGGCGCGAGTCGCCAAGCAACGCCAGCTTCGGTTTTGGCAGCATGGCGGCTTGACTAATCCTCGCTTTCACCGGAAAATGCGCGATTCTGTGCAAAACCCATCAACTGGAGCAACACCATGTACGCGGTGATAAAAACCGGTGGCAAGCAGTATCGCGTTGCCGCTGGCGAAAAGATCAAGATAGAACAGATACCGGCAGACGTGGGCTCCGAAATCACTCTCGACCAGATTTTGATGGTCGGCGAAGGCGAGTCGGTCAAGATCGGCACGCCGGTGGTTTCGGGCGCCGAAGTCAAGGCCACCGTGGTTTCCCACGGCCGTCACGACAAGATCAAGATTTTCAAGATGCGCCGGCGCAAGCACTACCAGAAGCACCAGGGCCATCGTCAGAACTACACCGAGATCCGCATCGAAGCGATTTCGGGCTGAACGGCAGGAGGTAATTCGTCATGGCACACAAGAAAGCAGGCGGCAGTTCCCGTAACGGCCGCGACTCCGAATCAAAGCGCCTCGGCGTCAAGCGCTACGGTGGTCAGGCCGTGCTCGCAGGAAACATTCTCGTTCGCCAGCGTGGCACCCAGTACCACCCGGGTGAGAACGTCGGAATCGGCAAGGATCACACCCTGTTCGCACTGAAGAACGGCACCGTTCAGTTCTCGGTGAAGGGCCCCACGAAGCGCCGTACCGTCACGATCGTGCCCGAAGCGGCCTGATCGCGCCTTACCGGCATCGAAAAGCCCTATCCTTGCGGTAGGGCTTTTTTGTTTTTGAGCAGCGACATATCCGATGAAATTCTTTGACGAAGCGCGAATCGAAGTGATCGCAGGCGACGGCGGAAACGGCAGCGCTTCCTTTCGGCGCGAGAAATTCGTTCCGCGCGGGGGTCCCGACGGCGGCGATGGTGGTCGCGGCGGTAGCGTGTTTGCGATCGCCGACCGCAACCTCAACACCCTGATCGATTTCCGCTACACGCGTGTGTTTCGTGCCCAGCGCGGCGAGAATGGCGCTTCGAAGGACTGCTACGGCAAGGGCGGCGAAGACATCGTGATGCGCATGCCGGTCGGCACCGTGATCACCGACCTCGAAACCGGCGAACTCATCGCCGACCTGGACGAAGACGGCAAGAGGGTGCGGGTCGCACGCGGCGGCAAGGGCGGGCTGGGCAACATCCACTTCAAGTCCAGCGTCAATCGCGCACCACGCAAGCGCACCCTGGGTGAGGAAGGCGAGCACCGCAATCTGCACCTGGAGTTGAAGGTGCTCGCCGACGTCGGCCTGCTCGGCATGCCCAATGCAGGCAAGTCGACCTTCATCCGGGCGGTTTCCGCGGCGAGACCCAAGGTTGGAGACTACCCCTTCACCACGCTGCATCCGAGCCTCGGCGTGGTTCGGACCACGGACGCCCGCAGTTTCGTGATTGCGGACATTCCGGGACTGATCGAAGGCGCTGCCGAAGGGGCCGGACTCGGGCACCAGTTTCTGCGGCATCTGCAGCGCACTCGCGTGCTGCTGCATCTGGTCGATCTCGCACCGTTCGATCCCGAGACCGACCCGGTACGTGAAGCGCACGCCATCGTAGAGGAACTGCGCAAGTACGACACGCAACTCTACGAGAAGCCGCGCTGGTTGGTGCTCAACAAGATCGACCTCATACCGGAGGACGAGCGCGGGGCGCGCATTGCCGCGTTCCTCGAGGCCTACGGTCCGGTCGAACACCATTTCGAGATCTCGGCGATCAAGGGGGACGGCTGCCGCCAGCTGGTATTCGCCCTCCAGGACTTCCTCGATGCCGAGCGCGTGCGTATGGATGCAGAGAAGGCTGCCGCCGAGGCGCGTCTTGCATCGGGAGCGCAAGCGCCGGAAGATGCAATGGATGATGGCGCTGCGGAACCCGGCGCCGGGACCTGAATCAGCGAACGGCGCCCGTTCGCGGACGACCACGGTCACGCGGCGGCGCAGCGCAACCCTGCCGCAACACTTTGCGATGACGCCAAGAAGCATGAGAGAAAAAATCCGTTCCGCCCGCCGCCTGGTGATCAAGGTCGGCAGCGCGCTCGTCACGCGCAACGGCACCGGCCTGGACAAGGCCGCAATGGCCGATTGGGCACGACAGATCGCCGACCTGCGTGCAGCCGGCAAGCAGGTTGCGCTGGTCTCGTCCGGAGCCATCGCCGCTGGGATGCAACGCCTGGGCTGGACGAAGCGCCCACATGAGATGCACAGACTGCAGGCCGCCGCGGCAGTCGGCCAGATGGGCCTTGTGGAGGCCTACGAAGAGGCATTCTCGCGCCACGGCCTGCGCACCGCACAGATTCTTCTGACGCACGAGGACCTGGCCGATCGCAAGCGCTATCTGAATGCCCGCTCGACGCTGCTCACACTGCTCGACCTCGGAGTGGTTCCGATCATCAACGAGAACGACACCATCGTCACGGACGAAATCAAGTTCGGCGACAACGACACCCTCGGCGCACTGGTCGCCAATCTGGTCGAGGCCGACGCGCTTTTCATCATGACCGACCAGCAGGGCCTGTACACGGCGGACCCGCGAACCAGCCCGGACGCGACCCTCGTTTCCGAAGGACGGGCAGAGGATCGCGCATTCGAAGCGATGGCCGGTGGTGCCGGCAGCGGCATCAGCAAGGGTGGCATGATCACCAAGATCCGTGCCGCCCAACGAGCCGCGCGCAGTGGCGCCCATACCTGCATCGCCAGTGGCCACGAGCCGGACGCACTGATCCGGCTGGCCAGTGCCGAACCCCTCGGGACGCTCCTGTATGCCACCAGTACGCGGATCGCGGCGCGCAAGCAATGGCTTGCCGATCACCTGCAACTGGCAGGCAGCCTCATCATCGACGACGGCGCCCTCAAGGCATTGCGCGACGGTCGCAGTCTGCTCCCGGTCGGGGTGGTCGAAGTGCGCGGCGAGTTCGAGCGCGGCGCGGCCGTGGCGTGCCGCACGCTCGGCGGCGACGAGATCGCGAGGGGGCTGGTAAACTACAGCAGTTCCGAATGCAGGCGCATCGCGCGCAAGTCGAGCAAGGAGATCGAGCAGGTGCTCGGCTATATCGACCAGCCGGAACTGATCCACCGGGACAACATGATCGCCAGCTGAGCACCCGGCGACGGTGCGGCGCGACACCGGAGTGACAATGAGCACTTCCCAGGACCACGTCCTGATCGTGGATGACGACCGCGAGATCCGCAGCCTGCTGGCCGAATATCTGACTCGACAGGGGCTTCGCTGCACCACCGCGGCAAACGGTCGCGAAATGAAGGATGCGCTCGAGCGCCACCGCTTCGACCTGATCGTGCTCGACATCATGATGCCCGGCGACGACGGACTCACCCTGTGCCGCAACCTGCGCGCGGGTGGCAGTGCGCACGCCGGCACCCCGGTCCTCATGCTCACCGCACGCGGCGAGGACATGGACCGCATCGTAGGCCTCGAAATGGGTGCCGACGACTACCTGGCCAAACCCTTCGTCCCGCGCGAACTCCTGGCCCGCATCCGTGCGATCCTGCGTCGTTCGCGCGCCCTGCCTCCCAACCTCGAACCGGCGCACGCCAGTCCCCGCGAGCTGCACTTCGCGGGCTGGCGCCTCGACACCGTGGCACGCCACCTGCTCGACCGCGACGGGACCGTGGTGCCCCTTTCCGGCGCGGAGTACCGTCTGCTTGGCGTATTCCTGGCGCATCCGCAACGCGTGCTCAGCCGCGACCAGTTGATGGAGCTGACGCAGGGTCGCGAGGCGGACGTGTTCGACCGGTCCATCGATCTGCTCGTCAGCCGACTGCGCCTTCGCCTCGGCGACAAGGCACGTGAACCGTCGATCATCAAGACCGTGCGCAACGAGGGCTACGTCCTCGCAGCAAGCGTTGAAGCATTCCAAGGCGAGGCATGAGCCTGCCGTGGCCGCGCACGCTCTTCGCCCGCCTGATGCTGATCTGGCTGGTCGGGATCGCGGCAGTCCTGGCAATCAGCTACGGCCTGTTCCTCGGAGAACGCGACCGATTCGACCGGGATGTGCTTTTCGAGGGACTCGCGCGTGAGATCGCTGCTGCAGCGGACGTACTCGACCGGCTCTCTCCGGACGAGCGCGCGCAGTGGATCGAGGCACTCGGTCGCCGTCGACTCCGACTTGCCCTCGCACCGCCGCCACCCGAAGCACGCGCGCTGCCGGAACATCTGGCGCTGGTTCAGGCCTTGAGGCGCGCGCAGCCGGACCGCGACGTGTCGCTCCACATACTGGACGTCCGCCCCGGCGAGCGCGGACCTCACGGACGCCTGCTCGCAAGCATCCGTCTGTCCGACGCGAGCCCGCTCACGGTCCGCCTACCCGTCCCGCAGACGTTCACTGCGCGCACTCCCTTGCCGCCGGAACGCGTGCTTGCCGCCCTGCTCGCCTTGATTGCCGGCGTGACCCTCCTCGCCTGGATCGCGGTCAGAATCGCCACCCGTCCCTTGTCACGTCTTGCCGAAGCGGCACGTGCGCTCGGCGAGGACCCCAACCGACCAGCCCTCGAAACGCACGGTCCGACGGAGGTTGCGCTGGCGGCTTCGGCCTTCAACCAGATGCAGCAGCGCATTCGCGAACATGTCGGGGAGCGGACCCGAATCCTCGCGGCGATCTCGCACGATCTGCAGACGCCGATCACCCGCCTGCGCCTGCGCGCCGAGCAGATTGACGACGAGTCGCTGCGCGGGCAGGTGCAGTCCGATCTGGATGCGATGCAGGCGCTCGTCACGGAAGGCCTGGATTATGCGCGCAGCCTCGACGCCCCGGCCGAGCTTCAGCCCGTCGATTTGAATGCGTTGGTGCACAGCGTATGCGAGGATGCCCGCGAAATGGGCTGGCAGGTGACGCTCGAGGGAGGCGTGAAGTCGCCATGCATTACCCGCCCGGTTGCGCTGCAGCGCGCACTATGGAATCTGATCGAGAACGGGGTGAAATTCGGGCGAACGGTCGCGGTCAGTCTCGATGAGACACCCACTGCACACCTCATACGCATACGCGACCACGGCGCCGGGTTGCCGGAATCCGAGCTTGAAATGGTCTTCGAGCCGTTCTACCGTACCGAGGCCTCGCGTAGCCGCGAAACCGGCGGTACCGGTCTGGGGCTCGCTATCGCACGCAACCTGCTGCGGGCACAGGGAGCAGAGGTTCGACTCCGCAACATGGACGGCGGCGGGCTGGAAGCAGTGGTCGAACTGCCAAGAGTTCCGCAATCGACGCGCCGCAGAGCGGCCTAACCAAGGCAACCCCGCTCACGAGTGCATCGTGGATTCGACCACCGACCGACCGTCCGCAAGAAAGCCTGCGGCAAGCGCCCTGAATCGGGCCGTCTC
>DAOMNN010000041.1:0-29413 GCA_035443825.1 Rhodocyclaceae bacterium | reverse complement strand
CCCTAGCGCATGAGACGTCCGTTACGGCCGATCACGGTGACATCGACGAATTGCGATCCTTCCCGGCGACCGGGGCCGAACTCCACGGCGAAGCCACCCACGTCGAATCGCCCCAGGCCTTCCAACGCCGCTCCCACCTGCTCCGGGGCCGGATTCGGGCCCAGGCGACGCAGCGCCTCGGTCAGAACCTTGGCGCCCACGAAGGTTTCGAAGCTGGTATAGGTGGGTGGCGCGTCCGGAGCGAAGCGCGCGAGCGCAGCGAGATACTCGCGCACGACCGGATACAGGCCGATGTAGGGATAGGGCATGACCTGGCTGATGCCAAGACCGTGAACCGCCTCGATGCCGGCCAGATGAACCAGTTCCTGCGGATCGACGACGGAGATGCTGAACAGCTGGGCCGTACCCCCCCTCTCGCGATACTGTCTGGCGAATTCCGCGACGGCCCGATTGATCCCGACCATGATGATTGCGCTGGGCGCTTCCTTGCCAATCGCCTCGACGGCAGCCGCGACGTCCGCCGTATTGCGCTCGTAGCCTGCGCTGGCCGCCGGTGCCAGGCCGCGGCGTTCAAGCGCCGCCTCGACGCCTGCGAGTCCGGATCGCCCGAAACCGTCATCCTGGAACAGCACCGCGATCCGGTTGACGCCCAGTTGCGTCAGTTGCCGGACCATGTGCTCGGCCTCGTCCCCGTAGCTTGCCCGAATATGGAAGATGTGCGGATTGTACGGACTGCGCAGCGAGTCCCCTCCCGTATAGGGGCCGACCATTATGGTCCGGTGCTTGCCGAGCAGATCCGTCTTGAGCAGCTCCGTGACGTTGGCCGTGCCGGCAAATCCTATCAGGGCGATCGGTCGTTCGTTTTCCAGCAACTGTCGTGTCTGTTCGATGGTGTCTTCGATTCGATAGCCATCGTCGCGAACCACGTGACGGATAGGCCGGCCGTGGATACCTCCCGCGGCGTTGACCGCATCGAAATGCAGGCTCACCCCCAGCACCATGCGCTCCCCGGTCGTCGCCAGGACGCCAGAAAGGGGGGCCACCTGTCCGATGACAAGCCTGTCCTGTGCATGCGCCGAGATGCTCGACAGGATGCCGAAGGCGATGATCGCCAGGCATTTTCGTAACATGATTCCTCCCACGGTTCGTGTTTGTTTGCGGTGGCCCTTCACGCGCCAGGCAGGGGTTCGCCGCAGGCCCCAACCCATGTCGGCGCTCAATGGCGGCGAGCGCGGCAAGTCAGCCTTCGGCATCGGCGCCACCGAGCAGAATCTGCGGGTCCACGTTCACGCGCAGATTGCCCCACTGCCGGCCGGCGACAAGGATCGGCGACGAGATGTCCGTCAGAATCCGCCCCGTACCGCTTTGCAGATAGGTTTGCGTCAAGTAGGGAGCCACGTTGCGTGCGGAGCGCAGCCCGACCGGATCGTCGAACCGACGCTTGTGGCGGCTGTACGTGAAGTCGTGCTCCGGATCTCCGGTGTGCACGGAGTACTTGCGCACGTGGGTTGGCGCGTACCCATTGACGTCCACAGCGATCATCGTGGCGATCCATGAAAAGCGGTTTACCGCGTCCTCGTAGATCGCCTGAAGCTCGCCTTCCACGGCGCGATCGTAGGCCGTCTCGAACTTCGGTGGATGCGTCCCCGCAATCGCCCGATAGCTGTGATCGAACACATCGATACCGGCGGCAGCGTGTTTCTCCAGGCAGGACTGGACGCGCTCACGGTAACCCCAGCAAAATTGCACGACCTGCTCGAAATCCCCCTCTCCGAGGCGGAATCGCGACGCGGCAGCGAGTTCCGCCTCGGTCACGGCATTCAGACGCACGGAAGACTCGAGACAGGCCTGCATCCGTTGGCCCACATTGCGACTTAGATCGTCGATGCATGCGGCCTTGTCGCAGATGTCGCGATTGGCCCGCTCCAGTTCGAGCATCGACGTCCGGATCCCCGACATCGCGTCATTGACATCGCAGAATCCGCCGACCATAGCGTCGAATCGCGCCGCAGCTTTCTCCACCGCAGTGCGCGCGTCGTCCGTATCTCGCTTGACTTCTTCGGTCAGCGTGCAGGTATCGGCGGCAAGCACACCCATTTCTCGGATGCTCTCGGAGATCGCGCCAGTGGCGGACTTCACACGCTCGGCCAGCTTGCGTACCTCGTCGGCAACGACAGCGAATCCCCGGCCCTGCTCCCCGGCCCGGGCCGCCTCGATCGCCGCATTGAGGGCCAGCAGGTTGGTCTGATCCGAGATTTCCTGAATCAATGCGGTGATGCCGTGAATATCCCGTGCGCGCTGGTCGACCAATCGAACCGTCGCAAGAAAGTTGTCCTGCCGGGCGTTGATCGTTGCGATGCTCTCGACCAGGAGCGACAGTTCGGATTGCGACTTCTGTGCCTGGCCGAGTTGCTCGGCCGACGCCTGGGTCAGAGTCTCCGTCTCGCCAGCGATGCGGCTTGCCGTCGCAGCCAACTGCTCGCTTTCCCGCGCAATCTCGGTAGCAAGCTCCTCCTGGCGTACCGCGCTCTCCGTGGCGTCCGTCAGGTGCTGACGCAGTTTCACGGCCTCGACCGCAATCTGAACTGCCCTCTGACGGGTGCGGTTCATGACCTGGCGCAGGCGGCCCAGCAGAGCATTGCATGCGCGATTGAGCACTCCGGCCGCACCACCCACGGTCTGGGAGAGCGAATGCGACAGATCCCCTTCCCGCGATGCGGCCTCCGACAGAACCGCCCCCGTGCGTCGCACCGGAAGCACCAGGCTGCGATGGAGCACCAGGAATGCCCCCGCCAGTGCGAACGATGATGGCAGCAATGCAACCGCCCACCATGCCCAGGCGGTTTCAGGAACGACCATCCACAAGGCGAGCGCCGCGCCGGCCATGACGATCCAGCACCCGGCCATCACGCTCAAAATGGGCAGCGGTACGGCATCGCCCCGGACACCCTCGGCGACGCGATGCCGCGCCGTAGAGTCCGCCGGCACCGATTTCTCGGCCGGTTCACCGGACGCGCGCTCCGGCAACCCGGTCAATTGCAAAGTCGTCATGTCCAAGCCCTTCTCCTTTGCGCGAGCCTGCGCGCTCGCTAGCCGGCCGCCCGCGCCCCCGGAAGCCATGTCACGATGCCATCGAAGTGGAAGATCAGCGCCAAGGCGAGCAGCTGGATGATGATGAACGGCACCACGCCACGATAGATGTGCGCGGTGTTCACGCCTGCGGGGCAGACCCCCTTGATGTAGAAGAGCGCGAACCCAACCGGCGGCGTCAGGAAGGAGGTCTGCAGGCAGACGGCGAACATGATCGTGAACCACACCAGATCGAAACCCATCGCGTGGACCACCGGTGCGACCAGGGGCAGCACGATCAGGCTGATCTCGACCCAGTCGAGAAAGAATCCCAGCAGGAACGTGACGAACAGGATCACCATCAGCACCACGGTCGGGCCGAACGGCAGCGCATCGAGCGCATCGTGGATCACGTCGTCACCGCCCAGACCCCGCAGCACCGCCGCAAAGGCCATTGCGCCAATGAAGATTGCAAAGATGAAGGCTGTGGTACGTGTCGTCTCGCGCAAGGCGTCGTGCAGGCTCGCCCAACTCAGGCGGCGGTTCGCAAGCGCCAGCAGCAGAGCGCCGAGGGCACCGACCCCGGAAGCCTCGGTCGTTGTCGCGAAACCGAAGAAGATCGATCCGAGCACGGCGAGAATCAACAGCGCGGGCGGCACCGCCGCGCGCGCGACTTCCAGTATCACCCGCCAGTCGACCTTGGGTGCGTCGGCGGGAACGGGCGCGCTGTTAGGCCGCAACCATGCCAATACCAGCACATAGACGACGTACATCGCGCCAAGCATGAGTCCGGGCAGCAACGCCCCCATGAACAGGTTACCGACGGAGGCCTCGGGACGATTGATCTGGCTTGCCATCAGTACCAGCATGATGCTCGGCGGAATGAGGATGCCGAGGGTGCCGGTTGCACAGGCCGTACCGACCGCGAGTTCCTTCGAATACCCGTTGCGCAGCATGGGTGCAAGCGAAAGCATGCCCAGCAGGACGACCGAAGCGCCGATGATGCCCGTGGTCGCCGCCAGCAGGACGCCGACCACGATGACGGTCACCGCATAACCGCCGCGCATGCGGCCGAACAGCTTGACCAGGCTGCTCATCAATCGCTCGGCGATCCCCGATCGGTCGAGCATCACGCCCATGAACGTAAACATGGGAAGCGCAACCAGCAGTTCGTTGGAGACGGTTTGCCAGATGCGGAACGGCATCGACCCGATCGTCGAATCCCACCGGAACCAGAGATCGGCATCGAAGTACTCGACCGCCACATGACCGACCCCCGCAAAGATCAGGGCGGTCGAGGCAAGAACCCAGGCAACGGGGAAGCCGGTCAACAGCAGGCCGATGAAGGTCCCGAACATGCAAAGAACGAGAATGGCGCTCAGTTCCACGAGAAAGTCTCCGCTCCGATCGATTGGCGAGGTGCCCTGCGGCACGACCTCAGGGTTCGGCCCTGCGCGGCCGGGGGAGGCCGAACAACGCGGCGCTGCAACGCAGCCAGCGCGAGAACGCCGCGGCAAGCAGCAGGCAGAACGAGCCGACGACGACGTACTTCAGGATCCAGCGCGCCGACAGACCACTCGGTGCCTGCGAGCGCTCACCCTGTGAAATCCAGTGCCTGAACTGCTCCCATGGTCCGGCCGACTCCGGCGCAACCACTCTGGGCGATGCATAGGAGGCCTGTGCGTAGGGCAACAGGTCACGCACAAGCACGACCAGAAATGTCATCAAGGCGATCAGGCCGATGAATTCGATCCACGCCTGGGCTTTCATGCTGAAATGTTCGTGAAACAGGTCGACCCGCACGTGATGGTCCGACCGGAGCGTATACGCCAGCCCGATCAGGAATCCGATTGCGTAGAGGTGCCAGGCGACTTCCTCCAGATCGGCCCCGAACAGCCTGAGGCCAAAGTGGCGCTGCAACACGTTGATCACGATCACCGCGACCAGCAGCAGCCAGATCCAGGAGATCCACGAGCCGATGCGATCGACCACCCGGTCGATCGCATTCGACAGCGCCGTTCCGGGCAGCCGGGTGTGGTGGGTGATCTGCTCGATGTTCAATGCCTCATCGCGCATCCCGTCAGGACTCGAGGATTCGTTTGTCATCGTTTCCCTCTCCACACTGGCTGCCCGTCATCCACGGTTACTTGAAGTCGCGCGGCAGGTAGCCCAGCTCGCGCCACACCTGGTAGCGCTGCTCGAACTCCCGCTGGCTCGCCAGAACCCGCTTGAAATCCGCATCCGCTTCCCCAAGCCGGTCGAACACCTTGTCGGTCACCGTCTTCAGTTCGCGCAGCACATCGAGCGGCAACTGCTGCGCATTGACGCCCGCCTTCTCGAACTCCGCGATCGCGTCGCCCTGGATGTACTCGCTGCGTGCCAGTGTGTACATCGTTCCCGCCATGCACGCGGTCTCGATCGTCTGCTGCTGGGCGGCACTCAGGGCATCCCACGATTTCTTGTTGACCAGCAGATGGGTGGTGGTAAAGGTCTGATGCCAGCCCGGCAGCAGGTAGTTCTTGATGACCTGCTGGAAGCCAAGCTTCTGGTCGATGGCCGGCTGCGAGAACTCGGCTGCGTCGATCACGCCCCGCTCCAGCGCCTGGTAGACTTCGCCACCAGGAATCATCGTCACGCTCGCACCCAGTTCCCGAAGGACCTCGCCACCGATGCCGGCAAAGCGGATGCGCAGATCCTTGAAGTCGCCCAGGCTGTTGATCGGATTGCGGAACCAGCCCGCTGCCTCCGGACCGACGATGCCGCACAGCAGACCGACCACACCGTGCGGCGCATAGAGCTCGTTGAGCAACTCGGCTCCACCGCCGTGGTAGTTCCACGCCGTGAATGCCCACGGCTCCATGCCGAACGGCATCGCACCAAAAAGCGGAAGCGCGGGAATGGTCCCGGCGTCGTATCCGATCCAGGTGAAGCCTGCGTCGAAGCGCCCCTGGCTCACGGCGCCCAGGATCTCGAACGGCGGGACGAGTTGCCCGGGTTCCGCGTAACGCAACTGGATGTTGCCACCCGTCATGGTCTCCAGCCACTTCGACACCGGTACGATGGTGTCCAGCCCGGGCAGGCTGGTCGGGAATCCGGTTGGCACCTGCCAGCGCACGCGCCGGTCCTGTGCTTCAGCGTCCGCGATACCGGAAAGGCCGAGCGCGACACCGGTGGCGGCCACCAGTGCGAGCTTGCTGCTCTTGCCCACGATTGACTTGAAGGTACGATTTTCTGCGACTTTCATGCTGTAGTCTCCTTGATGTGTTGTTGCATGTGGTACGGGCTTCGGTTGCAGTGCGACAAGGGCGTGATCGCGCTGCCTATTGCGCGGTCCAGCCGCCATCGATCGGCAGTGCGGCCCCGGTGACCCCGGCAGCCGCATCGCTGCAAAGGAAGGCGACGAAATCCCCGATCCATGCTGCCGGCATCAACAGCTGATTGGGCTGCTTTTCGGCCACCATGTCCCGGATTGCCGCTGCGCGATCCAGTCCCTTTTGCGCACCGCGCGCCGCAATCTGCGGATCGAGAATGGGTGTTTCGGTCCACCCGGGACAGATCGCATTGACCGTAATGCCGTCGGTTGCAGTCTCGAGCGCGGCAACCCGAGTCAGCCCCACCAGGCCATGCTTGGTCGCACAGTAAGCAGCCTTATTGATCGATGCGACGAGCCCATGCACCGAGGCAATATTGACGATGCGCCCCCAGCCCTGCGCACGCATCACCGGAATCGCCTGCTGCATGATCAAGAAGGGGGCGCGCAGGTTGATGGCGTGTATCGCATCCCACTTGTCGAGCGGAAAGTCGGGCAGCGGCGCGGTATGCTGAATGCCGGCGTTATTCACCACGATGTCGAGTCGCCCATGCTCAGCCACGACCGACTCGACCATCGCCACGCTCGCTTCCGCGACGGCGAGGTCGCCGGGGAAGTAGCGCACCGGGACCTTCCAGCGTGACGCGCACTCGGCAGCAAGACGCCGCCCCTCGTCCTCGGCACACAAACCATGCAGCGCGATGCTCGATCCATGTTGCGCGAGCACCTCGGCGACCGCGAGCCCGATTCCCTGGGTCGATCCGGTGACAAGCGCCACCCTGTTGTTCAGCTTCATCGATTCTCCTCCGTGTCCCCGCCTTGCGCATCGAGCAGCGCGCGCAGCGCAGTCTTCAGGATCTTTCCGTAGTTGTTCTTGGGCAGCGCCGCGACGAAGCGGTATTGCTTCGGGCGCTTGAAGCGTGCGATGTGTTCGAGGCACAGTGCGTCCAGTTCATCGCTGCTCGCGTCGCCGGCAATGAAGGCCACCACGATCTCGCCCCACTCCGGGTCGGGCTGGCCGATCACCGACACTTCACGAACCCCGGGGTGGCGCAACAGCACTTCCTCGATCTCGCGCGGGTAGATATTCGAGCCCCCGGAAATGATCACGTCCTTGGATCGGTCTTTCAGGGTCAGAAAACCCTCGGCATCCATCGCACCCATGTCGCCGGTCCACAACCAGCCGTCACGAATCGCCTGCGAAGTTGCGTCCGGATTGCGCCAGTAGCCGGCCATCACCGCATCACCGCGCACGACGACCTCACCGGTCACGTCCGACGGCAAGGTGTTGCCGTACTCGTCGACGACTCTTACCTCCACCATCGACTGCGCCACGCCTACCGAGGCGATTCGCTCACCCCAACGCGGATGTGTCCGGTCAGCCAACTGAACCCGCGACAATGCCGTGATCGTCATCGGCGACTCGCCCTGGCCGAAGATCTGCACGAAGCGATCGCCCATTACTTCGAGCGCCCGACGGATGTCCGACACATACATCGGCCCGCCGCCATAGACGATGGTCTTGAAGCCGGAAACGCTCGCGCCACTTGCAATGACGTGATCGACCAGTCGCTTCACCATCGTCGGTGCGGCAAACATCGACAGGCGGCCAACGTTCTCGGCCAGCTCGACCAACTCCGCGGGGTCGAACCCGCCCGACGCCGGTACAACGTGGCGTGCGCCCTTGAGCACGTGCATGAAGTTGTACAGTCCGGCGCCGTGCGACATCGGCGCGGCATAGACGATGGCGTCGTCCGGGCTGACGTCATCGACATCGGCGAAGTAGCACGCAGTCATCGTCAGCAGGTTGCGATGCGTTTGCATCACGCCCTTGGGCCGCCCCGTCGTCCCCGACGTGTAGAACAACCAGGCCACATCGTCGGGAGCACGATGCTGCGGCGCCAGTGGCTCGCTCTCGAACATCTCGAGGTACTCGGGGGACCCGCTGCGGATCAGTCCCGTCACCGATGGTGCCTCGCCGATCAGAGGCAGTAGCTCACCGGCCAGATCGTCGCTCACGAACACCGCAGCCGCCTCGGAGTCCTGCACGATGAACAATGCCTCGCGTGCGTGCAGCTTCGCGTTGACCGGCACTACGACCAACCCGGCCCACCAGGCGCCGTACAGCACTTCCAGATACTCTGGGCAGTTGCTCATGAACACGGCTACGCGGTCGCCGGCAACCAGTTGTGCCGAGCCGCGCAGGAAAGCGGCAATGCGCGCCGACCGATCGGCCACTTCGCCGTAGCTCCACAGGCAACGTTCACCCAGATGGATCGCGGGCCGCTCCGGTGTGACGCGAGCGGTGCGAACGAGCAATTGCGCAAGATTCATTGAATGCGCTCCAGCACGCTGACGTAGTTCGCGACCGCCGAGCCCCCCATGTTGAACACCGCCCCCAGCGAAGCGCCGGGAATCTGCAAGTCGCCGGCTTCGGAGCACAGTTGCATGGCCGAGAGCACGTGCATCGACACACCGGTTGCGCCGATCGGGTGTCCCTTGGCCTTGAGTCCGCCCGAGACGTTGATCGGCAACCTCCCGTCGCGGTAGACGCTGCCGTCTTCGATCATCCGTGCACCCTGTCCCGGTGGCGCAAGACCCATCGCTTCATACGCGAGCAGTTCGGCAACGGTGAAGCAGTCATGCACCTCCGCGAACGAGAGATCGCGCACGCCGCAGCGTGCCTCTTCAAGCGCCTGTCGCCATGCGCGCCGCGGTCCCTCGAACGCGATCGGGTCGCGTCGTGACATCGGCAGGTAATCATTGACCTGCGCTCTGCCGCGAAAACTGACGGCACGCGGAAAATCGCGGACCAGCGACTCATCTGCAAGCAGCAGCGCAGCAGCACCGTCGGACACCAGCGAACAATCCGTCTTGCGCAGCGGCGCCGCTATGACAGGGTTGCGCTCGGACACCGTATTGCAGAAATCAAGGCCCAGATCCTTGCGCATGTGTGCCCATGGGTTATGCACACCATTGGCGTGGTTCTTGACCGCGATTCTCGCCAGGATCTCGGAGTGATCCCCGTATTGCTCGAAATAGCGCTGTGCCATCTGCGCGAAGATGCCCGGAAAGGTCAGCCCGCACGCTGCCTCTTCACGCACGTACGATGCATTGCCCAGCACCCGCGTGACTTCCGCCCCGGACACGGCGGTCATCTTCTCTGCACCCACGACCAGCGCGACTTTCGCCCTGCCGGCCTCGATCGCATCGAGCGCGGAGAACACGGCTGCAGCCCCCGAGGCGCAGGCGTTCTCCACCCGGGTCGCAGGTATCCAGCGCAGCCGGTCATCCGCCTGCAAGACGAGCGATGAACAGAAGATCTCCGGAACGAGACCGCCGTTGAGGTTGCCTAGCCAGATCCCGTCCACGGCCGACGCACTGACCGTGGCGTGCGCGAGTGCCTCACGGACAACACCGGCAATCAGTGATTCCAGATCATCATCTTCCAGACGGCCAAAGGGGCTGTGGGCCCAACCGACGATGCAGGCACCCATTCGTGGATCTCCTCGCGCATGCTTCACTTGACGAGGCAGACTCTACGGAGGGGAGACTGCATGAAACAGTCGTAGAGCTACGCTGTGGTGACACTACGTAAGGGTTTTCCCGGACCGCTTTCACGCGGCCCGACCCGTGCGACGGCAACCTGCAATTCAACAACTGGCGAGATGGTCCCTGAGCGGCGCATCGTTCCGAAGTTGGAATTGATCTCCCGGCGGAGACATTGACCACTCACACTCATCCACTTGATTGAATGGGCTAATTAGGTCATGCAGTGCTCCTGACGAGCCTCCGCAAGCATGATCCGGGTCGTGGTGTCCACGATATGAGACATCACAGCCGGTCACCATTCTTGGCCGGCACTGTTTCCCCACATTTTCAGTGCCTTCCATGATCTGGCATGGATCCTGCGTTACTGCTGCTGAGCGCGAACGGCGAGTCGCGCGTCCATAAATAAAAGGAGGAGCCATATGCCACTGATCGACTTCGATGCGGCGAGCCATGCCGGCGCATGCACCCGTTCCGCACTCATGCAGCTTGGTGACGAACCAGTCGCCGCCACGCAGGACCTGCCTGACGAACTCATCCTGGCATTTGAACTGGCGCCGGTCGGACTGTGCGTGCTGCGCAATCGAATCGTCCAACGCTGCAACCGGGGTTTTGCGGAAATGTTCGGATATACCGAACGAGAACTCGCAGGGATCTCGCTCGCCCGGCTCTATCCGTCGCAGAAGGAGTTCGAGCACATCGGGCGGATCGGCCTGCCGGTGATGCGGGCCACCGGTTGCTATAGCGACGACAGGATCATGCTTCACCGCGACGGTCACCTGTTCTGGTGCCATGTTGCAGGACGCTCCCTCGACCGGGCCGACCCATTCGCCTGCTCCGTATGGATGTTCGAAGACATCTCTACGCAGCGCCCCGTCACGACTCAGCTCACCCCCAGGGAAAGGGAGGTCGTCCGCGAACTCGTGACCGGAAAGACCAGCAAACAGATTGCAAGGCAGCTTGCGATCAGCCACCGCACCGTTGAAGCGCATCGCGCACGTCTGATGCGAAAGCTGGAGGTGTCGACCCCTGGCGAGATGATCGCGCGGCTTGCCGGGATGAACTGAATCGCAGTATCGACAGGGCGTCGAATGCGTCCCGCCCGAGGGGTGGTTGCACCCTCACTATCACCTCTGTAACCTGATCGTCTCGAAATCGAGACAACGCCAGACTTTCAGTGGCAGGTGAGGACCTATGAATAGCACCGAGTTCGACTACGCATCGATTCGCACGCGGGCGATGCAATCGCTGTTCGAAAGTCTGGACGACCTGTGCGAGGGGACGCTGGTGGTGGACAAGTCGGCGCGGATCGTCTGGATCAACGAGCGCTATGCGCAGCGTTTCGGCCTCGCATCGGCAGCGGAGGCGATCGGGCGCGAAGTGGAGTCGGTGATCCCGAACTCGATGATGCGTGACGTGGTGCGCTCGGGCCAGCCGATCCTGCTCGACATCCTCGAGGCGAACAACGAAAGCTTCGTCGTGATGCGCATACCGCTCAAGGACGATTCCGGAAACGTGATCGGGGCCGTGGGATTTGCGCTGTTCGACAACACCCAGCCACTCAAGACCTTCTACGCACGCCTCGGCCGGATGCAGCAGGAACTGGCCCAGACGCGCAAGCGTCTCGCGGAGGAACGGCGCACCCGCTATACCTTTTCCAACTTCATCGGAAGCAGCCCGGCAGCGATGGAAGTGAAGCGCCAGGCACGGCGTGCTGCCCGGCTCGATGCACCTGTCCTGCTGCTGGGCGAAACCGGCACGGGCAAGGAACTTCTCGCCCAGGCGATCCATGCGAGCTCCCATCGCTCCGAAAAGCCCTTCATCGCGGTCAATGTCGCAGCGATCCCGGAAAGCCTGCTCGAGGCGGAGTTCTTCGGCGTGGCACCAGGCGCATTCACCGGCGCGGACCGACGCGGACGACAGGGCAAGTTTCAGCTTGCAAACGGTGGCACCCTGTTTCTCGACGAAATCGGCGACATGCCTCTGGGCCTTCAGGTCAAGCTGCTGCGGGCGATCCAGGAACAGGAAGTCGAACCGGTCGGTTCCGAACGCGTATTCAAGACCGATGTTCGAATCATTGCAGCCACCAGCGTCGATCTCGCACAGAAACTCGCCGACGGCGGCTTTCGCGCCGACCTCTACTACCGCCTCGCAGTGCTGCCCCTGTCGCTGCCCCCACTGCGCGACAGAATGTCCGATCTCGAAATGCTGTGCGAGACCCTTCTGGAAGACATCGCGCAACGCAACGGTTCCGCCCAACGCGAGCTCGCACCTGGCGTCCTGGCACTGTTCCGCCGCTGCCTCTGGCCGGGCAACATCCGCGAACTGCGCAACATCCTGGAACAGGCGACGATG
Source organism: Rhodocyclaceae bacterium (assembly GCA_035443825.1). Classification (GTDB taxonomy): domain Bacteria; phylum Pseudomonadota; class Gammaproteobacteria; order Burkholderiales; family Rhodocyclaceae; genus DAOMNN01. The sequence continues at coordinate 17,130 of DAOMNN010000041.1, read as the reverse complement.
CTCACGGACTCGCCCCGCCTCACCGCCGGCGATTTCGTCGACCTTGTCGCACCCACGGCACAGGCCCAGGTGACCGACGTTTCGCCGCGAACCTGGGACAGCGCGATGGCGGACTTCGAGCGACAACTCATCACCGAAGCGCTCGCAGCCTGCAACGGCAAGGTCATCGCCGCGGCGCGCCGTCTGGGAATGGGGCGCGCCACGCTTTACAAGAAGATGGCCGCACTTGGCCTTAGCGCACGCGCGCCAGCATAGTCCACCTTTAGAGACAACCGTTTGTAACGGTAAGAGACTGTTTAATATAGTTTTAGCTGGAGCGCTTCGGCCCGTTTCAGGTGATTGGTGAAGCTCACTCACGGCTTTGTCCACTTATCGAGACATTGCCCCATCCTTTCTGCCTTTCAAACAGGCGCAATCTTAAATCTTTCAACATCTTGAGCCTTATGGCACAGCTCCTGCTTGGTGGTGTCCGAGCGCGGGCCCAAGATCCGCGTGCAATTCGCCAGGAGGAGACCGATGCCCACGATCGAAGGCGTACACCTACGCCGCGAATGGCTACAAGCAGGTATGCCCGGACGCGAGGCCCGAGAGGCTGCCAGGCACGCCGCCCCACCTTGTGGACCGGTCCGGACCCATCCCGCAAGGAGCGCTCATCCTCGGCAGCACCCTCACACCCACGTTCTGATCGTGGCCGACTTCGTCTCGACCAGTGAAGAGTTTCACCGCCGTCTGATCTGGTTGGGACGATTGCTCGGTGCGACGATCAGCCTGATTCAGATCCCCACGGAAACGGACTCGCAGCCGTACGATCCGGCTTCGACAATCCTGCTCGAGGGGCTGAGGCGCCGTCTCGGCGTTCCACCGGAAGTCTGCAATATCGTTCCGAACCGGTCGATCGGCGCGATGATGCAGAGTCGGTACCTGAAAGACGCAGATCTGGTGCTGTTGGGTCGCTCGCATGGCCACACCTGGCTTCCGGCCTGCGATGATCTTGCGGCGCACTTGCGCGCCATGGGATGCGAGGCGATCGTCATCGACGATCGCCCGGAATGGGACTGGCGGCCATGATCGCATCACCTTGCCCACCCTCGAGGTACGAATCGACATGAACTCAACCCCCCATCCCCTCCTTACCGGAGGAGAACTGTCCCGACGCAGCAAGATCGTTACGGCGGCCGACGCTGTTCGCCTTATCCGCAGCGGCGACACGATCGCCACGGGGGGCTTCGTCGGCATCGGTTTTGCGGAAGGGATCGCGTGTGCGCTCGAAGCCCGCTTCCTGTCCGACGATGCCGGCCCGTTCGGTCGCCCCGGCGACCTTACCCTCGTGTATGCGGCCGGCCAGGGTGACGGCAAAACCCGAGGCCTCAATCATCTCGGGCATCCGGGGCTGGTGAAGCGTGTCATTGGCGGCCACTGGGGGCTGGTGCCATCACTGCAGGCACTCGCAGTTCAGGACCGGATCGAGGCCTACAACTTGCCCCAGGGCGTCATCACCCACCTGTTTCGCGACATTGCGGCTGGCAAGCCGGGCACCCTCACGCGCGTAGGTCTCGGCACCTTTGTCGACCCCCGTCACGGCGGTGGCAAGATCAACGCCTCGACCACGGAGGATCTGGTAAGGGTGATCGAGATCGACGGAGAGGAGTACCTCTTCTACAAGGCTTTTCCGATCAACGTCGGCATCATCCGTGGAACGACCGCGGACCCGGACGGCAACGTCACAATGGAAAAGGAAGCACTCACGCTCGAAGCGCTCGCAATCGCGATGGCCGCTCACAATTCGGGCGGCATCGTCATCGTACAGGTCGAGCGCATTGCCGAACGGGGCAGTCTCAATCCCCGGCAGGTGAAGATACCTGGCGTTCTGGTCGATTGCGTCGTGGTAGCGGAAAGACCCGAGCACCACATGCAGACTTTTGCCGATGCCTACAATCCGGCCTTCTCGGGAGAAATACGCATTCCGGCCTCGTCGCTTGCCGCCATGCCGATGAGCGAGCGCAAGATCATCGCCCGGCGTGCCGCGCTGGAACTGGCGGCGAACAGTGTCGTGAACCTGGGCATCGGCATGCCCGAGGGCGTCGGCTCGGTGGCGGCCGAAGAGAAAGTCATCGATCTGCTGACGCTGACAGCCGAACCGGGCGTGATCGGTGGCATTCCGGCCACCGGCATGAACTTCGGTGCGGCGGTGAATACCGACGCCATCATCGACCAGCCCTACCAGTTCGACTTCTACGATGGCGGAGGCCTGGACATCGCCTTTCTCGGACTCGCGCAGGCCGACCGGGAGGGCAACCTCAATGTCAGCCGCTTCGGGCCCCGACTGGCCGGTGCGGGCGGGTTCATCAATATCAGCCAGAACGCCCGCAAGGTCGTCTTCGTCGGCAGCTTCACCGCCGGGAAACTGGAAATCGAGCTCGATGCGGGTCGCATCGCGATCAAGCGCGAGGGCGATTCGCACAAGTTCGTAGACCAGGTCGAGCAACGTACCTTCAGCGGGGCGTATGCACGTCGCCGTGGCCAACCCGTGCTCTACATCACCGAACGCTGCGTATTCAGACTCGGGGCCGCGGGATTGGAGCTGACCGAGATCGCACCCGGCATCGATGTGGACCGTGACATTTTCGCGCACATGGGCTTTCGACCTCACGTTTCCGACGAGCTCAAGCTCATGGACGAACGCATCTTTCGTGAAGCCCCGATGGGCTTGCGCCAGGACTTGCTGTCACTGCCGCTCGATCAACGCCTCAGTCTCGATCCGGCCGGCAGTCTCTTCTTCGTCAATTTCGAGGGACTCGCGGTTCGCGACGCGTCCCAGATCCGTGACATTCGCGAACTCATCGACGCACGCCTGGGTTCCCTCGGCCACCGCGTGTCGGCCATCGTCAACTACGACAACTTCTCCATCGCTCCGAACCTCCTCGACCCCTACATCGACATGGTGCGCGCAATCGTAGACCGCTACTACGTTCGGGTGACTCGTTACACGACCAGCGCCTTTCTCCGCGCCAGACTGGGCGATGCTCTGGCCGCACGCCAACTCACCCCAGATATCTACGAGACTTGCGACACTGCGCTCGAACGACTCCGGAATCCGGGCGCGCAATCCGCACCGGACCGAGGCGAACCCGACTGAGCCCGCCACCGCCGGTGACGCGTACCTCACGTACGCCATCATCCCCGGGTCGGAATTGCACAAGCCTTTGGAATTCCATCGCGCATTCGACTGATATCAGTAATTTGATCTCAGCTAAAATTTTTCATCCCGTGTGCGTTATTCACGGCGTTGCAGTGCGGCAAATGACTAGAATTTGCGCTCCTGACGAAAACCACCGCTCCAGCCACCGACACGTGAGATTGCCCACTTGGTTCAGCCCCTTCTAAACCGTTTGCGCACCCTCATCGGTGACGAGATCTCGCCGCGCGAGTTCGTCTGGCTCTTCGCAGGCTGGCAACATCCGGCCCTGTATTCGAACCGCCGCGCAAGCATGATCGTGAGCCGGGTTCGGCTGGTGGCGATCATGTTCGCCATCCTCACGCCGGCGTGGATGATCGTCGATCTGTGGCTGTTTCCGATGGATCTGTTCTGGAAGCTCGCCACGGCCCGTATCGTTGCCGCGACTGCGTTCGCATGGCTGTCGACCCGTCCCGTTCGCAGTGCCGACATGTCTTGCGCCCACAAGGCGCTGATCTTCATGTTTGCGATCCCGACGCTGTTCTTCCTGTTCTCGTACTCGGTCGTGTCGTCTTACGCCCTGACGGGCTTCTCCGCCGCCGTCGCCGCCGGATATGGCTTTCTCCCGTTTGCCATGCTCGCCGGGATTGCCGTCTTCCCGCTCACCGTTCTCGAATGCATCGTGTTTGCCGCGCCGATGCTCGGTGCGCAGGCGCTCGCTGCCGTGATCAACTGGAACGCGCTCGAGTGGCCATCTTTCGCCGGTGCATTCTGGCTGCTCCTGGTGATCACCGCGGTCGCGACGCTGGCCAGCGTGTCCCAGCTGGCCCTCATGATGGCCCTGGTCCGGCAAGCCATACGTGATCCGCTCACGGGCGTCTTTTCCCGCAGCAGCGGGGAGGAACTGCTCGCAATTCACGAGGCCACGACCAGTCGCGACGAACGCAATCTTGCGCTGGCCTTCATCGACCTGGACCACTTCAAGTCGATCAACGACGATTTCGGCCACGAGGCCGGCGATGCAGTGCTGCGCAATCTGGCGGATCATATCCGCGCTGCAATGCGGCGCGGAGACGTGATCATGCGCTGGGGCGGCGAGGAGTTCATCCTGCTCATGCCGGACACCTCGCAGGCACAGGCGGTGGCAGCGCTCGAACGTCTTCGCCAGGGTGGCCTCGGCATGCGGCCGGACGGTACCCCGGTAACGGCCAGCATGGGTGTCGCCGAGCGGCGTGCCGACAGGATTGCGGACTGGCGCGCGCTGATCGAACTGGCCGATCAGCGCATGTATCGCGCGAAGCAGGCAGGACGGGACCGCATCGTCGCGCACGACATCTGATCGCGGCCCGCTGCCAACGCGAACCGGAACCGAACAGACCCGGCACCTGCCGACGCACGGACTCGGCCCGACATGCGCGTAGGCCCAGCCGGACGAAGCTGTTATCCTCCGCAATCGGTCCCACCACTGCCTTGCGTCACCCATACCCCTTGAACACGCGTCCCACGTCTCCCGGCTCGGCCGCCACACGCGCCCCCCGATCGCCGCTCGATCTATTCGTCACCTTTTCCTTCCTGGCACTGCAGGGTTTCGGCGGCGTACTTGCCGTCGCGCAGCGGGAGCTGGTCGACCGCAAAGGCTGGCTTTCGCGAGAGCAGTTCGTCGAGGCCTATTCGGTTGCCCAGTTGCTGCCGGGTCCCAACGTGGTAAACCTGTCCCTGATGCTCGGAGACCAGTTCTTCGGCTGGCGTGGCGCGTTCGCCGCCCTTGCCGGGATGCTGCTCGCACCGCTTTTGATCGTCATTTCTCTGGCCGCAAGCTACAACGTCCTGTCCGATCAGCCCTTGGTGGCCGGCGCCCTGCGCGGCATGGGCGCAGTCGCGGCAGGACTCATGATCGCGATGGCGCTCAAGCTCTCGGTGACCCTGCGCCAAAATCCCATGGGGCTGTTGCCCTGCGTCCTGATTGGTTTGACGACCATCGTGCTCGTGGGCGTGTTTCGTATTTCGCTGGTGTGGGTGATCCCGGGTCTGGGCGCGACGGGCTGGATGCTTGCGCGCTGGTTCATCATGCGCCAGAGGAAGGCAACATGACCGAGGGGTTCATCCTCTCGGACTTCCCCGAGTTCTTCCTGCGCTTTCTTGCGCTGTCACTGCTTTCCATCGGCGGCGCGATGTCCACCGCCCCCGAGATGCACCGCTATCTCGTCGGCGAGCGAGGCTGGCTTGCGGACGGCGAGTTCACCACTGCGATCGCACTTGCCCAGGCCGCGCCTGGGCCCAACGTACTGTTCGTCCCGGTTCTCGGCTATCAGGTCGCGGGACTGCCCGGCGCCGCGGCCGCGCTGATCGGCATTCTGCTTCCCTCCACCCTGCTGTCCCTCGCAGTCAGCCGCTGGGGTTCCAGACGACGGGAAACGCTTGCGGTACGTGCCTTCACGGCCGGACTCGCACCGATGACGATTGGTCTGCTGATGACCGCGGGCTGGATCCTCGCGTTGCCCTTTCTCGGCGACGCCGATCATCGCTGGAGTGCACTGGCTCTGATCGCGCTGACCGTCATCGTCATGTTCCGGACGCGACTCGGTCCGATCTGGCTCATCGCTGCGGGCGCGGCTGTCGGCGCAATGGGCTGGGTCTGAGTGCAGAGCAATCCTCGCCGCAGGCGCATGCAACCTGTCGGAAATATTTACACTCGCCGGTCCCGACCTTGCGCAAGTGCTTCGTGTAAACGGCAGAACAGTACGGTTCTTGGCGCATTCCGTCGCATCGGAGGGCGCCATGAGTTGCTGGCAGGATTCCTGCTTGTACCGATATACTTACGCCCGGACATGCTTTGGTGAACGACTGATCGTGGCTTTCCGCATTTCTTCCCCATCCTGCCGGAGCCTCGGATGAATTTCAGCGGACGAGACCTGCGTATCGACCTGGCCATGCGCCAGTACGTGCGCAGGATCATCGAATACCTCGCCCAGGGGGGAGACATTGCCAACGCACGCATGAACATGATCGAGAACGGGGTTCCCGCGCATGTTCAGGCCAGGGTCCTCGAGGGCAAGGCCGCGCTCAACTGAGTCTTGCCGGCCCGCACGGTCAGCCGGCGGCCGCTCCCGCCACTGCCGTATTTCGCGTTCAGGTCGCTTGCACACGCACCCCGAATCCGCCCGCCCGCGACGCCGAAACCGCAGCACCCACCGCGAGCAGTTGGAGCAACGCAACGGTCGCGAACACCGTGGCAAAGGCTTCCGCGTCCATCATCGGGCCGAATGCCAGGGGGGAAAGGGCAAGACCCGCGTCCAGCCCCGAATAGACCAATCCGTAGATGCGCCCGTATGCCGAAGCGCCGAAACGGTTGGCGGCGGCGCGGCGAACCAGAATGTCACGCGAGGGCCCGGCAAGTCCGGTACAAAATCCAACCGCGCCCATCGCGGGGACGACTGCCCAGGAAGGCACCAGACCCAGAGCAAGCACAAGCGCGATCGCGGCGGCAAGGGTAAGAAACGCTGCGATGATGTTCTCGTGGGCGCTGCTGCGACTGGCGAGCACACCGCCGAAGAACATGCCCCCTGCACCACCCAGCAGGAACGTCGTCAACCCTGCAGCCGCAAGGGACAGATTCAGGCCATAGTACGCCTGAAGCAGCGGCACGCCGAAACCCTGAAACGCTCCGAAGGCCATCGTCGTAAGCAGGAAGAACAGGAAGCACAGCCATACGGCACCGACGCGGAGAAACGCCAGCGATGACGTTCTCGGGCCCTCGTCCTCTTTCGGCGGCGGCGTCTCCGGAAGCCAGCGTCGCCCCGCAACCAGCGTCGCAATGCTCAGGATCGCCAGCACGGCCGCACCCAGGGCCGCAATACGCCATCCGCCCAATGCCGCCAGGCCGGTCAGATACACCGGGGCAAGCGCCCAGCCGAGATAGCCCGACAAGCCATGTACGGAGAAGGCATATCCCAGCCGAGGCGGCGACACGTGCCGGTTCAGAATCGTGAAATCGGCCGGATGAAAAACGGCATTGCCAAGACCGGCCAGCACCGCGGCCGCCATCAGGCCGAAAAAACTCTGTGCCGACGCGAGCACGAGCGCGGCCGCACCAAGAAGCGCCACGCCGGCGATCAACACACGCTGCGCGCCGAAGCGGTCGACCAGGAACCCGGCCAGCGCCTGTCCGATTCCCGAAATGACGAAGAATGCCGTCATCGTCATGCCGATGCGCGCAAACGACAGATCGAACTCGGGCATCAGCCAGGGATAGAGGGCGGGCAGCAGCAGATGGAAGAAATGCGACGTTCCGTGCGCAAAACCGACGATGCCGATGATGCCGGCGTCTCTCCGGGGGAGCACTTCGATCGGGTTCATGTTAGGGTTGTTCCATCAGGGTTTTGGTACCGCTTTCCGCGGATGATACCGGTTCTGCCGGGCCCACGCAGCCTTGCCGAATGCGCAGCGGTAGCGCCTTTCGTTTGTCCGAATCTTGTGGAGGTCTCATGCAGCAAGTCCGTCTTCTGGCGTTTCCCGGCAGTGCGCGCCGGGAATCCTTCAACCGCCGCCTGCTCCAGGTGATGGCCCGCGGCGCGCGCGCGGCGGGTGCCGAGGTGACGCTGGTCGAACCGAACGACTATGAAATGCCGCTTTACAACGGCGACATCGAGGCGAACGAAGGCCTGCCGCCAGCCGCCACCGAACTCCAGCATTTGTTCGCCGCCCACGACGGGTTCCTGCTTGCGTCCCCCGAATACAACGGGTTTCTGACACCGCTCGTGAAGAACACGCTCGACTGGGTGTCCTGCCCGATGACTGACGGGAGCGGACGATTCGGCACTGCCTTCATGGAGGGCAAACCGGCGGGGATCGCATCTGCATCGCCCGGCGCCCTCGGCGGCATCCGTTCCCTGCAACTCACGCGGCAATACCTCTCCAACCTGGGATTTCTCGTCGTTCCGGAACAGGTCGGCGTGTCCGGGGCGAAAGCCGCCTTCGACGAGAGCGGAGAACTGCGCGATACGCGCGTGCGCGAGTCGGTCGAAGCCGTTGGCGCCGCCGTCGCTCGGCTTGCCACTGCCCTCAAGGGTTGAGCGCAGCAGTCCGCTTCAGCCCGACCGGTATACCCGGTAGCTGTTGCGACCCTCGTGCTTGGTCCGGTACAAGGCTTCGTCTGCATGCCCGATGAGTGCTTCATGGCTCTCGACTTCCGCAGAGCAAAGCGCAACGCCCAGGCTTGTGGTGACGTGGATCGGCAACCCTTCATGGACGACCGACAGCGCCTCGATCTCGGTGCGAATGCGCTCCGCGAGTCCGCAAGCCCCGTCCAGATCGCAATCGGGTGCGATGACGCCGAACTCCTCTCCGCCGTACCGCCCGACGATATCCGTTTCACGAATCAGTTGCTGCAGGCACTGCCCGACCGCACGCAACACCTCGTCACCTGCAGGATGGCCGTAGTTGTCGTTGATCGCCTTGAAATGATCAAGATCGAACATGATCAGGGCAAACTCGGTACCGCTGCGCTTGCTGCGTTTGAATTCCCCCACAAGACACTGTTCCCAGTAACCGCGATTGAACAGCCCGGTCAGTCCGTCAACCCGGCTGCTCTGCTCCAGCCGATCCCTGGCGATCTCCAACGCACGATGAGCCATCGCCAGATCGGTAACGTCCTGCAGGGTCACTGCGACCATTTCGACCTCGTCCCCGTCGCCACGACAGGGGTTGAAGGTGCAGTTCTGGTACATGTGCTCCACGCCGCCGGTTACCGGACGGTTGTGCTGGAAACGGAACAGGTAGGGGCGTTGTTCCCACGCGGTGAATGAGCGATTCTTCAAAATGAAGACCGTATCCACTTTCTTGCGCAACCAGCGCTCGGGAAGTTCGGGAAAGAGTTCGGGCAGCTTCCGGCCGATCACCTCGGAGACGGACTTGCCACTGTTGGCGACCATGAAGCTGTTCCAGAAGAGCACTTCCAGATCACGATTGAGGACGAAGACGCCAACATCGAGGCGGTCGATGACATCACGAAGCGCGTCGTCGAGCAACGCCGTCACTCAGAGATCTTCCAGGATCTGGTCGAGTTTGCCCGCAAGATGCGAGATGGCGGTGTCGGGCATCAGCAACAACAGATCGCAGTCGAAGCTGCGGTTCTCGAGCTTGTAGTTGATCTCGACCGACAGCGCGCTCTCCCAGTGCAGGTTGTCGCGTTCCAGCATCTGTGCGATGCGCTCGCCCTGGCCCAGAATGGAAGGCGGGCTGTAGAACAACTCCTCGCCGAGTTGATCGGCGATTCCGGTCAGGCAGGCGCCATTCAGGACATTGGATATGTCCAGCAGCAATTCCTGCTCGGCAACACAGCCCATGTCTTCGTCGTCGTACTGCAGCAGCTCCGCCAACTCCCTGAAGCTCGAATCCCCGAACACCACCAGTGCCTCACCGCGCAGGCCGTCCTTTCCCTTGCCATCCTGAAAGGCCTGACGCGTCGCCGACACATACTTGCCTTCCATGATTCGGTGAACGTCGGCGGGCGCGACGATCTCGATCTTCGGAACCGACAACGTGACGAAGACGCCGAGAAGGCGGGCGAGGGAATCCCCGGCCTGCCCCATCGCCACGTTCACGACCTCCTGCAGGCAGTCGCACTGGTCTGCGGATAATTGAATCGTGTCGCTCATATCAGCCCGTATGTCCTCAGCACATCCGCGAGCTTGTCGCCGTTGATCGGCTTCTTGACGAAATCCAGCGCTCCCGCCTTGATGACCCGCTCGCGCGCCTCAGGCTGGATGTCGGCCGAGATGACGATGACGACGCACTTCAGACCCTCCTGCCTGATCTGCCGCAGCACCTCGTAACCGTCCATGTCGGGCATCGTGAGATCCAGAAAGACCACTTCGCCCTTGCCTTCACGAATGGCCTGAAGGCCCTCAAGGCCGTTGGCGGCAAAACTCACATCCACGTCCCAGGACGCAGGCAGGGACTTATGCACCTGCTTGCGCGCCATGTTCGAATCATCGCAGATCAAAAGGGGTATCGACATCAATGCGCATCAATCTGTTGATTGGTTGCTAAAAGTTTGAAGTATAACGTTTCGGACCGAATCCATACGTTCGGCACTGCGCTCGCCAGGGTCTCGATGCCGACCATCGCGGGAACGGATGACGCCCTCGGCACTCAATCGTATTCAAACACCACCCGTACCGGAACGACACCATGCTGCGAACCCTGAAGGACCTCCTCGATGCGCTCAAACCCCCCTCGCCGACGCAGCCCGACGCGACCACCGAACACACACTCCAACTCGCGACCGCGGTGATGCTGGTCGAGATCATGCGATCCGAGCCCGACATCGGAGCGGAGGAACGCAACGCGGTGATCCAGGCCCTGCGCGAGAAGTTCGCACTTGCGGACGACGAGCTGGCGCGTCTGGTCGAACTCGCCGAACAGGCCTCGCGTGAGGCCTACGATTATCACCGCTTCACCTCGGCCATCAACCGGGGGTTCAGCCCGGACCAGAAAGCGCGGATCATCGAGTACATGTGGCAGGTTGCCTACGCCGACGGGCATCTGAGCGCACATGAAAACCACCTGATGCGCAAGATCGCCGATCTTCTCTACATTCCTCACGCAGTATATGTGCAGGCGAAGATGCGCGGCCGTGACAGGGCACACGGCGCCGGCACGAGCATGCGCGATTCGACCTGAGCCGCGCGATCATTCCACGTCCTGCAGCTCGGCAGGCTCGGCAAAGCGCCGCCCGATCGCGAGAATCTCCGGCAGGCACGCCAGAAAATGCTCGACGAGCTCCGGATCGAAATGCCTTCCGGAATTGTCACGCACATAGGCCACGGCATCATCTATCGGCCACGGCTTCTTGTAGGGCCGGGCGGAAGTGAGCGCATCGAACACGTCCGCGATCGCGACGATCCGCCCCGCCTGCGGTATGGATGCGCCCTGCAGCCCATGAGGGTAGCCGCTCCCGTCCCACCTTTCGTGGTGTGCCAGCGCGATCGTGCGGGCAAGGCGCAGCAGGTCGGAATCGTCTCCGTCGAGCAGATCGGCTCCGATCCTCGCATGTGTCTTCATGACCTCGAACTCGGCAGGAGTCAGCCTGCCCGGCTTCAACAGAATGCTGTCCGGGATGCCGATCTTGCCCACATCATGCATCGGACTGGCATGCAGCATCAGTTCGCACGCCGCAGCATCCCAACCGACGCGCTCCGCGAGCAGCGTGGATACCTTGCTCATGCGCAGGATGTGATTACCCGTCTCGTTGTCGCGATACTCGGCAGCGCGGCCGAGTCGCCTGACCACCTGAAGACGCGTGTCCTGCAGCTCCACGGTACGCTCTCGCACCATGGTCTCCAGCTCGGCCTTCTGATCGTGCACCATGCGATGCGCCTGATGCACCTCGAGTAGATTGCGCACTCGCGCAAGCAACTCGTTGCGATCGAACGGCTTGGTGATGAAATCCCGGGCGCCGGCATTGAGCGCACGGAGCAGATGATCGCGTCCATGCTGGGCGGTCAGCACAACCACTGGCGGAAGCAGCGGATCACCAAGCCCGTGAAGTCGTTCGAGGACCGCGAACCCGTCCATGTGCGGCATGTTGATGTCGAGCAGGACGAGATCGGTGGGAGCCTCGCGATACACGTCGACCACGCTTCGCGGATCCTGTACCAGAACGAGATTGGTATAGCCCTGCGCACCCAGCATCCGGTCGAGCAGCTTGAGATTGGTGAGTTCGTCATCGACGATCAGGATTCGTGCATTCATCGGATTCACCGGCCATCGCCCTCCATGGCGAATGAGAACACGCTCGTCATCATGCCGCCTCACGCAGGCAGCGGTCCACGGTTTCGAGGAAGCGCGGCAGGTCGAGGGGCTTGACCAGATAATCGGCGAAACCCGCCTTCATGCCCCGCTCGATCTCGCGTGGCATGGCGATGGCGGTCACCGCAATGACGGGAATGTGCTTGAGGCGACGGTCGGATCTGAGCACTTTCAGCACCTCATAGCCGCTCATCCCGGGCAGGTTGATGTCGAGCAGGATCAGATCGGGGCGATGGGCAGCCGCCAGTTCGAGTCCAAGATCGGCCGTATGCGCAGTGAGCAGGCGAACCTGTGGCCGTTTGCCGAGAAGCTGGCTGACCAGCTTCAGGTTGGCAGGGTTGTCCTCGATGTACATCACAGTACGAGGGGGCGACGAGTCCACGTCGGCGACCCCGGTGCCCGACAGACACTCGCCGCCGGGGTCCGGCCGTGCGGCAGCGTCCGCAAGCGGCATATCGACGCAGAAGCGGCTGCCCATCCCCAGGCTGCTCTCGACCATGATCGATCCACCCATCATCTCCACGATGCGACGACAGATGGTCAATCCGATTCCGGTACCCTCTTCTTCACCGCCCTCTGCGCCAAGCCGGTTGAACGGCTGGAACACTTCCTCCGCTCGCTCCTGTGGAATGCCGTAGCCGGTGTCCGTTACCGCTATCCGCACAAGATCGCCTTCGCGCACCTCGATCTCGATGCAGACCTCTCCGCCCTCGGCGTTGTACTTGATGGCGTTCGACAGCAAGTTCAGCAGGACCTGTTTCAAGCGCGTGGCATCGGCGCGCACGGCGATCCCCGGCTCGCAGGCGCGCCGCAATTCGATGCAGCGCGCCATCGCCAACGGGCGCATCAGTGACAGGCATTCCTCGATCAGGGGACCCACTTCGATGGGCTCCAGGGAAAGCTCGATCCGGCCCGATTCGACCTTGGCGAGATCGAGCACCTCGTTGATCAGCGTCAGCAGGTGGCGCCCGGCCTTGATGATCTCGTGCACGCTGTCGCGCTGCTCCGCGCCCAGGGTGTCGTCGTGCTCGAGGATCTGACCGAAGCCGATGATCGCATTCATCGGCGTGCGCAATTCATGGCTCATCCTCGCCAGGAATTCACTCTTCGCCTGGTTGGCCCGATCGGCGCCCTCGCGCGCGGCGACGAGCGTCTCGTTGAGCCGGGCAAGGTTCTGTTGCGCATTCTTGAGCTCCGAGATGTCCGTCCAGATGCCCACCGATCCGATCCGGTTGCCACTCTCATCGGTCAGTATCGAGGGGGTATTGATGCACGGCACGAGGGTGCCGTCGGGACGGCTGAGCGCAAGTTCATAGGGTTCGGTGATCCCCATGCGGCGTCTTTCGAGCTGGTGCTCGAAGATCCTCGCATTGTCGGCGTCGACGAAGTCGAAGATCGTGCTGCCAAGCAGTTCGTCGCGCGACCGGCCCAGGATCGCGCACATGGCCGGATTGACCTCGGTGGTCAGGCCATTGCCGTCGATGAACCAGAAGCCTTGCCGGGTGGTCGTCAGAATCGCGGAGAGCAGGTGCTCTCGCTCCCTCAGCATCGATTCCGCGAGCTTGCGATCGGTGATGTCCTGCACCACACCGAGCATGTGCAGCGGCGCTCCTTGCGCATCACGAACGACGTCACCTTGTTCATGCAGCCAGCGCACCGCACCGTCCGGCCACATGCAGCGATGTTCGATATCGTAGGGCGCACCACGAGCGACACAGGCTTTCACTGCATCGACCACCCGTTGGCGGTCATCGGGATGGACTGCCGCGAGGAAGTTCTCGTACGAGGTCTCGAGCTCACCCTCGGGATAGCCGAACAATGGAGCGATGCGGTCGGACCAGTAGAGCTCGCCGGTCTGGACGTTCCAGTCCCATGTGCCGATGTTTGCGTAGATCTGACTACGGCGCAGGCGCTCCTCACTCACCCGGAGGGCTTCGGTCGTGCGCAGCTGCAGTTCGTGGCTGGAACGCAACTCGTTCTCGGCAAGCTTTACATGCGTGATGTCGGTACGAATCGATACGTATTGGTATGGAATCCCGTCCGAATCGAGGAAAGGCGTGATCGTCGTTTCGACCCAGTACAGGCTGCCGTCCCTTGCCCGATTGCAGACCTCACCCTGCCACACCCTCCCTGAGGCGATGGTGTCCCACATGTCGCGATAGAACCCCGGTTCATGCCGGTCGGATTTGACGATGCGGTGATTGGCGCCCACGAGTTCGTCGCGCGGGTAGCCGCTGACCTTGCAGAACTTGTCATTGACGTAGACGATCGTGCCGTTGCGATCGGCGATGCTCACGATCGCGTGCTGATCGGCTGCGAAATGCTCCCGCTCGCGCTCATGGATGCTGTCGCGCAGCCCCCCGATCAGCCTGGCGGCCTCATCGGCAGTGCCTGCGTCTTCGATGCATGGCAGCGCAAGCAAGGTTTCGAGCTTCGCCAGGAGTTGCAGCGCCCGTACCGTCTTGTTCGACGGCCCGCCAAGCGCAGACCCGCCATGGCTCACCGGCGCCGCCGGCGAAAGGTCCGATGCGCAGTCGAGCGACGCCGCATCGGTCGGGGCCGGGCGCACTGACTCACAAGGTGAACGTGGCGGATTCGCGGACAATCCGATTCTCCTGTCGCTCGTTTCAGTCGAACGAGCGGGAAGACCTGGAATACTCGCCTGTCATGGAGGCACTGTCCGCGGGGACTGGGCGGCAGAGACGTCCCGGAATGAGTGGACCGAGACGACGCTGTCGGGACAATATATCACTTTCGTCTGACGATGCAATGCGCTGAGCCGGCGTCGGGACCCAGGAGACCCGCGCTGAGTCACGCTCGTTCCATCCAGACCCTGCAAGATCAACTGCGGCCCGACCTCCCGGCCGGGTCTTCGCGCATCAGTCGAAGCGCCAATCCGATACCGATCACGGCCTTCGACAGCGCGAAGCCGGCCACCACGAATGTTCCGCCCGTGGTCAATGGATAGGTGTGCAGCACATACGAGAATGCGGAAGACAGGAGGTTCAGCACCACCATCAGCCAGAACAGTGGATTGCGCGGCTGGAATAGTCTGGATAGCTTCAAATCGGTATCCGAAACAGGCTGAAATGGAGGGAAGCGCAGCCCGACCGTGCCGGCTGGCGGCAGCGACCCGGCGTCCGACGCGGGTTGTCGATGTTGCCCCGCGATGTTACTGCAATTCTTCGATCGGCCCGCTCTTATGCGCGAGCGGATCCTCCCGACTGCGGCCGGGACGCATCACGCCATGACCCTGGTCCGCTCAGGGAAAAGCTCGACTACAATGCGTGCTGGTCCGGCTGCCAGGTTCGAAGTGAACCAGACGACTGGCGCAACCGGCGAGCTCACGCAAAACATGTGCGCATCAAGGGGAACGACATGCAGGATTTCGATACGCAGGCGCAGGCATTCGGCGCGCAGGTAGAGCAGGAACTGCTCGAGGGCCGACTCAATTTCCCGACTGCGCTCGATGTATCCATGCGCATCAAGCGGCTTGCCGACGACCCCGCTTCGTCGCTGGACGACATTGCCGCCGTGGTCAAGGCCGAACCGGTGCTCAGTGCCAAGGCCGTGCGCATGGCAAATGCGATCATGATGAACCCCTATGGCACCCAGATCACCAACGTGACCGACGCGGTACGCCGAATCGGCCTGGCCTCGCTGCGCTGTCTGGCGTTCGCGGTTGCCGCCGAGCAACTCGCCCAGGATCATCGTTCGCACACGATGCGGCTAGTGGCATCCGGCCTGTGGATGCATTCGGTGGATGTCGCCTGCTGGGCGCACGCGATCGCACGCGAGACCAGGGCGGCACCACCCGACACGGCGATGTTTGCCGGCATGATGATCGATATCGGACAGTTTTTCCTGCTTGCGCGGGTGACGGACTATCCGGCGATGGAAGAGAACGTCGATCGCTTCGCGGAATTCGTGAGCACGTGGAACGAGCCGATCGGTCGCGCCATCCTCGAGGTGTTCGACCTTCCGGAAGCCATTCTCGATGCCTATCAGTTCGAGAACCCCTACGGTGGCTCCTGGCCGCCTGCGAATCTCGCCGACGTGGTCTTCGTCGCCTCACTTGCGAGCGAAGCCCCGAATCCCTTCGAGAACCTGCTCGGAATACGCCGTCCGATGCTCCTCGATGCGGCCGTGGACGGTTTCGACGAGGAGAAGATGAAGCAGATCCTCGCTGCGGCCAAGGCGGGCAGGCAGGGACTGCTCGCAGCCGTCTGCGGATGACTCGACGGGCTCGGCGCAGCTCGGACCGCTTTTCCCATCGCCGGTCCGGCCGGCTCGATCGCCGGCGGGTCCATCGTGGCAGATCGGCCGGCGTGGATGAACCGAAGCGAAGGTCCCCGGTCGAAACGGTCACAAGCCGGCGAACCGGAGAACATCATGCCCCGACTATTGTCCCTTGCGTTGCTTGCCCTCGCTGTCATGCTGCTGCCGCCGCGGGCGGCCGCCGACGGATCGGCGCTGCAGGAGAGCCTCTTCGATCACGAGCTGCGCCGCCTGCATTCGAACGAACTGGTGAACCTGCGCGATCACCTTGCAGGACATCCCCTCCTCGTGGTGAACACTGCCAGTTACTGCGGTTTCACGCGCCAGTTCGAGGGCCTCGAGGCATTGCACCGGCACTACAAGGATGCCGGGCTGAAGGTGGTGGGGTTTCCATCCAACGACTTCCGCCAGGAGGCCGCCGACGAATCGGAGACTGCCGAGGTTTGCTTTGCGAACTACGGCGTGAGTTTCGACATGTTCTCCCCGATCGGCGTCAAGGGCGCCGGCGCCCACCCCATTTTCCGCGAACTCGCGCGGCAATCCGACGCCCCCCGGTGGAACTTCCACAAGTACGTGATCGACCGTACGGGACGCGTCACTGCAGCGTTTCCGAGTCGTGTCGAGCCGGATTCCGCCGAATTGCGCGCGGCGATCGAACGGGTGCTGTAAAACCGAAACAAGGCCGGCCCGATCGCATGCGATGCAGATGCTGATCTCGTCGCTCGCGCCAGGCACGCCGCTGAAAACCCGACCGGACCGCACGACCGGCCAATGAAAAAGGCCCTGAAAATTGCACTAGGGCCTTGTCGTGTACTGGCGGAGAGGGCGGGATTCGAACCCGCGTTGGGATATTATCCCAAACACGC
>DAOMNN010000040.1:0-29930 GCA_035443825.1 Rhodocyclaceae bacterium | reverse complement strand
TCTGTCATGCGCGCGGACTGGAATGGGATGCTGCGGGGGCGCTGGCGCCGCTAGGTGACCGTGCCCGGACCTACGACGATCTGGAACGGCTGGTTGCGGACGTGGTTGCCGAGGCGAGATCCGGCGACCACGTCCTGGTGATGAGCAATGGCGGCTTCGGCGGCGTCCACGAGATGCTGCTTGCGGCCCTCCGCCAGCGCCTCCAGAGCGCCGCCTGATTCAGAGGTGTGACCGCCCTAGTGTGGCGGTGCCCGTTAAATTGGCGCTTAAGTTGGCACAGCACAGCTCCCTCCCCTTCAAGGGGAGGGTTGGGGTGGGGATGGGGGCTCTCAAGCGCTCGCAAGAAACCCATCCCCATCCTGTCCTGGAGGGCAGGCTTTGCACAGCCTGCCCGCTTCGGCGGCGCGAAGCAGCGCTTCGCGAAGCCCCGCCTACGCCCCCTTGAAGGGGAAGGAACTTTCCAAATTGCTCCTCAGATACGCTTGGGAGCAGGCTCGGTCTAACCAGAACCAGTGTGCTCACGATACGCTCCTTCAATAGCACACCACGACACTAGTTCTGCGCCTGGGTGCGCCGGTCGAGGCGCGCGGCTTCCTCGTCGCTCACGTACTCGAATACGCGCACCACCCGCTGGACCCCGCTGGTCATGCGGGCGACTTCGGTCGCCGCATCGGCCTCGCGGCGTGTGACGATACCCATGAGGAAAACCGTGCCGGCCTCGGTGACCACCTTGACGTGATTGGCGGCGAAGCTCTGGTCATCGACGAATCGGGCCTTGACGCGTGAGGTAATGAGCGCGTCGTTGCTCCGCGAGGTAAGCGAACTTAGGCCGGCGATCTCCAGTTCGTTGATGATGCCCTGAACGTTGTCCACCCCGGCAGCGATTCGGCCCGCTTCCGTTCTGGTGGCTTCATCCGGCACCTGCCCGGTCAGCATTACGTTGCGATTGTATGAGGTCACACTGATGTTGACGCTGCTGCCGAAGCGTTCGCGCAGGCGGCTTCGCGTGCGCCATTCGATGCCTTCGTCTTCCACGTAGGCGCCCGAGGTGCGGCGGTCGGCATACATTGCGACTGCACCCGCCGCGCCGCCGGCGACGATAGGAAAACACCCCTGCAAGGCAGGGATCGTGGCGCCGGCGCACAGGCCGATCAAAAGAGTTCTGCGGTTTTCGGAGAATGATCTTGTATTCATTGTTCTTCAACTCCCAATAGTAAACAGTCTATGCCGTCGCACAGGCAGTGCAGGGTGAGCAGATGCACTTCCTGAATGCGGGCGGTTCGGTCGGCAGGTACGCAGATGTGGACGTCGGTGGGGCTCAGGTGTTCCGCAATTGTTCCGCCGCCCTTGCCGGTGAGTGCGACGACTTTCATTTCGCGCTCGTGCGCGGCCTCGATCGCCGCGACGACGTTCGGGGAATTGCCGCTCGTCGAGATGGCGAGAAGCACGTCGCCGGGCTGCCCGAGTGCGTAGACCTGTTTCGAGAAGACCTGGACATAGTCGTAGTCGTTGGCGATCGAAGTCAGGATCGACGTGTCGGTCGTCAGTGCGATCGATGCCAGCGGAGGTCGCTCCATCTCGAAGCGATTGACCAGCTCGGCCGCGAAATGCTGGGCGTCGGCGGCGGAGCCGCCGTTTCCGCAGGCAAGGATCTTGCCGTTGTTGAGCAGACTGGTGGTCATGACCTCGATGGCGCCCGCGATCGGTGCTGCAAGCGCGTCGAGGGCGTCGAGCTTGGTTCGGGCGCTGTCCTCGAACTGCCGCGTGATGCGATGAATCAGATCCATTGCGTGGGTGGACTTGTATTGGTTGGGGGCAAAAAGTCTAGCACGCGTGCCTCTCGAGCAGGCTGCAGCGCAAAGTATGCCCGCGCGATTACGGGTGCGGACACGCGCCTTACAACCACTTACGATCCGGTTGCGTCGAACGCGGCCGGGATCCACTCGACTCCGCCTTCGTCGAGGCCGTCCAGGAGCACCGCGTCGAAGCGGCATGCGCGCTGTGCATGACCGCGTCCCGCACCGGCGAGCCACCAGCGGGCCGCAAGGATGATGCGCCGCTGCTTGCGGGTGGTGATGCTCGCAGCGGCGCCGCCAAAGCCTGTACTGGAACGCAACCGGACTTCGATGAACACCAGGGTGCCGCGTTCGAGGCCGACGAGATCGATCTCTCCGCCGCGACAACGGACGTTGCGAGCAAGGACCGTCAGCCCCCGCGCTGCGAGATATCGTTCCGCCAGCGCCTCTGCCGCCGCGCCACGCCCTTGCGCCCCGGGGCGCGGCGGGCGGACAATCCGGTCACATTCATCACTGCCTCTGGCCATGACTGCCTCGCCGCTCTCAAGTACGCCGTCATTATATGTGGTCGCAACGCCGCTCGGAAATCTTGCCGACATAACGCTTCGCGCGCTCGAGGTGCTGCGCGCGGTTGACGTGATTGCCGCCGAGGATACGCGTCACAGCCGACGCCTGCTCGACGCCCACCGTGTCGGAACCCGTCTGCTGGCCTTGCACGAGCACAACGAGCAGGCCGCCGCAGGGCAACTCATCCGACTCATGGAGGCCGGGCAGCACGTTGCGCTGATCTCCGATGCGGGAACGCCTGCGATATCCGACCCCGGTGCTCGTACCGTGACGCGGGTACGCGACGCAGGATTCCGGATCGTGCCGATTCCGGGTGCGTGTGCCGCGATCGCCGCCTTGTGCGCGTCCGGCCTCGGGGAAGGCGGTTTCCATTTCAGTGGCTTCCTTCCGACCCGCTCGTCCGCGCGCAGGGCTGCGCTCGAGGGCTTGCGCGCCGAGGCGGTTCCGCTCGTCTTCTACGAATCGCCGCATCGGATCGCCGAGTGCCTGGCGGATATCGCATCGGTGCTGGGCGCGGAGCGCGAGATCGTCGTCGCGCGCGAACTCACCAAGCTGCACGAGCAGGTCGTGCGCCTCCCGCTTGCGGAGGCGGTAAGCTGGCTCGGTGTCGATCCGAATCATGCGCGTGGAGAGTTCGTACTGATCGTGTCCGCCGCGCCGCCCTCCGAGGGGCTTGATGCGGATGCCGAACGCGTGCTGCGCCTGCTCCTGGCCGAACTTCCGGTCAAGACGGCAGCACGCCTCGCGGCGGAAATCTGCGATGCGCCCAGAAATGCGCTTTATGCACGGGCGCTGGAACTGAAGGCTGCCCTATAATCCGCCAATTCGAGGAACCCGAGCCGCATGCAAACCATCACGATCATCCGCCCCGACGACTGGCATCTCCATGTGCGCGACGGTGATGTCCTCGGTTCCGTCGTGGTGCACACGGCCCGTCGTTTCGGGCGGGCGATCATCATGCCGAACCTGCGTCCGCCGGTCACGACGGTGGCACAGGCACGGGCTTATCGCGAACGCATCCTGGCGGCGGTACCTGCCGACATGCATTTCGAACCACTGATGACGCTTTACCTGACCGACAACATGCCGCCGCAGACGATCGATCAGGCCCGTGACAGCGGCATCGTGTTTGCGGCGAAGCTCTATCCGGCAGGGGCGACCACGAACTCGGATGCCGGAGTTACGGCAATCGAGAAGGTATACCCGGTGCTCGAACGCATGGAAGCGCTGGGCATGGTCCTGTGCGTGCATGGCGAGGTCACGGGCGCGGACGTAGACGTGTTCGACCGCGAGCAGGTTTTCATCGAACGCGTACTTGCACCGCTCGCACGACGATTTCCCGCTCTTCGCATCGTGTTCGAGCACATCACGACGGATGCCGCGGTGCAGTTCGTGCGCGATTCGAACGTCAATGTCGGCGCGACCATAACTGCGCACCATCTGCTGCTCAATCGCAATGCGATCTTCGCCGGAGGCATTCGCCCCCATCACTATTGCCTGCCGGTCCTGAAGCGCGAGAAGCATCGGCTTGCGCTGGTCGAAGCGGCAACTTCCGGCGACGCGAGATTCTTCCTCGGTACGGATTCGGCACCGCATTCACGTGCAGCGAAGGAGACGGCATGCGGGTGCGCCGGGTGTTACACCGCGCACGCGGGCATCGAACTGTATGCCGAGGCCTTCGAAAATGCCGGCGCCCTCGATAGGCTCGAAGCGTTTGCGAGCCTCAACGGACCACTATTTTATGACCTGCCGCCGAACGCCGATCGGATCACGCTGGCAAGAGAGGACTGGACGGTACCCGATTCCTACCCCTTCCTGCAGGGTGATCCGCTGGTGCCGCTGCGTGCGGGCGAGCGGGTCGCCTGGCGACTGGAGGACGGGCGGGCCTGAGCCCGATGCGACGTGCACACGGGAGGGGCGATCGATGACGACAGGAGGAGGTGAAGCATGAGATATGCAGCGAGAAGGTTGCGAGTCCTTACTCTGTGCGCACTGGCCTCTGTGCTGGTCGGGTGCGAGAACAGCGCGACCGCCTACACCATCGACACCAGTCAGCATTCGCTCGCGCTGGTGAGGGAACAGCCCTACTTCTGGACCGCCACCGTCAACCAGGCCGTGGTCGTATCGCGCCTGCCGCATTGTCAGCGCAAGGTGAAGATTCATCCGGGCGCGAAGTCCTTGACCGAAATGCAGGTGTTCGAGGCCGGGAATCGGCTGTGGGCCTTGCACCAGGGTGACCGGTGGTACCTCGCCAGCACCGAGAGTTGTCAGGTGCAGGACTGGAACAACGCTGCCGAGCAGCCCCCCGGCGAGTTGGTCGGCGTGTTCCGTTTGCGTGACGGTCAGCCCGCATTCGTTCGCGCAGGGCAGTGAGCGCAAGCGTATAATCGCCCCCAGGAAGTCCGCCAGGCAGTCGCTGCGTGCCCTCGGGTGCGTGGAGGAAAGTCCGGGCCCCATAGAGCAGGATGCCGGCTAACGGCCGGGCGCCGTGAGGCGACGGAAAGTGCAACAGAGAGCAGACCGCCGATGGCCTCGAAAGAGGATCAGGCAAGGGTGAAACGGTGGGGTAAGAGCCCACCGCAGGACTGGCAACAGGACTGGCACGGCAAACCCCATCCGGGGCAAGGCCAAATAGGGGGGCAATGGCGTGGCTCGCGCCGCTCCCGGGTAGGCTGCTAGAGCGCCGCGGCAACGCGGTGCCCAGAGGAATGATTGCCCGGTGTCTCCGGCTGACGCTGGAGGCGCTCGACAGAACCCGGCTTATCGGCGGACTTCCAACTTCCCGTACCGGCAGACCGGCCTTTCGTGCTTCGGCCCCATCGGTCGATTCCGGTAACCCGCGTGACATCTTCCACATTTCCCCACCATGCGTGCGAGTTGCGCCGAAGCTCGCGCGGTTCGGCATGAAGATGCGCTATCTGTATTGATTCTTCAGGTTTTACCGCTGATCCTGGGGTTCCCTATAAGTCATTGTGTCACAACGAAAAAGCCGAATCCTTCGGCTTGACCATGGTTTATCTTTGCTCTAGAGTGGTAAGAAGTGGACAAAAGTGGGTGAAAGTGGCACAAATCACTTCGCCTCGATCAGAGCAAGGGGGGGTCATGTTTCAGGGTGCTACCGCGCTCAGTCTCGATGCCAAGGGTCGCATTGCGATCCCGGCACGGCATCGTGACGTGCTCGTGCCGGATGGCGCCCCGCTGGTGATCACCGCGCATCCCCACCGCTGTCTCCTCGTCTATCCGCAGGCGGCGTGGGCGCCGATCAGCAAGCAGATTTCCGAGATGCCCGGTCTGGGTCAGCACACCGCAACGCTCAAGCGCCTTCTCGTCGGTTTCGCGCAGTCGGAGGATCTCGACGGTGCGGGCAGGGTCCTGATTGCACCTTCGCTGCGGCAGTGGGCGGAACTGGAAAAGCAGCTCTGGCTGGTGGGTGTGGGGTCGCATTTCGAGCTCTGGTCGGATGCGGGCTGGCAGCGCCAGCAGGCGGCCATGCTGGCCCTGGACGGTGAAGATCTTCCACCCGGTTTCGAGAGCCTGGCGCTATGAGCGCTGCGCAGGGGCACGTCAGCGTCCTGCTCGCGGAAGCGGTGGATGCGCTGGCGATACGCCCGGATGGCATCTATGTGGACGGCACCTTCGGGCGTGGCGGGCACACACGCGCAATCCTGGCGCGCCTCGGCCCGGGTGGCCGCCTGATCGCATTCGATCGGGACCCTGCGGCCATCGCGGCCGGCCGGTCGATCGGGGATGCGCGTCTGACGCTGGTGCACGCAGCGTTCAGTGCACTGGAGCGGGAACTGGAAGCGCTCGGAATCGCGGGCCTCGACGGGGTCCTGCTCGATCTGGGTGTTTCCTCGCCGCAGCTCGACGATGCTGCGCGCGGCATGAGCTTTCGGTTCGATGCGCCGCTGGACATGAGGATGGACACGAGCCGCGGGCAAACGGTGGCGGACTGGCTGGCAGAGGCATCTGTCGCCGAAATCAGGGAGGTGCTCAGGGACTATGGGGAAGAACGGTTTGCTCATGCGATTGCAAAGGCGATTGCAACTGCTCGGACAGGGGGGGCTGTTGCAACCACTGGACAACTTGCCGAGATCGTGGAGAAAGCGGTCCGTACACGCGAGCCGGGGCAGCATCCGGCGACGCGCAGCTTTCAAGCTCTACGGATTTTCGTCAATCAGGAACTCGAGGAGCTTTCGCTAGTACTGCCGACCGCAGTGGCGCGGCTCAATCCCGGGGGGCGGCTCGTCGTGATCAGCTTCCATTCCCTTGAAGATCGAATCGTCAAACGCTTCATGCGTGACGAGGCGCGGCCGCCCCAGTTGCCTGCGCGCCTGCCCCTGCGGGCGAGCGAGTTGCCGGCGCCGCGCCTGCGCCTGGTCGGAAAGCCGGTCCGTCCGGGGGATTCGGAGGTCCGCGCCAACCCACGCGCGCGCAGTGCGGTGATGCGCGTCGCCGAACGCACGGGGGTGGCGGCGTGATTCGGGTCGACGCCTTCCTGATATCGATCGCGGTGGCGAGCGCGCTTGGGGTCGTGGCCTCGCAGCACCAGGCCAGACAGATCTTCTCTGAACTCGAGCGCGAGCAAGCGCGCGCGCGCGAGCTCGAAGTGGAATGGGGTCAGTTGCAGCTCGAGCAGAGCACCTGGGCTGCGCTGGCCCGGGTCGAACTGATCGCGCGGGAGCGCCTGGGCCTGCAGGAGCCGCAGCCGGGGCGGATCGTGATCGTGGAGGTGCCGCGGTGAAGAATCGGCGTTCGGTGACCTTCAATCACAACCCCCTGCTGGAGAAGGGGCTGCCCGTCTGGCGTCCCCGCCTGGTATTGCTGGGCCTGCTGGCGTGCTCACTGACGCTCGTCGGGCGCGCGGCCTGGCTGCAGGGCTTCAACAATGAGTTTCTGCAAGCCGAGGGAAAATCACGCTATTCGCGGGTGATCCCCGTTCCCGCCACGCGTGGACGGATCACCGACCGCAACGGTGACGTGCTTGCCGTGAGTACGCCGGTGCGTTCGATCTGGGCGATTCCGTCCGACGCCAGATTGTCCCCGGCCGACACCCGGTCACTTGCGACGCTGCTCGAGATGGACGTGCCGGAGCTGAACCGCCGCCTCGATTCCGAGCGCGATTTCGTCTATCTGAAAAGGCAGCTCGCGCCGGAAGTGGCGCGCCGCATCGCGGATCTGAAGTTGCCGGGAGTCCACGAGCATGAGGAGTATCGCCGCTACTATCCGGGCGGCGAGGTCACAGCACACATGCTCGGCTTCACCGGCGTGGATGATCGAGGTCAGGAAGGGATCGAGCTGGCCTTCGACGCGCAGTTGAAAGGGATGTCAGGCTCGCGCCGGGTGATCCGGGATCGTCGCGGGCAGATCATCGAGGACGTGGAATCGATCCGTCCGCCGCGCGACGGAGAGAACGTCGTGCTGGCAATGGACGCCAAGATTCAGTTTCTTGCGTATTCGGCGCTGCGTCATGCAATGCAGACCCACAAGGCGAAGGCGGGCGGCGTTGTGGTGCTGGACGTGCGTACCGGTGAAGTGCTCGCGCTCGTCAATGCCCCGACCTTCAATCCCAACAATCGGAGCGGACTCTCAGGTGCGCAGCTGCGCAACCGCGTATTGACCGACGTGTTCGAGCCAGGTTCGACGATGAAGCCCTTCATCGGGGCCCTGGCACTCGAACAGCGGAAGGTTGCGCTCGATACCATCATCGATACGGACCCCGGCCGGATGACGATCGGTCGCGCAACGATATCGGACGTGCGACGCCACGGCCCGCTGACCGTGGGCGGCGTCATCCAGAAATCATCCAACGTCGGCACGGTCAAGCTTGCGATGCACTTCACGCCGGACGAGATGTGGCAGATGTTCGACGAACTCGGCTTCGGCACGCCGCTCAATCTCGGTTTTCCGGGTGAAGCCTCGGGCCGATTGCGCCCCGCGCGCAGCTGGCGGCCGATCGAGCAGGCGACAATGGCCTACGGTCATGGCGTATCGGGGTCGCTCATTCAGATGGCACGCGCGTACCTTGCATTCGCGCGGGACGGTGAACTGCTGCCACTGTCCCTGACCCGGGTCGATGCGCCCCCGGCGCCCGTTCGCCGGGTATTCTCGACCGAGACCGCGCGTCAGATGCGGCAGATCCTCGAGCATGCGGCGGGGCCGGAGGGTACGGCGCCCAAGGCCCAGGTGACAGGGTTCCGCGTCGCAGGCAAGACCGGCACCGCGCACAAGCTCGAAGGCGGGCGATACACGGATAGATACATTTCTTCCTTCGTCGGATTCGCGCCGGCCTCGAATCCTCGGATTATCGTAGCGGTGATGATCGATGAACCAACGGCCGGCCAGCATTTCGGCGGGGCCGTCGCAGCCCCGGTATTTGCAAGAATCGTGGAAGGTACGCTCCGCTCCATGGGTGTCGTTCCGGATGCTCCGGTTGCACCCCTGCACGTCGCAGGCAAGGTCGAGAAGCCGCCAGTACCGAAGGAGCGGATGTGAGCGCGCAGCAGTCTTCCGAGCTTCTTGCGCGCCTGCGTGACCAGGGCGTGAATCCCGCCGGGATTACCGCGGACTCGCGCAAGGTGACGAGTGGCGAACTCTTCGCCGCATGGCCCGGCTTCAAGGGCGACGGTCGGCGCCATATCGGCGAGGCGGTCACGCGTGGAGCGAGCGCGGTGCTGTGGGAATCCGGGGATGGTTACCGCGCGGAATCCATTCCCGTACCGGCTCTGGGTGTGGAGGGTTTGCGTGCCCTTTCCGGCTATCTTGCTCATGAGATATACGGCAGACCGTCGTCGACACTGTGGATGACGGGGGTCACCGGAACCAACGGCAAGACGACCGTGACGCAGTGGCTCGCCAGTGCGTTCGAGATGCTCGAAATCCGGTGCGGCGTGATCGGCACGCTCGGGTGGGGCTATGCGGGGAAACTCAGCGATCTGGGTAATACCACGCCCGATGCCCTGGTGCTTCACCGGCTGCTGCGCGAGTTCGTCGACAGCGGTGCGTCGGCCGTGGCCATGGAGGTGTCCTCGATCGGCCTGGAGCAGGGGCGGGTCGGCGGCGTCGAGTTCGACGTGGCGGTCTATACCAACCTGACCCGCGACCATCTCGATTATCACGGCAGCATGGAGAGTTACGGCGCCTCGAAGGCGCGGCTGTTCGAGACACCGGGCCTGCGAGCCGCGGTCGTCAATCTGGACGACATGTTCGGCGTGAATCTGGCACGACGGCTCGTGAAGTCGGGTCTCGAAGTGATTGGCTATACGCATGCACGCAGTAACGCGGATGCGGTGCCCGGCGCGCGCGTCCTCGTTGCCAGGGGCTTGCAGGCCTCGCAAGTGGGGCAACGCTTCAGTGTCTCATGGGACGGAGCCACACACGACCTGCAGGCACGAGTGCTCGCACCGTTCAACGTTTCCAATCTGCTTGCCGTCATCGGCGTACTGCTCGCCCGCGGTGTCGGGGTGCAGGATGCGCTGACGGTGGCCGCTCGCCTGGTTCCACCGGAGGGAAGGATGCAGCTCGTGGGCGGGGTCGGCGAGCCGCTGGTGGTGATCGACTATGCGCATTCGCCCGATGCGCTCGGCAAGGTGTTGCAGGCGGTGCGTGCCACCGCCGAAGCACGCGGTGGCCGGCTGGTGTGCGTGTTCGGTTGCGGTGGTGACAGGGACCCCGGCAAGCGCCCCCTGATGGGCGAGGTCGCGCGCCAGTTCGCTGATCACGTGATCGTCACCAGCGACAATCCGCGCAGCGAGGACCCTCTCGCAATCATTGCCGCGATCCAGGCTGGTGCCGGGCCGACGGCCGTGACGGTCGTCGATCGCGCCCAGGCGATCCGGATCGCGATCGGCGAATCCGGAGCGAACGATGTCGTAGTCCTCGCAGGCAAAGGTCATGAGCCGTATCAGGAAGTGCTCGGACAGCGCCTGCCGTTCTGCGACATCGAACACGCCCGTGCGGCCTTGCTGAGTTGGAACCCGGCATCGGGAGACGGCCGATGATGAGTCTGCAGGAGGCTGCGAATGTCCTCGGCGCGCACACCGACGCCCCCGGGCGTTTCGTTTGCGTGGGCACGGACAGCCGCCACATTGAACGGGGTGAGTTGTTCGTGGCCTTGCGCGGTGCGCGTTTCGATGGCCACGATTTCGTCGACCAGGCCTTCATCGATGGCGCGGCCGGTGCCGTGGTGGACCGGCGATGGGCCGATACGCACGGCGAGGACCCGCGGCCCCTGATCGTGGTCGAGGATACGCGCCTGGCGCTGGGAACCCTGGCCGGACATTGGCGCGCCCGGTTCCGCATCCCCGTGATCGGGATCACCGGCAGCAACGGCAAGACCACGGTCAAGGAAATGTGTGCCGCGATCATGCGCGCACATGTCCGGCTCGAGGGATACGGAACCGACACGGTCCTCGCTACACGCGGCAATCTGAACAACGATATCGGTCTGCCATTGACCCTGCTCGAGCTGGGCGAGGCGCATCGCGCGGCGGTGGTGGAGATGGGAATGAACCGGCCGGGCGAGATCGCCTACCTTGCCGGGCTTGCTCGGCCGACGGTCGCGATCGTCACCAACGCACAGCGTGCACATTTGCAGGGCGTGGGTTCGCTGCAGCAGATCGCCCAGGAAAAGGGCGCGATCTATGGCGGACTCGAGGCGGGTGGTGTCGCGGTGATCAATGCGGACGATCCGCATGCGGGCTACTGGCGTGATCTCAATGCAGCACACCGCATCCTGAGCTTCGGCGTGGACGGTGCGGCCGACGTTTCCGGCCGGTGCACGCTGCACGGTCTGGGCGCGGCCCTGGAACTGGTGTCGCCCGAAGGCCATGCCACCATCAATCTCAAAGTGCCGGGCCTGCACAACGTGCGCAACGCACTCGGCGCTGCCGCGGCGTGTCTTGCTGCCGGGGCGACGCTGGAGGCTGTGGTCGACGGGCTGGCCGGATTCAGCGGCACGCGCGGGCGCCTGCAGCTCGGGCCCGGTCTGAATGGTGCGACGATCCTCGACGACAGCTACAACGCCAACCCGGATTCGGTACGCGCGGCAATCGACGTCCTTGCCGCTACGCCGGGACGCAAGATCCTCGTTCTGGGGGACATGGGCGAGATCGGCGGTACGAGCGCCCAGATCCATGACGAGATTGGCGGCTATGCAAAGAGCAAAGGTATCGATGAACTCCATGCGCTGGGCGAGATGAGCGTGATCGCGGCGCGCAATTTCGGAGAGGGCGGACGGCATTACGGGAGCATGGAGGCGCTCGTGGATTCGGTTGCCAAGCGCCTCGACGAGAACACCGTCGTGCTCGTCAAGGGTTCCAGATTCATGGGAATGGAACGGGTGGCCGATGCCCTTTCGGCAGTGCACAATGACTGCCCCCCGGAAGATGGAGATACCAATGCTGCTTGAGCTCGCACTGTGGCTCGGCCAGGACATACGTGCTTTCAACGTGTTCGGCTACATCACGCTGCGCACGGTGCTGGCGGCGATGACCGCGCTGATCATCTCCTTCATCTTCGGACCGGCAGTGATCCGCTGGCTCACGCGCAAGAAGATCGGACAGGCCGTGCGCGACGATGGACCCAAATCGCACCTCACCAAGGCGGGTACTCCGACCATGGGCGGGGCGCTGATCCTCATCGCGATCGCGTCGACCATGCTGCTGTGGGGTGACCTTCGCAACCACTACGTGTGGGTCACACTGCTGGTGACACTGGGCTTCGGCGCGGTCGGCTGGATCGATGACTGGCGCAAGGTCGTTCATCGCGACCCGAAGGGCCTGGCGAGTCGCTGGAAATACCTGTGGACCTCCCTCATCGCACTGGCTGCGGCCCTGTTCCTTGCACTCACCGCGACGGAACCGGCGCAGACCGAACTGATCGTGCCCTTCTTCAAGGCGGTGGCGTACCCGCTGGGCCTGCTCGGATTCGTGGCGCTGTCCTACTTTGTAATCAACGGAACGAGCCATGCGGTCAACCTGACTGATGGCCTGGACGGACTTGCGATCATGCCTACCGTGATGGTGGCGGGCGCCCTGGCAATCTTTGCCTATGTCGCCGGGCACGCCGGGTTTTCGAAGTATCTTGGCGTTCCCTATATCGCCGGGGCTGGCGAACTGGCCGTGTTCTGCGGCGCGATCTGCGGCGCGGGCCTGGGCTTCCTGTGGTTCAACGCCTATCCCGCCGAGGTATTCATGGGCGATGTGGGTGCGCTCGCGCTGGGCGCCGCCCTCGGGATCGTCGCGGTGATCGTCCGCCAGGAGATCGTCCTGTTCATCATGGGGGGGCTGTTCGTCGCGGAGACGCTGTCGGTCATGCTGCAGGTGCTGTACTTCCGGGCCACCGGAGGCAAACGTATCTTCAGGATGGCGCCCCTGCACCACCACTATGAACTCGGCGGCTGGAAAGAGACCCAGGTGGTCGTGCGCTTCTGGATCATCACCATCATGCTGGTCCTGTTCGGACTGTCCACGCTGAAACTCAGATGAATGCCCTTTCCGGTCGCCTCGTGCTGGTGTTGGGAATCGGAGAGTCAGGTCTTGCGATGGCCCGCTGGTGCGCGCGCGAGGGCGCCCGACTGCGGGTAGCCGATACGCGTGACGAACCGCCCGGACTGAACCGGCTCCTTGAAGCCGTGCCCGACGCGCAAGTGATCCTCGGGCCGTTCACGGCCGAACTCCTCGATGGCGTCGAGCTTGTGGCATCGAGTCCTGGAATCGATCTGCGTCAGCCGGTGTTCGACCAGGCCCGCGAGCGGGGTATCGCCGTAGCCGGCGAGATGGCCCTGTTCGCGGACGCGCTCGCCCGGCTCGACGCGCGCGGTCGGACACGCATCATCGCGATCACGGGGACCAACGGTAAGACGACCACCACCGCCCTGACTGCAGCAATGTGCCGTGCCGCCGGTCTCGATGCCGTAGCGGCAGGCAACATCAGTCCGGCGGCGCTCACCGTTCTGATGGACCGCCTCGACCACGATGCCGGCCTGCCGGAATGCTGGGTTCTCGAGCTGTCGAGCTTTCAGATCGAAATCATGGGTGACCTGTGCCCTGATGCAGCCACGGTGTTGAACATCAGCGACGACCATCTGGATCGACATTCCGATCTCGACACGTATGCCGCGATCAAGGCCCGCATCTTCGCGGGGACGGGCGCGCAGGTGCTCAACCGCGACGACCCGCGCGTCATGACGATGGGTGTTGCGGGGCGGCGCTGCGTCACCGTGGGCTCCGACACGCCGGGATCGCCAGACGACTACGGCATTGCCCGCGATGCCGAGGGCCTGTGGCTGGTCCGCGGCGTGCAGCCGCTGGTGCGCACGGACATGCTGCAGCTGGCCGGTCGGCACAATGTGGTGAACGCGCTCGCGGCGCTTGCCCTCGGCGCTGCGATCGGTTGCGACATGCAACCCATGATCGAGGTGCTGAAGGTGTTCCGCGGCCTGCCGCACCGGATGGAACTGGTTGCCCGTCGGCGGGACGGCGTGCCCTTCTACAACGATTCCAAGGGCACCAACGTGGGGGCCACCGTGGCTGCGCTGGAGGGCCTCGAGTCGCGCGCCGTCCTTATCGCCGGTGGCGACGGCAAGGGACAGGACTTCTCGCCGCTGCGTCCCGCGGTGGAGCGACACGCGCGTGCGGTACTGCTGATAGGACGTGACGCGCCGCTGATCGAGAGGGCACTCGCGGGCCTCGGCGTCACGGTGGAATGTGTGTCGGACCTCGAGACGGCGGTCGTCCGTGCAAGTGCGATCGCCCGCGAAGGCGACGCGGTCCTGCTGTCGCCCGCCTGCTCCAGTCTCGATGCGTTCCGCAACTATGTTCATCGCGGCGAGCGTTTCATTGCGGCGGTCCGACGTCTGCCGGAGGTGACTGCGCCATGAGCATCATGAGCAGCCTGGCGACCCTCGTGCCGGCACGCCGCGGCAGCAAGGCCGAGACGAGTCGTGCGGTCAACCGACTCATGCGGCCGTCGGACCTGACGCGCGAAGTCGATCCGCTGTTGATCTGGCCGGCTGTCGCGCTGCTCCTCATCGGCCTGGTGATGGTCTACTCGTCCTCGATCGCGATTGCAGAGGGGAGCGGCTTTACCGGTTTTCAGTCGCACTACTTCCTGGTCAGGCACACGCTGTTCCTCGGTGTGGGATTTGCCGCGGGCCTGCTGGCATTCCAGTTCTCGCTGCGTCAGTGGCAGCAGTTCGCCCCATGGCTGTTCATGCTCGGCGTGATCCTGCTGATCGCGGTACTGATTCCGGGGATCGGACGCGAGGTCAACGGAGCGCAGCGCTGGATTCCGCTCGGACCGCTCAGCCTCCAGCCCTCGGAGCTGATGAAGGTGTTCGTGGCCCTTTATGCGGCGGACTACACCGTACGCAAGCTGCCCGACATCGGCAGTTTCAGGCGCGGCTTTCTGCCGATGGCGGGGATGATTCTCTTCGTGGGCTTTCTGCTCCTGCGCGAGCCCGATTTCGGTGCTTTCGTCGTGATCTGCGCGATCGCATTCGGGGTGCTGTTCCTCGGAGGGATCAACGTGCGCGTATTCGCACTGCTGGCCACGGTCGCGCTCGTCGGCTTCATGCTCCTGATCTGGCTGTCACCGTATCGTCGTGATCGCATCTTCGGCTTCATGGACCCGTGGCAGGATCCCTTCGGGCGCGGCTACCAGCTCTCGCATGCCCTGATCGCCTTCGGGCGCGGCGAATGGTTCGGCGTCGGTCTCGGCGCAAGCGTCGAGAAACTGTTCTATCTGCCGGAGGCGCATACGGATTTTCTGCTCGCGGTAATCGCCGAGGAGCTTGGTTTCGCGGGCGTGCTGACGGTGATCGTGCTTTTCGCGATCCTGATCCAGCGTGCTTTCGTCGTCGGTCGCGAGGCCATCAACCTGGAGCGCTACTTCTCCGGTCTCGTTGCAATGGGCATCGGACTGTGGATCGGAATCCAGTCGTTCATCAACATGGGCGTGAATATGGGGCTGCTGCCGACCAAGGGCCTGACCCTGCCGCTGATGAGCTTCGGCGGGTCGGCGCTGGTCGCGAACTGTATCGCCGTCGCAATACTGCTGCGGGTCGACTGGGAGAACCGGCAGATGAAGCGCGGAGGCAGCGCATGAAGACGCTCCTCGTCATGGCGGGCGGAACGGGCGGGCACATCTTTCCGGGGATCGCGGTCGCCGAAGTGCTGCGCGCGCGCGGCTGGCGCATCGTGTGGATGGGCAATCCGGACGGGATGGAAGCGCGGATCGTCCCCAAGCAGGGTTTCGAGACCGTCTGGGTGCGATTTGGTGCCCTGCGCGGAAAGGGGCTGCTGCGCAAACTCCTCCTGCCGTTGAACCTGTTGCGCGGATTCTGGCAGGCGTTTCGTGCGCTGCATCGCGTCGACCCGGATGTCGTGCTCGGGATGGGCGGCTATGTGAGCTTTCCGGGCGGGATGATGGCGGTCCTGACCGATCGGCCGCTGGTGATCCACGAGCAGAACTCGGTGGCCGGCCTCGCGAACCGGGTCCTTTCCGGTGTGGCGGACAAGGTTCTGACGGGCTTTCCCGGCGTGTTTCGCAAGTCGTCGTGGGTGGGCAACCCGGTTCGGGAGGCGATCGTCGAGGTGCCCGTACCGGCGCTGCGATTCGCCAGGCGCCTCGGTGCGCTGCGCATTCTCGTGGTGGGCGGCAGCCTCGGTGCCGCGGCACTGAACGATGTCGTCCCGCGAGCGCTGGCACTGATCGCGCCGGCCCGGCGGCCGCTGGTGACGCACCAGGCGGGCGCGGCCCAGATCGATGCGCTGCGGGCCGCCTACGAGACCGCCGGCGTCGAAGGGGAACTGCTTCCATTTATCGACGACATGGCAACGCGATACGCCGAAGCCGATCTGGTGATCTGCCGTTCCGGCGCTTTGACGGTCGCGGAACTCGCGGCGGCCGGGGTGCCCAGTCTGCTCGTCCCGTTTCCGCACGCGGTGGACGACCATCAGACCGCAAACGCCCGTTTTCTCTCCGATCACGGTGCGGCCTTCCTGCTGCCGCAGGCCGAGCTGGACGCAGAAAAGCTGGCCGGCATCCTGGTCGGCATGGATCGCGGACGACTGCTTCAGATGGCGGAGAAGGCACGTGAGCTTGCCAAGCCCGACGCGGCAGAAGCTGTAGCACAAGTGTGCGAGCGCTTCGCCATGAGGAAGAAAAAATGAAGCACAAGGTCAAGCGCATCCATTTCGTGGGGATCGGCGGGGCCGGCATGAGCGGCATTGCCGAGGTTCTGGTCAATCTGGGCTTTTCGGTGAGCGGTTCGGACCTCAGCGAAAGCGCGACGATAGCCCGCTTGCGGATCCTCGGCGCACGGGTGCGCCATGGTCATGCGGCGGAGAACGTAGCGGATGCCGACGTGGTGGTGACGTCGACGGCGGTGCACAACGACAATCCCGAAGTCATGGCGGCGCGTGCCCGGCGGATCCCGGTGGTTCCCCGGGCGCAGATGCTTGCCGAACTGATGCGGCTGAAGCAGGGCATCGCCATCGCAGGAACGCACGGCAAGACGACGACCACTTCGTTGGTGGCCAGTATTCTTGCACAAGGCGGAATGGATCCGACCTTCGTCATCGGCGGAAGGCTCAACGCCGCAGGGGCGAATGCGCGTCTGGGCAAGGGCGACTTTCTGGTGGCCGAGGCGGATGAATCGGATGCCTCCTTTCTGTTGCTCAATCCTGTGATCTCGGTGGTGACGAACATCGACGCCGATCACATGGATACCTACGGACACGATTTCGCGCGGCTCAAGCAGGCCTTCGTGGACTTCCTGCAGCATCTTCCGTTCTACGGGGTGGCGGTGCTGTGTGCGGACGACCCCCACGTGCGGTCGATCATGCCGCTGGTATCGAAGCAGATCGTGCGCTTCGGTGTTTCGGAGGACGCCAGCTTCCGCGCCGAGAATATCCGCGCAGACGGTCCGCGCATGCTCTTCGACGCGGTACGAATCAATGGTTCGGTGACGCGCCTGCCGATCGAGTTGAATCTGCCTGGCATGCACAATGTCCTCAACGCGCTCGCCGCGATCGCGGTTGCAAGCGAAGTCCAGGTGCCCGATGACGCGATCGTCAAGGCTCTGAGCGAGTTCACCGGTGTCGGCCGTCGCTTCCAGCAATACGGCGAGGTGGCCCTGCTTGCGGAAGACGGAACGACGCGCGGGGCATTCACCCTTATCGACGACTACGGCCACCACCCGGTCGAGATGGCGGCGACCATCGCCGCGGCACGAGGGGCGTATCCGGGGCGGCGTCTCGTACTCGCCTTCCAGCCGCACCGCTACTCACGTACGCGCGATTGTTTCGAGGATTTCGTGAAGGTGCTGGCAACCGCCGACGCACTGCTGCTGGCGGAAGTCTATGCGGCGGGCGAACCTCCGCTGGTCGCCGCCGACGGACGCGCACTGGCGCGAGCGCTGCGTGTCGCCGGCAAGGTCGAGCCGGTGTTCGTCGAGGACATTGCCGACATGCCGGCCATGATCCTGGAGTGTGCGCGTGACGGCGATGTCGTCATCACGATGGGCGCGGGCTCGATCGGGGCGGTGCCGGGTAAATTGACGAATGGTGAAGCATGAGTGCAGGTGAGCGTTTCGGAAAGGTCGCGGTGCTGCTGGGCGGGGCCTCGGCGGAGCGTGAAGTGTCGCTGATGTCCGGCAATGCGGTGCTTGCAGCGCTACGCGCGGCGGGCGTCGACGCGCACCCCTTCGATCCCGCCGAGCGTGACCTGCACCTTCTCAAGGAGGAGGCCTATTCACGCGCCTTCATCGTCCTGCACGGACGCGGTGGAGAGGACGGTACGGTGCAGGGCATGCTGGAACTGATGCGGATCCCGTATACCGGCAGCGGTGTCATGGCGTCCGCCATCGCGATGGACAAGTGGCGCACCAAGATGATCTGGGCAGCCAGTGGCCTGCCGACGCCCCGCTACGCACTGCTCGACGCGGACACCGATTGGGACGCGGTGGTCGCTGAGCTGGGTCTGCCGATCTTCGTCAAGCCGGTGCACGAGGGATCGAGCATGGGGGCGACAAAGGTCACCGGAGTCGATCAGTTGCGCCCCGCATGGGAACTTGCGGCCAGGTATGACGAACTTGTCATTGCCGAGGAGTTCGTCGTCGGTGCCGAGCTCACCGCACCGTTCCTCGGCGACCGTGTCCTGCCGATGATCCGCATCGAGGCGCCGGGGGGCAACTACGACTACCAGCACAAGTACTTCACCGACGATACCAAGTATCACTGCCCGGCGGGCCTTCCCGCGGACCAGGAGCAGGCGCTGCAGGAGCTGGTCAGGAAGTGTGCACGGGTACTCGGCTGCCGTGGCTGGGGGCGTGCCGACCTGATGCTGACCGAGGATGGACGTCCCTTCCTGCTGGAGATGAACACTGCACCGGGGATGACGAGCCATTCCCTCGTCCCGATGTCGGCGCGCGCCGCCGGGATGAGTTTCGAAGCGCTGTGCCTGGCCATTCTGGAGGATGCCCGCCTTGGATGAACGCCATCCCGGATACGCGCTGAAACGTGCCGTCTCGTTCGCGAATGCGCGTGCGCGTGGGCGTGAGCCCGTCGGCGTATGGGATCGCCCTGCGGTGCTGGATCTGGTGTCCGACCTGTTGATGCTGTTCGCTGCGGTGGTCTTCGGCTACGCGCTGGTGATCTGGTTCGTGACGCGGCCCCTCTTTCCGCTGCGCGAAGTGGTCGTCCTCACACCGCCGGGCCAGGTAACGACCGCGCAGGTCGAATACGCGGCACGCTCGGCGATCAAGGGCAACTTCTTCTCGGTGAACCTGGAGGACGTGCGCACCGCCTTCGAGAAGCTGCCGTGGGTGCGGCGCGCCGAGGTACGGCGCCGCTGGCCGGACGCAATCGAACTGCGTCTGGAGGAACACCAGGCGGTGGCGTACTGGACCGTTTCCGACAGCGACGAGGTGCATCTGGTCAATCGCCAGGGCGAGGTGTTCGTTGCGGCGAGCAATGCCGCCTTGCCGGATTTCTCCGGCCCGCAGGGTTCGGCCGCGTATCTGCTGGCCAGACATCGCGAGTTCTCGCAGATGCTCGAACCGCTGGGCAGACGCCTCGTGAGCTTGTGGCTGTCCGCGCGCGAGGCATGGCAACTCGAACTCGACGACGGAATGGTGATCCTGCTCGGGCGGGACCAGGAACGGGTGCCGATCGGATCGCGCCTGGCGCGATTCGTCAGTGCCTGGCCGGAGACGCGGGACATTCTCGGTGTGGAAGTGGCAGTGGCGGATCTGCGCTACCAGAGGGGATTCGCCCTCACCCCGGCAGGCTTGGACAACGCAGCAAAAGGCAGGCAATGAGCAAGGAATACAAGGATCTTATCGTCGGGCTGGATATCGGGACGTCGAAGGTCACCTGCTTGGTGGCAGAGGCGAAACCCGATGGGCGCCTCAATGTCGTCGGCCTGGGAACACATCCGATGAGTGGTCTCAAGCGGGGTGTGGTGGTCAACATCGAAGCCACTGTGGATGCGATCTCGCGCGTCGTGCAGGAGGTGGAGCTGATGGCCGACTGCAAGATCCGGGATGTCTACACCGGCATCGCTGGCAGCCACATCAAGAGCTTCAACTCCAACGGCATGGTCGCGATCAAGGACAAGGAGGTCTCGCCGATGGACGTCGAGCGGGTCATCGAGGTCGCTCGCGCGATGCCGATCCCAGCCGAACAGCAGATTCTGCACATCCTGACGCAGGAGTTCATCATCGACGGGCAGGGCGGCGTACGCGAGCCTATCGGCATGAGCGGCGTCAAGCTCGAGGTCAAGGTCCATATCGTTACCGGTGCAGTGTCGGCTGCACAGAACGTCGTCAAGTGCGTGCGCCGTTGCGGCCTCGAAGT
Source organism: Rhodocyclaceae bacterium (assembly GCA_035443825.1). Lineage (GTDB taxonomy): Bacteria > Pseudomonadota > Gammaproteobacteria > Burkholderiales > Rhodocyclaceae > DAOMNN01. Next base: position 9,706 of record DAOMNN010000040.1, on the reverse strand, counting down.
GATGGACCTGATTCTCCAACCCCTGGCATCGAGCTACGCGGTCCTGACCGAAGACGAGAAGGATCTGGGTGTGTGTCTCGTCGACATTGGCGGCGGGACGGCGGATATCGCGGTGTTCACGCAGGGTGCGATTCGCCACACCGCGGTGCTGCCGGTGGCCGGTGACCAGATCACCAACGACATCGCGATGGCCTTGCGGACCCCGACCTCGGAGGCCGAGGAGATCAAGATCCACCGTGGGGTCGCGATGCACGCGATGGCCGATCCGGAAGAGATGATCGAGGTTCCGGGCGTGGGCGACCGACCGCCGCGACCTCTGTCGCGCCAGCGTCTGGCCGACGTCATCGAGCCGCGCGTTGCCGAACTGTTCGAACTGGTGCAGGCGGAGCTGCGGCGTAGCGGCTATGAGGAGCTGTTGTCGTCGGGGATCGTGCTCACCGGGGGCTCCTCGGTCATGCGCGGCATGGTGGAACTGGGCGAGGAGGTCTTTCACATGCCGGTCCGGGTCGGGTCTCCCCAGTATGACGGGGCGCTCGCCGACGTAGTGTGCCAGCCGTACTACGCGACGGCGATGGGGTTGGCGATGGAAGGTCTGGCGCAACGGCGGCGCGGGATCATGGCGCGCGAGACGCGCAACATTCGCCAGGTGTTCGGCAGGATGAGATCGTGGTTCGAGAGGAATTTCTGAGCGGATGAAACTGTGGTCCGGTCGGATTGAATGAGTTTCTGTTCTTGCCCTTTATTTAGTAGTAGACTTTACTTCGAATACTAGATATGGGGTAGGACGGGTTCGGTGCGCAGTGAAAGTGTCATAAAGGAGGCAGGAATCATGTTTGAAATCGTTGAGAAGGAGCAGACCGGAACAATCATCAAGGTGATTGGTGTGGGCGGTGCCGGCGGCAATGCAGTCGACCACATGATCCGGGAGGGTGTGCAGGGCGTCGATTTCGTGGTCGCGAACACCGACGCCCAGGCACTCAGGCGCTGTCTTGCGCCGCACAAGGTCCAGCTCGGCTCGAGCGGACTCGGCGCCGGGTCCAAGCCCGAGGCCGGCCGGGCCGCGGCCCAGGATTCCCGCGACGCGCTCGCTTCGGCTCTGGAGGGGGCGCACATGTGCTTCATCACCGGCGGCATGGGTGGCGGAACCGGCACGGGTGCAGCGCCTGTCGTTGCCGAACTTGCCAAGGAGATGGGCATTCTGACTGTCGCCGTGGTCACCAAGCCCTTCGATTTCGAGAACCGCTTGCGCGTTGCGGAGAGCGGCGTCGACGAGCTTACCCAGCATGTCGATTCGCTCATCATCGTGCTGAACGACAAACTGCTCGAAGTCTTCGGCGACGATGCCGGTTTCGAAGATTGCTTCCGTTCGGCCGACAATGTCCTGAAGAATGCCGTCGGCGGCATTGCCGAGATCATCAACGTGCCAGGCCTGGTCAACGTCGACTTCCAGGACGTACGCACCGCGATGGGGGAGATGGGCCGGGCGATGATGGGTTCGGCCGAAGCGTCCGGCGTCGATCGTGCGCGGATCGCGGCCGAGCAGGCTGCGGTGAGTCCTCTGCTCGAGGGGACCGAATTGTCGGGCGCACGCTGCGTGCTGATAAACATCACCGCCAGCCGTTCGCTGAAGATGTCCGAGGTGCGCGACGCCGTGAAAACGGTGCAGGCTTTCGCCGCCCCCGAGGCCTTCGTCAAGTACGGTACGGTCTTCGAGGAGTCGATGGAGGATCGCGTCCGTGTCACGGTCGTCGCGACCGGTCTCGGATGTCCGTCCGCATCAGCCCGTCAGCCGGTCATGCAGGTTGTGCAGGGTACCGGCACCTATGGCCCGTCGATCGGCGGCCAGATGGAGAATCTGGATGTTCCCGCAGTCATTCGCAGTGGCCGGCGCACCACGGTCGAGGCGATGAGCGCGAACGGCATGGGCACCTACGACATTCCGGCCTTCCTGCGCAAACAGGCCGACTGACGCAACCGGTCAGTCGTGCAGGGTTGACGGGCGCCAGCGTGCGGACCAACGCCTCCGGTCCGTACGCGGGCGCCCGTTCCCTTTTGGGGCCGTTCGGGCGGAATCATAGGCTCACGCAATGAGGGCCTTCAATCACGGCACGCAAATGACCATGCTAAAATGGCAGCCATTCAAGGCAGAACTCGAAATGATCAGGCAACGTACACTCAAGACCATCGTCAGGACGACAGGCGTGGGGCTCCATGGTGGCCGCAAGGTGCACATGGTGCTGCGTCCGGCCGCGCCCGATACCGGCATCGTTTTCCATCGCGTCGATCTCGATCCCCCCGTGTCGATGCAGGCGGACCCATATGCCGTGTGCGATACACGCATGTGTTCGGGTCTTCAGCATTCGGCTGGTGCCAAGGTAGGGACCGTCGAGCATCTGATGTCCGCGCTGGCGGGTCTCGGTATCGACAACCTGCATGTGGACGTTGACGCGCCCGAGCTGCCCATTCTGGATGGCAGCTCCGCACCCTTCGTCTTCCTGCTGCGATCGGCGGGACTGGAGGTGCAGTCCTCTCCCAAGCGATTCCTGAGGGTGAAGAAGGCAGTCGAGGTCCATGACGGCGACAAGTGGGTGCGTCTCGAGCCGCACGAGGGCTTTCGCCTGGACTTCTCGATCGTGTTCAATCATCCCGCGATCGATGGCACCGCAACCAGGGTCAGCATCGACTTTGCCGAGCAATCCTATGAAAGGGATGTATCGCGAGCCCGAACCTTCGGCTTCATGCAGGACGTGGAGTTCATGCGCGCCAACGGACTCGCCCTGGGCGGAAGCCTGGGCAATGCGATCGTGATGGACGAGTATCGCGTCCTCAATGCCGAGGGGCTGCGCTACGCGGACGAGTTCGTCAAGCACAAGGTGCTCGACGCGATCGGCGATCTGTACCTGTGCGGCCATCCTTTGTTGGCGGCGTATTCGGCGCACAAGGCCGGGCACGCCATGAACAACCAGGTGCTGAGGGCCTTGCTCGAGGATCGCAGCGCTTGGGAAATGGTCACTTTCGAAGAGCAGGCCCGTACGCCGGCCGCGGTGCAACGCCAGTTCGCGCTTGCACCTGCGTCCTGAGGCCATCGAATGCTGTTCGTCCGGTTGTTCGCACTTCTTGCGTTGATCGGCGTCGGCGGTTCCCTGGTCGCGTGGATGCTCACAGGAAACGCGCGCTATCGTGAATGGGCCTGGAGATTCTTCCAGGTCGGCATCGCGACCCTGCTGGTCTTTCTCGTGCTGTTCGCCATCGAGCGAGTGATCGCGCCGCTCTAGGGCGTGTTCTCATCCGCCAGCGCGAATGAGAACACGCCCTAAGGTCTTGGGGTCCGGGCTGCCGGACCCGACGCGTGATTACGATCCCCGGCGGCTCCGGTCGATCAGGCGTTCGATCGATTCACGCAAGGGCGCACCTTCGGGCAGTGACGCGGACAGCGCTTCAAGGCTTTCCCTTGCCGCATCGGGGAGTGTGCGCACTGTCGGCGGCCTCCCCGGCTGGGGCTCGGAGCCGACGCCGACCTTGACCTGTATCGCAGTGAGCGCGACCCCGGATTCTGCGAATCGCTGCAGGAGCGTGGGGACGGTCTGCTTCAGGCGGGCGGCCGCCGCACCGTTTCGAGTCAGCAAGACCAGCGTTCCCCCTTTCAGATTGGCGACCGAGCAGGCGGTGTTCAGCGGGGCAGGGATCATCTCGTGCAGCAATGCCTGAAGCCGTTGCAGCCTCAGGGCGTGGTCGTGCAGGCGTTCGAGCGTCTCGCCGCTGTCGAGAAAACCCTGCAGGGATCGTGTCATCGGATGCGTGCGATCGTATACATGCGCAGATGGTAAGCAGGCGTTTGCCGCCCCGCAAGCGATAGGTCGGGAACGATTGCGCGATTGTGGCGACTGGGCGCGGGAATGGCGCCCCGGAAGGCCCGGGTTGACCGAGCCGGACATGTTTCAGACTGGTACAGGCGGCATGCTAAAATACGCGTTTTGCCGAACCGACCCATCACACATCCATGATCTCCGGCCTCCTCAAGAAAATCTTCGGTAGTCGCAATGACCGCCTGATACGCCAATACTCGCAGACCGTGCGTACGATCAATGCGCTCGAGGCCGAGATCTCCGCGCTTACCGATGACGCGCTGCGCGCAAAGACTGCAGAGTTCAAGCAGCGTGTGGCCAATGGCGAGACGCTGGAGAGCCTGCTCCCCGAGGCATTCGCGGTCGTGCGCGAGGCGGGAAAGCGGGTGCATTCGATGCGCCACTTCGACGTGCAGTTGGTGGGCGGGATGGTGTTGCACAACGGCAAGATCGCCGAGATGCGGACCGGCGAAGGCAAGACGCTCGTCGCGACGCTGCCGGCCTACCTGAACGCCCTTTCCGGAAAAGGCGTGCATGTCATCACCGTGAACGATTACCTGGCGAGTCGGGATGCCGAGTGGATGGGTCGGATCTACGGGTTTCTGGGCCTGACCACGGGCTGCAACCTGTCGCGGATGGCACATGCGGAGAAACAGGCAGCCTACGCAGCCGACATTACCTACGGCACCAATAACGAGTTCGGCTTCGACTACCTGCGCGACAACATGGTCTATTCCTTGGGCGAGCGGGTGCAGCGCGCGCTCAGTTTCGCAATCGTCGACGAAGTGGACTCCATCCTGATCGACGAGGCGCGGACCCCCTTGATCATCTCGGGTCAGGCCGAAGACCATACCGAACTCTATCTCAAGCTGAACCAGGCCGCTCCGCTGCTCAAGAAGCAGGAAGGCGAGGGCGACAACGTCACCCTGCCGGGCGACTACACGATCGATCTCAAGGCACGGCAGGTGCTGCTTACCGAACAGGGTCACGAGAGCGCCGAGCAGGTGCTCACGCGCATGGGCCTGCTCGCCGAGGGGGCCAGTCTGTACGATCCGGCCAACATTCTTCTCGTGCATCACCTGTACGCGGCTTTGCGTGCGTACGGGCTCTATCACAAGGATCAGCACTACGTCGTCCAGAATGGCGAAGTCATCATCGTCGACGAGTTCACCGGGCGCCTCATGCCGGGGCGACGCTGGTCCGAGGGCCTCCACCAGGCCGTCGAAGCCAAGGAAGGCGTGCGCATCCAGGCCGAGAACCAGACTCTCGCCTCGATCACTTTCCAGAACTACTTCCGCATGTACGGCAAACTGGCCGGCATGACGGGTACCGCGGACACGGAGGCCTTCGAGTTCCATTCGATCTACGGACTCGAGACGGTGGTCGTTCCGACCAACCAGCCCATGATCCGCAAGGACGAGAACGACAAGGTCTATCGCACCACCGTGGAGAAATGGGACGCGGTCATCTCCGACATCCGTTCCTGCATCGAGCGTGGGCAGCCGGTGCTGGTCGGCACGACCTCGATCGAGGTGAATGAGTTTCTTTCCGGCGAACTGGGCAAGGCGAAGATTCCGCACCAGTTGCTGAACGCCAAGCAGCATGACAGCGAGGCCGAGATCATCGCCCAGGCCGGACGTCCCGGTGTGGTCACGATCGCGACCAACATGGCCGGCCGTGGCACGGATATCGTTCTCGGCGGCAACGTCGAGCGCCAGATCGATGCCCTCCGCGCAGATGCGAGCATCGCCGAAGACGAGAAGCAGGCCCGCATCGCGACAATGCGTGAAGAATGGAAAAAGGTGCATGAACAGGTGCTGGCCGCGGGCGGCCTGCACATCATCGGCACCGAGCGACACGAATCGCGCCGTATCGACAACCAGTTGCGCGGTCGGGCGGGGCGCCAGGGCGATCCGGGTTCGTCACGGTTCTACCTCTCGCTCGAAGATCCGCTGATGAAGATCTTTGCCGGCGAGCGCCTGAACTCGATCATGGTACGGCTCAAAATGCCTGAGGGCGAGGCGATCGAGCATGCCATGGTGACGCGTTCGCTCGAATCCGCGCAGCGTAAGGTGGAGCAGCGCAACTTCGACATCCGCAAGCAGTTGCTTGAGTACGACGATGTCGCGAACGACCAGCGGAAGGTGATCTACGAGCAGCGCAACGAGTTGCTGGGCAGCGAGGACATCTCCGAGACGATCACGGCCATGCGCCAGGGTGTGCTTCATGACGCGTTCCGCGTGTACGTGCCGGCAGAAAGCGTCGAGGAACAGTGGGACGTGGCGGGTCTGGAGCAGGCACTGGCGTCGGAATACCAGATCAAGCAACCGGTTGCCGAGTGGCTCAAGGCGGAACCGAACCTTGACGACGAGGTCATGCTCAAGCGCATCATCGATGCTGCCGACGAGGCTTATGCCGCGAAGACGAGCAAGGTCGACGCGGCGGCATGGCACCAGTTCGAGCGCAACGTCATGCTGCAAAGCCTCGATAACCATTGGCGCGAGCATCTTGCCGCACTCGATCACCTGCGTCAGGGCATCCATCTGCGCGGCTATGCGCAGAAGAATCCGAAACAGGAGTACAAGCGCGAGTCGTTCGAACTGTTCGAAACGCTCCTCGACACGGTACGCAAGGATGTCACCAAGCTGCTGATGACGGTTCAGATTCGTGCCGAGTCCCAACTCGAGGAAGCGGAGCGGCCACCTGAACTGGAGAACGTGGAGTACCACCACTCCGGCTATGAGGAGGCGCTCGGAATGGGGGACGCGCAAAAGGGCGGGCCCCAGCCACAGGTCAATGCGATGCCCAAGGTTGGGCGTAATGACCCGTGCCCGTGTGGGTCGGGCAAGAAGTTCAAGCACTGCCACGGCAAACTGAGCTGACTGTCACGGCCGTGAGGCCGTGATCCAGGAGGGCCTCTGATGCCCAGAGCGTCCAGCGCCGGCGACGGTCGCCTATCCGGCCCAAGGCCCGGAGGTTCAGTCCCCGAAAACCGACCGGCCGTGATTGCCGGGCGATAGAATACGCCTCCCGAGTCGCAAATTTCACAGGAGCGCGCGCATGCCCGTCAATCTTTCGACACCTCTTGCAGCCGATCTCAAGCCGGTGGCCGGCGTGTTTCTGGGTGTTGCCGAGGCGGGGATCCGCAAGGTGGGCCGACGCGATCTCACGCTCATCGAACTTGACGAGGGAAGTCGTGTCGCTGGCGTGTTCACACGCAATCGCTTCTGTGCCGCCCCGGTGCAGGTGTGCAAGGATCATCTGCGCGACAGCCATGTTCGTGCGCTGGTCATCAACACCGGTGTCGCGAACGCAGGGACCGGTGCCGAGGGTCTGGCCCGCGCGGATGCGACGTGCGCAGCGGTGGCCCGCTTGCTCGAGATCGCGCCGCGCCAGGTCTTGCCGTTCTCCACCGGGGTCATCCTGGAGCCACTTCCGGTGGATCGTCTCGTCAGCGGGTTGCCGCGTGCCAAGGCGGATATGCGGGAGGACGGCTGGTACGATGCGGCCCATGCGATCATGACCACCGACACCGTGGCGAAGGCAGTCTCGCGCACGGTGGAGATCGGCGGTGCCACGGTGACCATCACCGGCATGAGCAAGGGTGCGGGGATGATCAAGCCCAACATGGCGACCATGCTGGGCTTCGTCGCGACGGACGCGGGAGTTGCTCAGTCGCTGCTCGCGCAACTGGCTGCCGAGGCCGCCGATCTGTCATTCAACAGCATCACCGTGGACGGCGATACCTCCACAAATGATTCCTTCGTCCTGATCGCGACCGGCAAGGCCGAGCACGCTGAAATTCTCGAAGCCGATTCCGACGGTTTCCGGGTACTGCGCGATGCCGTTGTCGCGGTCTGCATCGAGCTTGCCCAGGCCATCGTGCGTGATGGGGAGGGAGCGACCAAGTTCATGACCATCACGGTCGAGAACGGCCGCAGCCGAGACGAGTGCAGGGCGGTCGCGTATGCGGTGGCGCAGTCGCCGCTGGTCAAGACGGCCTTCTTCGCCTCCGACCCCAACCTCGGACGCATCCTGGCCGCGATCGGCTATTCTGGCATCGACGATCTCGACGTTTCGGCGTTGACGGTACGGCTCGAAAGCGACACCGAATCAGTGCTGGTAGCCGACCGTGGTGGACGTGCCGACGGCTATCGGGAGGAAGATGGCGCCCGTGTCATGGCCGGAGCAGAGATCGGAGTCCGTGTCGACCTTGCCCGCGGGGAAGCGTCGGCAACCATATGGACCTGCGACTTCTCCTACGACTACGTGAGGATAAACGCAGACTACCGCAGCTGACCGGCACGCCCTAATGCAATGCCTGCGGCATGGCCAGCGTGAACGGGGGAATCGGGGCTTCGAAACGGTGTCCGTCGTCGGCCTCCAACTGGTAGCTGCCGTGCATTGTTCCCACCGGCGTTTCAAGAACCGAGCCGCTGCTGTAGCGATACTGTTCTCCCGGAGCGAGGCGCGGTTTCTCCCCGACCACGCCTTCGCCTCGCACCTCCTGTTTCTTGCCGCTTCCGTCGGTGATGATCCAGTGCCGACCCAGCAGTTGCGCGCTATGCGACCCGGTGTTCGTGATCGTGATGTGATATGCGAAGACGTAGCGGTCATCTTCCGGGCTGGACTGGCCAGGAAGGAACTCGGCAACGGCCTGGACCTCGATGCTGTACTTGTCTGAATCGCTCATGGGGTTCTCTGTCATGCGGTTTTGTCGTTCCGGCGACTGCCCTTGATCGGTTGGGCGACGGAAGCGGTTGAGCAGGTAAAATAACACTTTTGCCCGGAAGTATTCTCATGTCCGTCTCATCTCTTACTGCTCTTTCCCCGCTCGACGGGCGCTACGCAGGCAAAGTCGCCGACTTGCGCCTGCATTTCTCCGAGCACGGCCTGATTCGCAATCGGGTACGCGTCGAGGTCGCCTGGCTCAAGGCGCTCGCGGCCGAGCCGCAACTCGCCGAGATTGCGCCCTTTTCGGGCGTGACCGAAGCAGAACTCGATGCCCTCGTAGAGCGCTTCTCGACCGAGGACAGCGCTGAAGTCAAGGCCATCGAAGCGACCACGAACCACGACGTGAAGGCGATGGAGTACTGGCTAAAGGCGCATCTCGCGCACAATACCGAGGTCACCAAGGTGTCGGAGTTCATCCACTTCGGGTGCACGTCTGAAGACATCAACAATACTTCCCATGCCCTGATGCTGCGCGAGGGCCGGGATGGCGTATTGTTGCCTGCGCTGGACGCGGTGATCGCGCGAATGCGCGCCCTGGCGCATGAGCATGCGGAACTGCCGATGCTTTCCCGCACGCACGGCCAGCCGGCGAGTCCGACCACGCTGGGCAAGGAAATGGCGAACATTGTCGCGCGTCTGGTGCGGGCCCGCTCGGCAATTGCCGCGGTCTCACTGACCGCGAAGTTCAACGGCGCGGTCGGGAACTACAATGCGCATCTGTCGGCATGGCCCGACTTCGACTGGGAAGGCTTCAACCGGACCTTCATCGAGTCCCTCGGTCTCGAGTTCAACGCGTACACGATCCAGATCGAACCGCATGACGCGATGGCCGAACTGTTCGACGCAATGGCACGGACCGGCACCATCCTTATCGATGCGTGCCGGGATATCTGGATGTACGTCTCCCTGGGCTACTTCAAGCAGAAGCTGAAGGAAGGCGAGGTGGGGTCATCGACGATGCCACACAAGGTGAATCCGATCGATTTCGAGAATGCGGAGGGTAACCTCGGCATCTCGAATGCGGTGCTTCGCCATTTTTCGGAGAAGCTTCCGGTATCACGGATGCAGCGCGACCTCACGGATTCGACCGTGCTGCGCAACATGGGTGTGGGTTTCGGCCACATGGT
>DAOMNN010000039.1:27635-29972 GCA_035443825.1 Rhodocyclaceae bacterium | reverse complement strand
TCGATGTCGCGCCCTTCGAGGCTCATGCCCTCGACCCACACCCGCAGGTTCGCATTCGGCGGCGCTTCCTCGACCAGTCGCGTGAGTTCGGTGACCGGTATGTGCTCATAGGGATCCGAGACCAGATCCATCCAGAAGCCCGGGCGGAACAGGCTGAAGGTCACCAGCAGCAGCAGAATGATTTCGTAGACCTTGTTGCGCGTCAGGAACCAGCCTTGCGTGGCTGCGGCGAACGCCATGCTTGCTATTGTCGCGGTCACGATGGTCATGATCATCTGGACCGTGTTCTCGATGCCGATCAGCAGCAGCTGCGTGTTGAAGATGAACATGAAGGGCAGGATCGCGGTGCGGGCGCTGTAGCCGAAGGCGGTGAAGCCGGTCCGGATCGGGTCACTGTTCGCGATCCCCGCTGCAGCGTACGATGCGAGGCCCACTGGTGGGGTGACGTCGGCCATCAACCCGAAATAGAACACGAACAGGTGTACTGCGATGAGCGGCACGAGCAGGCCGCTCTGTGCGCCCAGTTCCACGATGACCGGCGCCATCAGTGACGAAACCACGATGTAGTTCGCGGTGGTCGGAAGCCCCATGCCGAGGATCAGCGAGATCACCGCGACCAGAACCAGCATGATCATCAGGTTGCCGCCGGAAATGATCTCGACCAGTTCGGTCATGACCAGGCCGATGCCGGTCAGCGTGACCGTGCCGACGATAATTCCCGCGGTCGCGGTGGCAACCCCGATTGCGATCATGTTGCGCGCGCCGGTGACCAGACCGGTGAGCAGATCGAGGAAGCCCTGTTTCAACGCCGGGCCGAAGTCGGCGCTGCGTCGGAACAGTGCGAACAGCGGACGCTGGGTGACGATGATGAACATCAGGAAGGTGGTCGCCCAGAAGGCCGAAAGCGCCGGCGACAGACGCTCCACCATGAGATTCCATATCAGCGCGATCACCGGCAGCAAGAAGTGCAGGCCGGACTTGAGGGTGGGCCCGATCTCCGGCAGGTACTCCATCGGCTCCTTGGGGTCCTCCATGTGCAGTTCGGGATAACGTGCGCCGAAGGCCACGATCGCGATGTAGCTGGCGAGCATCAGGACCGAGATGAAGATGAAGGAGGCCTCGCCGGTCACGGTCTTGATCCAGCCGAGTCCCCAATAGACGATCCCGGCGAGGATGATGACGCCCGACAGTGTCATCAGCGTGGTGACGAGCGTGCTTTGCCAGACCAGCGGTTCGCGACGCGGTAGCCCTTTCAGATCGGCTTTCATCGCATCCAGATGGACGATGTAGAACAGCGCGATGTAGGAGATCACCGCCGGCACGATCGCGTGCTTGAGCACCTCCACATAGGGAATGCCCACATACTCGACCATGAGGAACGCGGCAGCCCCCATGACGGGCGGCATGAGCTGGCCATTGACGGACGATGCAACCTCGATTGCCGCAGCCTTGTCCGGACGATAGCCGACGCGCTTGATCAGCGGAATGGTGAAGGTCCCCGTGGTCACGACGTTGGCGATCGACGAGCCGGAGATCAGGCCGGTCGCGGCGGATGCGACGACCGCCGCCTTTGCCGGGCCGCCGCGCAGGTGGCCGAGGAGCGCGATCGCCGACTTGATGAAGTAGTTGCCGGCCCCTGCGGTCTCGAGCAATGCCCCGAACAGCACGAACAGGAAGATGAAGCCGGCCGATACGCCGACCGCGACCCCGAATACGCCTTCTGTGGTGAGCCACAGGTGACTCATCCCTCGGGACAGCGAGGCGCCCCGATGGGCAATCATCTCCGGCATGTAATTGCCGAAGAAGATGTAGACGAGGAAAAGGATCGCGAGGATGACGATCGGAAGGCCGAGAGAGCGGCGAGCCGCTTCGAGCAGCAGGGCCAGCCCGATCACGGCAACAGTGAGGTCCATCGTCGTCGGTAACCCCGGACGGGTGGACAGCTCGGCATAGAACAGGAACAGGTATCCGGCGCAGGCGGCGCCCACCAGCGCCAGGATCCAGTCGAACAGCGGTACGTATTCGCGCGGCGAACGCTTGAACGCCGGATAGGCGGTGAAGGCCAGGAAGACCGCGAACGCAAGGTGGATGGCGCGCGTTTCGGTACTGTTGAACACCATGATGCCGAACGCAAACGGCAGTGGCGAGGCGATCCAGAGCTGGAACAGTGACCAGGCAAGGGCGACGACAAGCAGGAACTGCGCGGTGATTCCGGTCGGCTTGCGCCCGCCCGTATCGGTTTCGGCGACGAGCTTGCGAAGCTCCTCCTCGGTGAGTTCGTGGTGTTCGGGCGGGTTGTTCGCTGGGTTGCTCGCCATGACTCTAGACTCCCCTGTT
>DAOMNN010000039.1:25372-27535 GCA_035443825.1 Rhodocyclaceae bacterium | reverse complement strand
GTGTTCGGGCGGGTTGTTCGCTGGGTTGCTCGCCATGACTCTAGACTCCCCTGTTACGCATCCTGGACCGCGCTCGACGCACGTCTGCATCGGATTCAACCGGTGGATGGACTCACCCGGCCAATGGGCGATGCCGTGCCGACGTGCAACAAAGCACGCCGCTGCCATAACTGCTGTGCATGACGAGAAGCGGCGACCGGTCAGAGACCCGCCGCCGCGATGCATGCCCTACCGGCAGGGCATGGCCGACATCCGTGGATGCCGGCCCGGACATTACATCCAGCCTCGTTCCTTGTAGTAGCGGACGGCCCCGTCATGCAGCGGCGCGGACAGGCCGTTCTTGATCATGTCGGCTTCCTGCAGGTGACCGAATGCGGGATGCAGGCGCTTGAAGTCCTCGAAGTTGTCGAAGACCGCCTTGACCATCGTGTACACCACTTCAGGCGAGGTCTTGGTGGACGTCACGAAGGTCGCGAGCACACCGTAGGTCGGGGTGGCGTCGGGATTGTTGGCATAGAGTCCGCCGGGAATGTCGACCTGAGCATAATACGGCCGCTCGGCCACCAGTTTCTCGACGGCAGGTCCGGTCAGCGGGATGAGTTTCGCGCCACACGTCGTAGTCGGATCCTGGATGTTCGCCGACGGATGGCCTACGCCGTAGAAGAAGCCGTCGATCTGGTTGTCGCACAGTGCCGCGCCGTGCTCATCGGCCTTCAGCTCCGCTGCGAGCGAGAAATCCGCGAGACTCATGCCCATCGCTTCGAGCAATGTCTCCATCGATGCCCTCGTCCCGGACCCGGGGTTGCCGACGTTGAAGCGCTTGCCCTTGAAGTCGTCGAACTTGGTGATGTTGGCTTCCTTGCGTGCCAGCACCGTGAACGGCTCGGGATGGAGCGAGAACACCGCACGCAGCTCGCCGTTCGGGCCGGCATCCTTGAACGTGCTGCTGCCGTTAAAGGCGTGGTACTGCCAGTCGGACTGGGCGACCCCGAAATCGAGTTCGCCGGCGCGGATCGTGTTGAGGTTGAAGACCGAACCGCCGGTGCTCTCCACCGAGCAACGAATGCCGTGCTGGGCGCGGTTCATGTTGATCAGGCGGCAGATCGCGCCGCCCGCGGCGTAGTACACGCCGGTCACGCCGCCTGTTCCGATGGTGACGAATTGCTGCTGGGCATGAACCGGTGCGGTTCCAAGGGTGCCGACGATGGCAAGAGTCGCCGCGATGGCTGTCAGCTTTTTCATGTTTATCCTCCACTCGGGTTGTGACCGGAAGGCGTCCGGCAAGTCGAAGCCGTGACAACCGGCTCCCGGATTCTCCGGACCCACGCTTGGCGCGGTCCTGAGCGCTAACACTAACCCGCATTGCAAGGCTTTTCCAGCTAGGGATAGCCATATGAGGGTATACCCGGATCGATGACGGGGCGCTATCAGGATACCGACAAGTCTGTGACCGAAGGACGGTCGATCGGTTCAGCTCCCTGGCGGGGGGAGTCTATGCGGACACGGCGTGCGATCTTCCCGGAGTGCGCCATCCTGACGGACTCGCATGCTCCAACTGGAAGTCGGCGTGGGGGACCGCGGGCATGCGCCCGGCGATCCTGTCGGCGAGAATGCGTGCGCATCCTGTCGCGAGCGTAAATCCCAGTGCGCCATGGCCGACGTTCATCCACAGGTTGTCGGCGCCGGCCGTGTCGACGATGGGCCTGCCGGTCGGTGTGGCAGGGCGCATACCGGTCCACGGCTCGATCGAGGCCCTGTCGACCCAGTCGCCGAACACCGCGCGGGTTTCCGCGACGAGGGTTGCGATGCGGTCCGGTTCGATGCGCTCGTCCGCACCGACGATGTCGGCCATGCCCGCTGCGCGCAGGTGCGTTCCGATCGGTGCATAGACCACTTTGCGCTTGAAGTCGGTCACGCTCACGGTCGGGGCGACCGCGTCCCGACCCATGCCTACGTTGATGCTGTACCCCTTTACGGGATAGATGGGCAGCCTGACACCGATGCCGCGCAGGAGCGGGACTGCGCCGGTGCCTGCGGCGACCACGCAGGCGTCCGCAGACATCGATCCCTGCGCCGTGCGCACGGCGGTGACCCGCATCCCCTTGCGCTCGAAACCGCACAATTCCTGACCGAGTTCGAAACGCACCGGATTGTCGCCTTCGG
>DAOMNN010000039.1:20695-25272 GCA_035443825.1 Rhodocyclaceae bacterium | reverse complement strand
TCGAAACCGCACAATTCCTGACCGAGTTCGAAACGCACCGGATTGTCGCCTTCGGTCATCCGCTCGGCGAGCGCCTGGCAGAGTTTCAGGCAGTCGCCGGCATCCTCGCTGCGGGTGTGGATGCCGCCCCGAATCTTCCCCTCGAGTCGTTCAAGCGCAGGCTCGAGGGCCAGACATTCGGCCGGGTCGAGCGCCTGCTGCTCGCCCGCCAGCTCCGGATTTGCTGCAAGCAGCGCACGTGCCGAGTCGAAATCCCGGCCATCGCGATGCACGACGAGCTTTCCATTGCGCACGAAGTCGAACGCCAATGCGTGCGTTTCGACCAGTTCTCGAATCAGTGCCTGACTGAGCAGAGAAAGAGGCAACAGGCTCGCGACCGAGCGCAGCTTGTCGTTGCCATTGCACGCTGTCAGAAAACTTGCCAGCCAGCGCCATTGCTCGGGATCGAAGCGCATTCGAAAGCGCACCGGTGCGTCGTTGCGCAGCATCCAGCCGGGGATCTTGGCCAGCACGTCAGGGTCGGCCAGCGGCGCGATATAGCGGTAGCTGAGCTGCCCGCCGTTGGCGTGGCTGGTGCCCTGGCCGACTTCGGCTGCGCGGTCGACGATGGTCACCCGGTGCCCGTCCTGGCGCAGATACCAGGCACTCGTGAGTCCGACGACGCCTGCTCCGATGACGATGATGTCCATAGCTTCGATGCTCCGGATGACTCGTGCTGGCAAAATTGCCGCAACGCCTGGAAATATAGCGTTTGCAGTCTGGGCTCGGTATATGGATCATGGTGCCTTATATGTCAGAAGGACATGGGTTGCATGAGACTACGGCAGATAGAAGTTTTTCGCGCGACCATGATGGCCGGTTCGGTGAGCGAGGCGGCGCGCATGCTGCATGTGTCGCAACCCGTGGTGTCGCGCGTGTTGCGTCATGCCGAAATCGGACTGGGTTTCGCGCTCTTCGAGCGTGTTCGCGGGCGTTTGGTGCCGACCCCCGAGGCGCGCGCCTTGTTGGCACAGGTCGAGCGCGCGTGGGGCGAAATCGAGCGCATCGAAGCGCTGTCACGCAACTTGCGCCGCGGCGCGTCCGGACTGTTGCGGGTCGCCGCAACCCCCTCGCTTGCGACCAGCCTGCTACCAGGTGCGTTGGTCGCGCTGCGGGCGTCCAATCCGGGTGTCGAGTGTGACCTTTGGGCCAGTCATACGCGCGAGATCGAGACGCATCTGCTTGCGTTCGAAGTCGATCTCGGTGTTGCGATCGAGCCTCCGGAGCAGCCCGGACTCCTTGCAACCCCGCTGGCGCGCGGTCAGATGCTGCTCGCCGCACCACGCGAGTGGGGGAGCGGCGTCCTGCGCCTGAACGAGTTCGGCTGGTTGTGCGACCGTCCCTTCATCGCCCTCGCCGAGGCGACGCCATTGGGAGAACGTCTGGCTGCAGTGGTCGATGGTGCCAGGGTTGCAGGCAATCGCGTGCTGAGTGTCCAGACCTATGCGCTTGCCGGGACTCTGGTCGAGCAGGGACTGGGCTATGCATTCGTAGACAGCTACACCGCAGCGGTCCTCGATCCGCGTCGAGTGATCCTGCTGCGTCTGGCGCCAACGGTGGATTTCGCACTATGCCTCATGCGCAACGCAGGTGCGCCGGGCTCGATTCTGATCAGTCGTCTCGAGGTGTGCCTGAAGCAGGCTGCCGAGGATCGGATGCACCGACTGCAGGGGCTGTGGGGGGCGGACGTGCTGCGTCTTTCGTGATTGCTTTCTCCGGCGTACTGCCGATCGTCACTGCGGGGGTATCGACAGCATGTCTGCGGCCGGGTGAACGTCCATGATGAGCGCTTCGGCCACCCCGGCGTGCGTGATGTGGCCGGCGCACACGTTGAGCCCGTCACGCAGGTGGATGTCGTCCCTCAGCGCCCGACGCCATCCCTTGTCGGCGAGTGCCAGCACGTGCGGAAGGGTTGCCGCGTTCAGGGCGTGGGTCGACGTGCGGGCGACTGCGCCGGGCATGTTGGCGACGCAGTAGTGCACCACTCCGTCGACGATGTAGGTCGGATCGGCGTGGGTGGTCGGGCGCGAGGTTTCGAAGCATCCGCCCTGGTCGATCGACACGTCGACCACGACCGCTCCCGGCAGCATGCCGCGCACCATGTCGCGTGTGACGAGTCGTGGCGTGGCGGCTCCGGCGACGAGCACGGCACCGATCACCAGGTCGGACGAGAGCACTTCGCTTTCGATCGCATCGCCACTGGAGTGGCGTGTGATCAGCCGGGGGCCGAAGCGCTCCGCAAGCCGTCGCAGCACGTCGACCGAGCGGTCCATGACGGTTACGGTTGCACCCATGCCGATGGCGATGAGGGCGGCATGACTGCCCACCACCCCGCCTCCGAGTATGGTGACCCGAGCCGGCTCGACGCCCGGCACGCCGCCGAGCAGCACGCCCCGACCGCCGGCTTCCTTCTCGAGGCAGTGGGCTCCGGCCTGCACGCTCATGCGGCCCGCCACCTCGGACATCGGCGCGAGCAACGGCAAGCCGCCGCCAGGTGCCGTGACCGTTTCATAGGCGATCGCCGTCACGCCGCTTTCCAGCAGGCGGCGCGCCTGTGCGGGATCGGGAGCGAGGTGCAGGTACGTGAACAACACGTGATCCTGACGCAGGCGCTTGCACTCGTCCGGTTGCGGTTCCTTGACCTTGACGATCAATTCGGCCGCATCGAAAACGGCCGCAGCGTCATCGACAATGCGCGCCCCGGACGCAACGTACTGGTCGTCGCTGGCGCCGATGCCGATGCCCGCGTCCTGTTCGACCACGACCTCATGTCCGTGCGCGACGGCCTCCCGAACGCTGGCCGGTGTCAGGCCGACACGGTATTCGTGAACCTTGATCTCGCGCGGCACGCCAATGATCATGTCAATCTCCCCGTCGCGCCGCGGTTTGCAGTCGGTCGGCGCGGGGCAATCGCATGAACCCTCTTCGCGGCTGACGCCGCTCCCACGCGGATGGCATGGCCGTGCCGACTTGTTGTGGGAGTGGCGTCAGCCGCGAAGCCGGCCGATTGCCCCGGCCCGCGCTGCGAGGCCGCCCACGGCAACTGCTAGAATTGGTCCAGTCCCGGCTCTGTCTTGCATCATGACCCGAAACGAACCCGACGCCAAGAATCCGGCGCAGATGAGCATGGCCGACTCGCTCGGGACCGTGCATCGTCCGGCGCGCGGCGAGGTACGCATTGTATCGCTGGTACCGTCGCTGACCGAGTTGCTGTTCGATCTCGGCCTCGGGTCGTGCGTCGTCGGGCGCACCGGATTCTGCGTGCACCCGCGGGCGTGGCTCAAGGCCGTGCCCAAGGTGGGAGGCACGAAGGACGTCAAGCTCGATGCGGTACACCGTCTGGAGCCCACGCATCTGATCGTCAACATCGATGAGAACCGACGCGAGACTGTCGACGAGCTTGCGCAGTTCGTGCCCAACATCATCGTGACCCATCCGTGCAAACCCGAGGACAACCGGGATCTCTACCGCCTGTTCGGCCATGTCTTCGGTCGCGAGGCCGCGGCGCGAAGGCTCGAGGCCGATCTGGATCGGGCTCTCGCGCGTGCCGACGAGGTGGCACGGTCGATGCCGCCGGAGGCGGTGCTGTACCTGATCTGGCGCGATCCATGGATGACGGTTGCACGTGACACCTACATCTCGGCGATGCTCGATTGCGTCGGCTGGAAGACACTTCCGGAAGTCGCGGACGAACGCTATCCGCAGTTCGGATGGACCGAACCCTGGCTTGCGAGGGCCGGAAGGGTGCTCCTGGCGTCCGAACCCTACAGGTTCAGCGAACGCCACGTCGGCGAGGTGACCCGACTCTCGGGTCGCCCGGTCACGATGATCGATGGCGAAATGGCCTCATGGTACGGGAGCCGCGCAATCATCGGGCTCGAGTACCTGTCAGGACTGCGCCGTTCCGTCTGAGGGGCTCGCGGGTGCCGGCGGCGTCGTCTCCGCGGCGACCCGGTCACCCATGGAAGCATGCCGGGTCGTCCGGAGGCGTATCATGCATCCGCCGAAAGAACTAGGCGCTAAAGTTATCCGGTCTCGGGTTCGATAAGGCTGAAGTCAGACACTGTTCGAGGGTAGGTGGTTTTCATGGCAAGTCAGGAAAGTAAGGCGTTCAGTATCCGGGCGCGGTTGTATACGCTGGTGGTGGCGCTGCTTGTGGTGGCGGCCGGCTTGGGCCTGCTGGGGTTGAACGGGATGAGCCGCACCCTCGAGGGCCTCCAGAGCGTATACGAGGACCGCGTCGTTCCCCTGCGTGACCTGAAGATCATTTCGGACGAATACGCGGTTGCGGTGGTCGATGCGGCTCACAAGGTGCGCGACGGTGTCGTGGAACCGAAGGAGGCCGGCGCCAACATGCGCAAGGCGCAGCAGGTGGTGGCCGAGCGTTGGACGGCATTCACGGCGACGACCCTCACGCCCGAAGAGGCGGCCCTGGTCGAACGGACGGAGCTAGCGATGGCGCAGGGCAATGCGCTCATCGATCGCATGGCGGCTTCGCTCGAGAAGGGCTGGATGAGCGAAATCAATCCGATCGTCGC
>DAOMNN010000039.1:0-20595 GCA_035443825.1 Rhodocyclaceae bacterium | reverse complement strand
GCGGCACGCGCCACCTACGACGAGTACGTGGATGTCTACGCGTCGCTGCGCATGGTCACGATCGCCGTCATCGTGCTTAGCCTTGGGGCCGGACTGATCGTGGCGGGCTGGCTTATCCGCAGCGTGGTGACCCGACCCCTCGACGAGGCAAGTGCCTTCGCGCGCCAGATCGCCGGCGGGGATCTGTCCGCCGACATCCGGATTCATCGCAACGACGAGATCGGCGCACTGAGCAGGGCGCTCAAGGACATGCAGGGCGAACTGCGCGCGATGGTCGAACTCATCGGACGCAAGGCCCAGGACATCGCCCGGTCCACCGAGGAGCTTTCGTCGTCCTCCGATCATATTTCGGAGGCCACCGAGCAGCAATCGCAGGCGGCCTCGTCGATGGCGGCCGCGGTCGAGGAACTGACCGTCAGCATCAATCACGTTTCGGATTTTGCCAACGAGGCTCGCACCATGGCGGCCGGCTCCGGCGAGGCCGCGCGTGAGGGCGGACAGGTGATCGGGGACGTGGTCGCCGACATCCAGCACATTGCGGAAACGGTCAATCAGGCTGCGGAAGCCGTGCGTGCGCTCGGTGGGCACTCGCGCGAGATCGCGAACATGGTCAACGTCATCAAGGAAGTTGCGGATCAGACGAACTTGCTCGCGCTCAATGCGGCGATCGAGGCTGCGCGAGCCGGAGAGCAGGGGCGCGGCTTCGCAGTGGTTGCCGACGAGGTGCGCAAGCTCGCCGAACGCACCTCCGCGTCCACCGAGGACATCGCGCGCATCGTGGGTCTGATCACGTCCGGGACCGATCGCGCCGTGCACAGCATGGAGAAGCAGGTCGAGGAAGTGAAGATCGGCGTGGAAAAGGCCGGCCGTGCGGGGAGCGCCATCGGACGCATCAACAAGGCCTCGGAGGAAGTCGTGGCGGCCGTGGTCGAGATCTCGACTGCCCTCAAGGAGCAGTCTTCGGCAAGTACGGACATTGCCCAGAACGTGGAACGCATTGCATCGATGGGCGAGGAGAACAGCGGCGCGGTGCGCGAATCCAACAGTGCCGCGCGCAATCTTGCGCAGCTCGCCGAAGAGCTGAAACAGTCGGTGATGCGCTTCCGGCTGTGAGTACTCGATTCATCGTCCCCGAACGGCTCGAATCCCCCCGCCTGATCCTGCGGCTCTTTCGGGACGATGACTGGCGGGCCCTTCACGAGCATTATTCCGACCCGGAATGCACACACTTCACGTTCGGGCGAACCCTGAGCGAAGGCGAAAGCTGGCGGGCGCTGGCCAGCATGGTGGGCCACTGGCACTTGCGCGGCTACGGCCCCTATGCCCTCGAGGAAAGAGCCTCGGGTGCGGTGCTGGGGACGGTCGGACTGTGGTATCCGAACGACTGGCCCGAGCCGGAGATCAAGTGGGCCCTGGCGCGGCGCCACTGGGGGAAGGGTTTCGCGAGCGAGGCTGTGCGTGCGGTGCAGGCGATGGCGCAGGTGCATCTGCCCGGACGGCCGCTCATCAGTTTCATCAACAGCGCAAATGCGCCTTCGATCAGACTCGCCCTTGCCGTCGGCGCGACGCTGGAACGTGAGACCCCTTTCCGCGGCAACCTGTGGCGCGTCTATCGTCATCCGGGTGAAGGCGCGGGAGCGGCGAACAGGCCCTCTGGCGGGACGATCACGTAGAGCGGCCGGATGAGCCGGTGGCGGTTGAGGCGCAGCAGCGCCTTGTCGCGGGTCACGAGATGGGTGGCGTGCGCATCGCGGGCAATCTCGAGGAACTTCTGGTCGTCGCCATCGCGGCATGTGGGCAGTGGTGTCGCCGTGTCGCTGTTGGCCTGCTCCGCGATGGTGCAGCGTGCGGCGTATTGGGCGTGAATCGACGCCTGTCGTTGCGGATCCAGACCGAACTGACGATAGGCGAGCACCCGGCGCAGTTCTTCGAGCGCATCCGCGCGAGTGGCGAGTGCTGCCGCGCCGTCGTCCACCGCCTGGCGCAGGGGCTGGAGCGCCGCGTCTTCGAACACCCACAGTGCCATCACCGTGTTGGTGTCGAGTACCAGTATCGGTGCGCGGGCGTCTGACATCGACTCGGGTCCGGTAAACGGAATCGAGGGGGATTGCACCCCCTCGATTCTCGCAGTCGCAATGGCGGTCAGGCCGCCTTTTTCTGGTCCAGGCGCAGCTTCACGAACGAACCCGGTGCATCCTCGAGCGGCTTGAGCTTGCCCTTTGCCGGGTCGCGCGCGGCGGTGCTTTCGGCATCATGGGCCGTGATCCACTCCTGCCAGTCGGTCCACCACGAACCGGGGTGCTGTTCTGCCTCCACGCACCATTCATCCGCTGCCTCGGGCAAGCGTGCGGACGGATTGACCCAGTAGCCGTACTTGTTCGCCGAGGGCGGGTTGACGATGCCGGCGATGTGGCCCGATCCGCCGAGCACGAATCGCACCGGCCCACCGAAGGCGCGCGCACCCATGTAGGTGCTCTTCCACGGGGCGATGTGATCCTCGATGGTCGAGATGAAGTAGCACGGGACCTTGATCTTAGCCAGATCGATCGGGGTGCCGTCGATCTCGATGCCGCCGGGCTGGACGAGCCTGTTCTGCATGTACATGTTGCGCAGGTAGAAGCTGTGCATCCTGGCAGGCATGCGCGTCGAGTCGGAGTTCCAGTAGAGCAGATCGAACGGGAAGGGATCCTTGCCCATCAGATAGTTATTCACCACGAAGGACCAGATCAGGTCATTCGAGCGCATCATGTTGAAAGTGCCGGCCATCTCGGAGCCCTCGAGGAAGCCGCGTTCGAACATCTTCTTCTCGAGGCTGGCGACCTGTTGCTCGTCGATGAACACCCCCAGTTCGCCGGGTTCGGAAAAGTCCGTCATCGTGGTGAAGAAGGTCGCCGCCGCGATGCGTTTCTGGCGCTTCGCGGCGAGATACGCGAGGGTGGTCGCGAGCAGTGTGCCGCCCAGGCAGTAGCCGACGGCGTTGACTTCCTTCTCGCCGGTCTGCTTCTCGATCGCATCGAGCGCCGCGATGATGCCTTCCAGCACGTAGGCCTCGAAACTCTTCTCGGCGAGTTGTTCGTCCGGATTCACCCATGAAATCACGAATACGGTGTGGCCCTGGTCGACGCACCACTTGATGTACGAGTTCTTTTCACGCAGGTCGAGAATGTAGAACTTGTTGATCCAGGGTGGCACGATCAGCAGCGGGCGCTTGAAGACCTTTTCGGTCGTGGGCGTGTACTGGACGAGCTGCATCATGTCGGTCTGGAACACCACCTTGCCCGGTGTGGTGGCAACGTTCTTGCCGAGTTCGAAGGCGCTCGTGTCGGTCATCTTGACGCGCAGTTGCCCGCCGCCGTCTTCCATGTCGCGAAGCAGGTTGTTCAGCCCCTTGAGCAGGTTCTGGCCGTTGTTCTTGACCGTTTCGCGGAATACTTCCGGATTCGTCATGGCGAAGTTGGACGGCGACAGCGCGTCGATGTACTGACGGGTGAAGAAGTTCACCTTCTTCTGGGTCTGTTCGTCCAGGCCTTCGACGCCGGAAACCGTGTCATGTACGTGCCGGGCCGCGATCAGGTAGGACTGCTTGATGAAGTCGAACAGGAAATGCTCTTCCCACTGTTCGTCCTTGAAGCGCTTGTCGCTCTTCTCCGGGGTCGCGACCGGAATGGCCGGCATCCCCATGACGCGCAGCATGGAGTGCTGCCACAGGGAGAAGTAATCCCAGACGAGATTCATCTGCGACTGCGCGAGCTTGTACGGGTTGGCCAGCAGCTTGGCCATCATGTCCATGAAGGCCTGTGCGATGCCGAGTTCGTCGGTCGGGGTTGCCACGCCCTTCTTGAGCTGTTTCTGCACATGCTCGCCGATCAGGGCCGATGCACGCTGGGCGACCTCGGCATATGTCTTGGCGATCTCTTTCGGATCGGGCAAGTCGGGGTGAGTCTTCTCTGAGGTGGATGCAGCCATTTCCTTGTTGCTCCTAAGTTTTGGTGCAGTGTGTCGCCGGCGTTTCGACGGGAACTCAGTCGTTCTTCTTCATGCGGCATTGCGGCACTGCACCGATGGTCAGACGGTACGTTCGAACCGGATCATGCCGTCGCTCCCGATGCGCCTGAGCAACCTTTTCCGATGGACAAGGTAGTTGAGGTGGGCGACGGCCTCTCCCATAGCGAACATGACCTGATGGGTGTCGAGTTCTCGCGGAAACAGCGTCGGAAGCAACTCGGCGGCGCAGCACGACCCGCGCATCGCCGCAAGTAGCTCCTCGCATCGCTCGGCATGATGCCTTTCCAGCTGAGCAATGCGCGCTCCGATTCCACGGAAGGGGAGACCGTGAGATGGTAGCACGAGCGTGTCGTCGGGCAAGAATTTGATGCGCTGCAGCGAATCGAGGAACCAGCCCAGTGGATCATCGTTGGGCGTTGCAGCAAAAACGCTTACGTTGGTCGAAATCCGGGGTAGCAGCATGTCGCCCGAAATGAGGATGCCGAGCCCTTCGCAATGGAGGCTCGCATGCTCCGGCGCGTGCCCGTAGCCGACGATCACTTTCCATTCATGGCCATCGATGTGGAGGAGATCGCCCTCGAACATCCGATGGTAGTTGCGGGGCAGGGCCGGGACGCCGCGGCGATAGGCATTGCCGCGTTGCTCGAGTGCCGCAAGCCGGTCTGCGTCCAGACCGTGGCGGCGGAACTGCGCCACCATGTCCGGCACCGAGTAGCCCGGCAGTTGATGCCACATCGCGTGGGCCCCGAAGTACTCGCCCTGGGTCATGTACACCGGTGCGTCATCACGCTCCGCCAGCCACGCCGCGAGTCCGATGTGATCCGGATGGCAGTGGGTCACGACCACGCCTGATATCGGGCGCCGACTCCGGTCCAGAATGCCCTGCCAGTGCTCGCGCACCTCGTCGAGTCCGAACCCGCTGTCGATGACGACGCGGGTCGGTCCGTCGTCGAGCAGCCACAGGTTGATGTGGTTCAGCGCGAACGGGAGCGGCATGCGAACCCAGCCCACGCCTGGCACGACTTGCTTTACCTCGCCTGCGACGGGCGGTACGTCGAACGGGTAGTCCAATGCGTCGGCTTCGATCACTGATAGACTCCATGGCCAGGACGGGTTTCAATCCTCGATTGCTCAACAATGGCAATTCTGCTTAACTTTTGCATATTATCGGACTCATCGCTTTTCTCGATATCAGGTCATGGCCAGAGAGCAGACATATACGATCACGGAATTGGCACGGGAGTTCGAGATCACCCCGCGCGCGATCCGCTTCTACGAAGACCAGGGGTTATTGACGCCTTCGCGTGCGGGCCGCTCCCGCGTCTACACCAAGGCCGATCGCACCCGGCTCAAGCTTACGCTTCGTGGCAAGCGCCTGGGGCTCTCGCTCGCCGAGATCAGGGAGCTGATCGACATGTACGGCGGCGTGCGCAACTATGCGCCGCAGTTGCAGAGCTTCCTCAAGGTGCTGGCGGTACGCCGCGCCTCGCTCGAACAGCAGCGGGAAGACATCGAGGCCGTGCTGGGCGAGATCGCAATGCTGGAGAAGCAGTGCGAGGGCCTGCTCGGCCACGATGCCGCCGGTGCGGCCGAGGCAAAAGCCGAACTTGCGAAGCGCATACGCAGCGCCGCTTGATTTTTTTGTCGATTAGTTTACGTTTACGTCAACGTAAAAACAACATCCGGCCCCTGATGCCGGCGGAGAGGTGATGGTGCGTCCCGAGCTACCCCAGTTTCAACCCGTTGATCCGGGATATGCTGAGAGAGTCCGAACCAGTTTCGCACTCCAGCAGGCGATGGCATTGATCGGCGCCGAACTGGCGGTGGTCGAGCCGGGCTATACGGAAATCCATCTCGCGAACCGTGCCGAGATCACCCAGCAGCACGGCTACGTGCATGGCGGCATTGTCGGAATGATCGCCGACAACGCGGGGGGTTTCGCCGCGAACACGCTGACCCCCGCCGACACCAGCGTGCTGACCGTCGAATACAAGCTCAATCTGGTTGCACCCGCCGACGGTGAGCGCCTGGTCGCGCGCGGCGAGGTGGTCAAGCCGGGGCGCACGCTGCTGATCACTCGCGCCGAAGTCTTCGCGATCAAGAACGAGCAATGGACGCTGTGTGCCGTGATGCAACAAACCATCATGGCGATGCACGGCAAGAAGGAACGGGGCAACTGAGGCGCCGGACCTGCGGCACAAATCTTCACATCGCTGCGGCGGTGGACCACACTTGAACATGAACGAACGAAGCAGATCGCAAGAGGAGACGAACAGATGAACGTGCCCTGCCTGAACCTGAATCTCGGTGAGGATATCGACGCACTGCGCGACGCGGTGCGGAGCTTCGCGCAGAACGAGATCGCGCCGCGTGCCGAGGCGATCGACCGCGAGAACGAATTTCCGGCCGATCTGTGGAGGAAGTTCGGCGAGATGGGGCTGCTCGGCATGACTGTGGAAGAAGAGTACGGCGGCACGGCGATGGGCTACCTCGCCCATATCGTCGCGATGGAGGAAATCTCCCGCGCCTCCGCGTCGGTCGGACTGTCTTACGGTGCGCACTCCAACCTGTGCGTGAACCAGATCCGGCGCAACGGCACTGCGGCGCAGAAGAGCAAGTACCTCCCGAAACTGATTTCGGGGGAGCACGTCGGTGCACTCGCGATGTCCGAGCCCAATGCCGGTTCCGATGTGGTTTCCATGAAGCTGCGCGCCGAGCGCAAGGGCGACCGGTTCGTGCTGAACGGCTCCAAGATGTGGATCACCAATGGCGGCGACGCCGACACCCTGGTGGTGTATGCGAAGACCGACGTGAATGCCGGCCCGCGAGGCGTGACGGCCTTCATCGTCGAGAAAGGCATGATGGGTTTTTCGTGCGGGACTCATCTGGACAAGCTGGGGATGCGCGGCTCCAATACCTTCCCGCTGTTCTTCGACGACTGCGAAGTGCCGGAGGAGAATGTCCTCGGCGAGCTCGGCGGCGGGGTCAAGGTGCTGATGAGCGGCCTCGACTATGAACGCACCGTGCTGTGCGGTGGCCCGCTCGGCATCATGGCCGCATGCATGGACGTGGTCGTGCCCTATCTGCATGACCGCAAGCAGTTCGGTCAGAGTATCGGCGAGTTTCAGCTGATGCAGGGCAAGGTCGCCGACATGTACACGATCTGGAGCGCGTCGCGCGCCTACGTCTATGCGGTCGGCCAGGCGTGCGACCGGATGGACCACTCCCGCATCCTGCGCAAGGACGCGGCCGCCGCAATCCTTTACTCGGCCGAGAAGGCGACCTGGATGGCCGGCGAAGCGATCCAGACGCTCGGAGGTGTCGGATATACGAACGAGTATCCGACCGGGCGCCTGTGGCGTGACGCCAAGCTGTACGAGATCGGTGCCGGAACGAGCGAGATCCGGCGCATGCTGATCGGTCGCGAACTGTTCGCCGAGACGGCTTGAGCCGGCTTCACGCATTCCGAAACGATGAGCCTGCTCGAGACCTACCGGGGCACGGTGTACCCCTGGCACTGCGATCATATGGGCCACATGAACGTGATGTGGTATGTGGGCAAGTTCGACGAAGGCACGTGGAACTTCTTCAGTCACGTGGGCCTCACGCCGGAGTTCCTGCGCCGCTGCGACCGCGGCATGGTGGCGGTCGACCAGCGCATCGCGTACCGGCGCGAACTGCACGCCGGTGACATCGTGGCCGTGCACACCGGGGTGGTGGAGGCCAGGGACAAGGTCGTGCGCTTCTTCCACGAAATGCGTAACGCTGCGACGAACGAAGTGTCCGCCGTGACCATGCTCACCGGCGTGTACCTGGACACGGTCTCGCGTAAGTCGTGCAATCTGCCGCCGGAAGTGGTGGCAAGTACGCGCGAACTCGTTTCCAATTATGAACTGCCGTGGCCGGCCTGAGGTCGCGGATCAACTGCAACAGGAGTCCGAAATGTCCGATCCCGTCGTCATCGTTTCCGTCGCTCGTACCCCCATGGGGGGCTTTCAGGGCGATTTCTCCAGTCTTGCCGCGCCGCAGCTCGGTGCCGTCGCGATCAGGGCCGCCGTCGAGCGCGCCGGTATCGCGCCCGAGCAGGTCGAGGAAGTGATCATGGGTAACGTGCTCCAGGCCGGCGTCGGACAGGCGCCGGCCCGCCAGGCCGCACTCGGTGCAGGTCTGCCGCTGTCGGCCGGGTGCACGACGGTTCACAAGGTATGCGGCTCGGGCATGAAGGCGGCGATGTTCGCGCGCGACCTGTTGCTCGTCGGCTCCAATGACATCATGGTCGCGGGCGGCATGGAATCCATGACCAACGCGCCCTACCTGCTGCCCAAGGCACGCGGCGGCTACCGTCTCGGCCATGGGCAGATGCTCGACCACATGTTCTTCGACGGTCTCGAGGATGCCTACCAGAAGGGCCGCCTGATGGGGACCTTCGCGGAAGAGTGCGCCGACAGCTACGGCTTCACCCGTTCGGCCCAGGACGAGTTCGCGATCAGCTCGACGCAGCGTGCGCAGAAGGCCATCCAGGACGGCTCGTTCGCCTGGGAGGTCGCACCGGTCACCGTGTCCGGACGCAAGGGCGAGGTCGTGATAGACAAGGACGAACAGCCTCTGAAGGCTCAGCTGGACAAAATCGGCGCGCTCAAGCCTGCGTTTCGAAAGGACGGCACGGTGACTGCGGCCAACTCGAGTTCGATCTCCGACGGTGCCGCGGCAATGGTCCTGATGCGGCGTTCGACCGCCGAAAAGCTGGGGCTCGCGCCGATCGCAACGATTCTGGGCCATGCGACCCATGCCCAGGAGCCCAGCCTGTTCACCACGGCACCGGTCGGCGCGATGCAGAAGCTGTTCGGAAAGGTGGGCTGGAGCGCCGACGAGGTCGATCTGTTCGAGATCAACGAAGCCTTCGCGGTCGTCACCATGGCCGCAATGCACGACCTGAAGCTGCCCCATGACAAGGTGAACGTGCATGGCGGCGCGTGCGCGCTGGGCCATCCGATCGGCGCTTCCGGCGCGCGCATCATGGTCACCCTCATCGGCGCGCTGAGGAAGTATGGCCTCAAGCGCGGCGTGGCCAGCCTGTGCATCGGCGGCGGCGAGGCGACCGCGCTGGCGCTGGAGCTCGCCTGATGATCCTGAGCGATGAACAGGAAATGATCCGCGACTCGCTGCGCAGTTTCGCGCAGGAGCGCCTTGCCCCGTTCGCGGCCGAGTGGGATCGCAACCACACGTTCCCGCGCGAGGCGCTTGCCGAACTCGCCGGCCTCGGTGCGATGGGCATGGTCGTCCCCGAAGAATGGGGCGGCGCGGGAATGGATTACATGAGCCTCGTGCTCGCGCTGGAGGAGATCGCCGCGGGGGACGGTGCGACCTCGACCATCGTCAGCGTGCAGAATTCGCTGTCCTGCGGCATTCCCAACCGCTACGGCAACGATGCCCAGAAGGAACGCTGGCTCAAGCCGCTGGCTCGCGGCGAGATGCTCGGCTGCTTCTGCCTCACCGAGCCGCACGTCGGCTCGGATGCGTCGGCGATCCGCACCACTGCGGTGAAGGACGGAGATCACTGGGTGATCAACGGCGTCAAGCAGTTCATCACCACCGGCAAGTACGCCGACGTCGCGATCGTGTTCGCGGTGACCGACAAGTCCGCCGGCAAGAAGGGCATTTCGTGTTTCCTCGTGCCGGCCGACACGCCGGGCTACAGCGTCGCGCGCATCGAGGAGAAGATGGGCCAGAAGGCTTCGGATACCGCGCAACTGCTGTTCGAGGACTGCCGCGTGCCCGCCGATGCGCTGCTGGGCAGGGAAGGGGAAGGCTACAAGATCGCACTGTCGAATCTCGAAGCCGGTCGCATCGGCATCGCCGCACAGTGTCTGGGGATGGCGCGCGCTGCGCTCGAGGCAGCGGTGAAGTATGCGCAGGAGCGCGAAACCTTCGGCAAGCCGATCTTCGAGCATCAGGCGGTGAACTTCCGTCTCGCCGACATGGCGACCCGGCTCGAAGCCGCGCGTCAGCTCGTGTGGCATGCGGCCAGCCTCAAGGATGCGGGACGTCCGTGCCTGAAGGAGGCGTCGATGGCCAAGCTGTTCGCTTCCGAAATGGCCGAATCGGTCTGTTCCGACGCGATCCAGGTGCACGGCGGCTACGGTTACGTGAGCGACTTCCCGGTGGAGCGGATCTATCGTGACGTGCGTGTGTGCCAGATCTACGAAGGGGCGAGCGACATCCAGCGGCTCGTCATCGGGCGAGCCCTGGCAGCATGATTCTTGAAGTCCTGCGGGTGCGTTTCGCGGGGCGGGAGTGCATCCTCCCTCTTCCCGACCCGCTGCGATCCGCAGGACCTTTTTCCTTGATCTGGAGCCCGCGGCCATGACCTCGAGTATCGATTTCTACTTCGACTTCTCTTCGCCCTACGGATATTTCATGAGCGAGAAGATCGATGCGGTGGCAGCGCGCTTCGGCCGATCGGTGCGTTGGCGCCCCTTCCTGCTCGGTGCGGTGTACAAGCTGACCGGTGCGAAGGCGCTGCCTTCGCTACCGATGAAGGGACCCTACTCGGTGCGCGACTTCGAACGATCGGCGCGCTTCCTGGGACTGAACTGCCGGATTCCCAGCGCGTTTCCGGTGGCGACCCAGCACGCGGCGCGTGCCTTCTACTGGCTGGACGAACGCAACACCGATCTGGCGCGGCGTTTTGCCCAAGGCGTCCTGCGCGCCTACTTCGTGGATGATCGGGACATCTCGCAGACCGACACGGTACTCGACGTTGCCGCATCGCTTGGCGTCGACCGCGAAGCGCTCGCCGCTGCGCTGGAGGACGACGCGGTCAAGGCACGACTGCGCGCTGAATGCGATGCGGCCATCGAGCGGTGCGTCTTCGGTTCGCCCTACGTCGTAATCGACGGCGAACCCTTCTGGGGTGTCGACCGGCTGCCGCAAATCGAGCGCTGGCTGGAAGCCGGCGGTTTCTAACCGAGCCGGACCGCCGCAACCAGCAGAACCGCTGCGGCACTTGCCGGCTGGTCCGTCCCGCCGATACACGGGCGCGAATCCACAACGCCTTCGTGAGCCAGCCCGTCGAAGAAGTAGGGCTGGCATGCCGCATCATCAACTATCATTCGTCACCCGTTGCGATGGCATCCTTCGCCGGGCAGGGGCGTTGCGCCGCACACCCCGCACTTGCGAGAACACGATGAGCAATCCGCAACTGAACAACCCGCTGCATGGCCTGACCCTGGAACGAATTCTGCACGAACTTGTGGCGCGTCTCGGCTGGGCGGGGCTCGGGCAGCGGATCGGCATTCGCTGCTTCAAGCACGAGCCCAGTATCGCTTCCAGCCTCAAGTTCCTGCGGCGCACCCCCTGGGCGCGAGAGCAGGTCGAAGCCCTGTATCTCGAGACGGTGCGTGCCGCCGCCGGGCGAGCCGGCACGACCGGGCGCAGCGCACCTTTCAAGAGAGCGGATACGTGAAGACTCCGAGCAGAATCGAGCCGCTGGTATCCGACGGTCTCGTCGATCACGTCACGCGGCAACTCATGAGCGGCAAGGAAGCCATGGTCTATGTCGTGCAGTGTGGCGACGAGGTGCGTTGCGCCAAGGTGTACAAGGAGGCCAACAAGCGCGGTTTCCACAAGGCTGTGGATTACACCGAGGGGCGCAAGATCAAGAACAGCCGCCAGGCGCGCGCGATGGCCAAGCGGTCGCGCTACGGCCGACAGGAAGAGGAAGCGGCCTGGCAGCACGCCGAGGTCGACGCCCTGCGTCGGCTCGCCGCCGCGGGCGTGCGCGTGCCCACACCGTACGACTTTCACGAAGGCGTACTGCTGATGGAGCTGGTGACCGACGAAGACGGCGAGCCCGCCCCGCGGCTCAACGACGTCGTGCTCGGCGAGGACGATGCGCGGCGCTTCCATGCCGATCTCGTGCGCCAGGTGGTGCGCATGCTCTGTGCAGGCATCATCCATGGCGACTTGTCCGAATACAACGTGCTGGTCGATTCCAACGGCCCGGTGATCATCGACCTGCCGCAGGCGGTCGACGCCGCGGCCAACAACAATGCCCGCTACATGCTCGAGCGCGACGTGGACAATCTGGCGGCCTACTTCGGCCAATTCGCCCCCGAGTTGCGCGATACCGATTACGGCAAGGAGCTCTGGTCCCTGTACGAATCCGGCAAGCTGCAGCCCGACACGGTGCTCACCGGGGTATTTGCCGTGGAAGAAGCACCCGCAAACGTCGCAGACGTGATGCAGGTCATCGAGGCGGCGCTCAAGGAAGAGGACGCCCGCCAGGCCGGCAGGCAGGCGGCTGGCAACGCCTGACGCTCACGGAGGCCGCCGATGGCGCCCCTTATTGCCGTCCCGGCCGATGAAGTCGAGGTCAGCCCCACCCACAGTTCCTCGGCCATTCCGGACGATCGTGCTCGACGCCGACCTGGTCCGTGATGGGACGGTTACCTGCATGACACAGGGTCGTTGCGCCGAGCGGCAGCCCCCGATTTCCGCTACAGCCGGATCAGACCCGAGGCAGTCACTGGAACGCGGGGAAATCTGCCGTTAATCATCGAAGGGTCCGACCTGGCCGGTAGGCCCCGCCTTATGACGATCCTCGGATATTGCCGGGCGTAGACTTATGGGCACTGCGCAGCCGGCTCGGAACGAGGAACTCCTCGGGCCTCAGCCTGCCCCTCGATCCATCCCGCAACAGCCGTGCCTGTGGGTTCGGTCTGACGCGCCTCCGTCACAAGAAGGGTCCAGTGGGCGAAATGTCCACTGCTACCGACGGCTCCAACCGTTGAGCCCGTCGCAGAACTGCCACCAAAGGAACACCGGCCAGATCTGCTCGTCGCGTGAGTGCCCCGTGATGCATGCGGTCATGGAGCGCTCACCATACACCGGTCCATGACCGCACCCCCTTGTCACGCAATGTGCTACGCCTCCCATCATTACGCCTGCTGATTGAAAAGTCACAGGAACTGTGCTATGCGTTTATCAATGGTTGCCCGATGGGGAGTATGAGATGACATACCTTCTACGTGAAGTCCGCCTTCCCATCGGAATTCGAACAACGATCGTCACCGCCCTCTTCAGTCTCACGGTCGCGGAATCGGTCGGGGCACAGCCCCTTCCGGCCAACGTATTGCCAAGCGGAGTAATCCTTACTACAGGGCAGTCCAATCAAGCACGTGCGAGGAGCACCAGCAACGTCGGGTGCGATCCGGCTACGACTGATTGCGGCTGGCTGCAGATTCTGCTCGTGGACATCAGCGACGACAATCGCGCTGATCTTTGCGGTTTTTATGGCGTTGCGCCCAGGACTACTGGCGGAACCGCAAGAGTGCATTTTGGCTGTCTGCTTGCATCAACAAATGACTTGGGAACCTTCACGGATGGCTTCCGCGAGGCTCTGCCCCTTTCCAGTGCTGCCCAGGCATTGCCCCCTGCTGCCTTGCCGCATACACGAAAGATTCACGCCATTGACTTGAGTATGGACGGAAAACCTGACCATGTCTGCCTCCGTATGGCGGACGGGGTCGGTTGCGTCAAGTTCGGCGGGGGACAGTTCGACCAGCAACTTCTGAGGGTTCTTGACAATTTTTCCGACCGGAACGGTTGGCATACTCCGGCCCATGGGGAAACCGTCGGTTTTTCCGTTCTCGATGGAGTTCCTGCAGCATGCGGGCGCGGAGTCGCCGGCGTCCATTGTTTCAAGTGGAATTCATCAGCGAGACTGTTCTCGATTCCGATCGAAGTCCAGCCGTCTTTCGCCGATCGTCATGGTTGGAATCAGCGCCCCTATTTTTCAACCCTGAACTATGTTGACATCAATGGAGACGGCCATGGCGACATTTGCGGTCGCGGTTCGGCGGGCATCGTCTGCGCAACATATTTGCCAGGAGCGAACAGGTTCTCGGATGCAACCTGGTGGGCAACACAGTTCCGCGATGCAGACGGATGGAGCCAAACTGGATTCTATGAGTCGTTGCAGTTCCTTGACCTCAACCGCGATGGCAAGACGGACATCTGCGGGCGCGGACACCATGGGCTGTTCTGCGGAGTTTCCAACGGGCAACAGTTCCTTTACGCCACGAATCCGACCCCTGCAACTACTGAGATCCGAGCCGGACTGGGAAACGCCCTGCCAAGTGGCGAAGGCGCGCCTTTCGTTCTTGACATCGATCGCGGCCAGGTGACGCCCATGCCATCCTATTGCGAACGAGTTCGCCGCTCGGACGGCAAGTTTGAAATCAAGTGCGTCCGCAGCAAGATGGCGGCGGGAGTGGTTGCCATGCCCTCCTTCTGCCCCTTGGGACAACGGGCACTGCTTAATAATTCGTTCAGGAACATTGTGATGGGGCGCTTAACAGGACGAGATGGTTGGAACTTATGCTGGATAGATGATAATCAACGCCCCGGGGGTTACCGTGGCGATGTCTGGTGCCAGCGAAGTCTTGACATGGCTTCTCCGACGTCCCCCTGCGGTTATTGACCAGTCGGAAGCTACCTGACAGAGTGCCGGAGCAGTCAGTGAACAATCCGGCAATCTGTTGCCGTGTCAGTCTTTGAGACCCCTCGTACTCCAGCGATGCGGGGCCAACCCATCGCTCAATCCTTGACGTTTGCGTATTTTTCGCAACGGCCGCGAAGACCTTGTGAAGTCCGCTGCGAATGGTCGCCGTGCTCGCACTCACCAGTTCCGCGCCGCCGAGTGCGATCTCCCTGCACTGCTGTGCAAGGGTGTAAGAAGGTCGGCGAAGGGTACTCGCCGCTGGTTGGCGTGAAACCTATGGCAACTGGCACGGCTGCCGAGCAGAGTAAGCTCGGTCTCCTTGATGCGGTTCTCTACCTCTCCGCGCGGCCAATACAGTCGGACGTCAAGCCCTTGGGCGGGCCCAACACAATGACGCAGCGTGATGGTGCAGCGCCCCTCTCTTGTACCAGCGGAAAGCTGCCTTTGTCGTTTCGCGCGAACGAACCGAGCCCGGCAGCTGCCCGCACAAACCAGGCCGAAGGATCCCTGTCCGATCAGTCGGGCACGTCCCGAAACGGCTCCGGATGATTCGGATCCACACCCAGCGCATGCGCCATGTGCTCTTCGGTCCGATCGGTCGAGAACTCGATCCATAGGGGAAAGTGATCGCTGACCCGATAGGGCATTTGAGAGAGCGTCAGTTCCTGGAATACCCGCCGCGTGAAATCGATCTTTCCAGCCCTTCCGGTCGGCTTCAGCTCGAAATCATCCCGGAACCAGGCAATCTGGTCGTAGCGCTTGGCCTGGGTCCCGTAAGTGGTGCGAATCTCTCGCAGGGCCTCGGGAACCCACAGCCCGGTCTCGACGAAGGCGTCGAACAGAGGATTGCCTTGGCGCCGGTCGATATTGAAGTCGCCCAGGACGATCAGGTTGGGCTCCTCCCGGATCGCCCTCGGGCATGAGCGGCAAGGAAGCCATGGTCTATGTCGTGCAGTGTGGCGACGAGGTGCGTTGCGCCAAGGTGTACAAGGAGGCCAACAAGCGCGGTTTCCACAAGGCTGTGGATTACACCGAGGGGCGCAAGATCAAGAACAGCCGCCAGGCGCGCGCGATGGCCAAGCGGTCGCGCTACGGCCGACAGGAAGAGGAAGCGGCCTGGCAGCACGCCGAGGTCGACGCCCTGCGTCGGCTCGCCGCCGCGGGCGTGCGCGTGCCCACACCGTACGACTTTCACGAAGGCGTACTGCTGATGGAGCTGGTGACCGACGAAGACGGCGAGCCCGCCCCGCGGCTCAACGACGTCGTGCTCGGCGAGGACGATGCGCGGCGCTTCCATGCCGATCTCGTGCGCCAGGTGGTGCGCATGCTCTGTGCAGGCATCATCCATGGCGACTTGTCCGAATACAACGTGCTGGTCGATTCCAACGGCCCGGTGATCATCGACCTGCCGCAGGCGGTCGACGCCGCGGCCAACAACAATGCCCGCTACATGCTCGAGCGCGACGTGGACAATCTGGCGGCCTACTTCGGCCAATTCGCCCCCGAGTTGCGCGATACCGATTACGGCAAGGAGCTCTGGTCCCTGTACGAATCCGGCAAGCTGCAGCCCGACACGGTGCTCACCGGGGTATTTGCCGTGGAAGAAGCACCCGCAAACGTCGCAGACGTGATGCAGGTCATCGAGGCGGCGCTCAAGGAAGAGGACGCCCGCCAGGCCGGCAGGCAGGCGGCTGGCAACGCCTGACGCTCACGGAGGCCCCGGATGGCGTACCTCACTGCCGCCGACGAGGTCGAGGTCAGCCCCATCCACAGATCCTCGGCTGAAGCGGTCATCCCGGCGGCCCACGATAAGCAACAGGATTACTCGGCAAAACAGAGGCTTGAAGTTGCCTACGAAAACCGGGGCGATTCAGTGTTGCGCTGGAGAAAGACTTAACCTTTTGTTGAGCGATGTTCGCGCCGACGCCGCGGGCCGAGGGGAGGCGGTTCGGGCATCGACGGGTCAACGGGCCGCTTCAGCGCGGGTGCAGCCAGCCGGGCAGGAAACTGTACGGATCAGAGTCGACGGTGGCGTCGTAAGGGATGTGATGGCGCTGCAGCCGTTGGGCCAGCGCGCCGTCCTTGCAAGCATCGAACAAATCGGTGCAGCCGCCGACGAACTCGCCGGCGATGAAGATCTGCGGGAAGGTGTTCCAACCGGTGCGTGCGCTCAACGCCTCGCGCACCTTGCCGCCGCGGTTGTTGTCCTGATAGGCGACCGAGTCGAGGTCGACCGAGCGGTAGCGGATGCCGTAGCTGGCCAGCACCTTGCGCACCGACCAGCAGAACTCGCACCACTCCAGCGCAAACATCACCACCGGATTCTCGGCGTCGGCCACCAGCGCGTCGACCTCGGCCACCGCCGCCGGGTCGAGCGCCGGTACCTCGGCGTCGGACGTCGCCGGGGCAAGTGCGGCGACGTCGAAGCGATAGCCGGCGGTGGAACGGGAGATTTCCTGCTCCTCCTCGGTCATGTCCGCGGCCACGTCCTCGAACAGTGGCGTGGACAGGTAGCGCTCGCCGGTGTCGGGCAGCATGCACAGGATGTTGGCCCCCTCGGGCGCATCGGCGGCGACCTGCAGCGCGCCGGCGAAGGTGGCGCCGGACGAAATGCCGACGAAGATTCCTTCCTTGCGCGCCAGGTCGCAGGCGCACTTCAGCGCGTCCTGGCCGGCTATCGCCAGAAAGGTATCGATGCGCCGGCCGTCGGTCACTTCTTCGGCCAGACGGGGCACGAAGTCCGGCGACCAGCCTTGCATCAGGTGCGGGCGAAACGCGGGGTGGCTCCGGCTGTGCGAGCCGTCCGGGTTGCGTGCCTGCGGGGTACCGCTGGCGAGGATCGCCGAATTGTCGGGTTCGCATAGCACGATGCGGGTATCGGGGCTTTTCTGCCGTAGTACCCGCGAGACCCCGTTCAGCGTGCCGCCGGTGCCGAAGCCGGTGACCCAGTAGTCGAGCGCCACATCGTCGAACGCTTCGAGAATTTCGACCGCGGTAGTACGCGCGTGCACCTCGGCGTTGGCCGGGTTTTCGAACTGGCGCGGCTGCCACCAGCCGTGCTCGCGGGCGAGCTCCTCGGCCTTCGCGACCATTCCCGAGCCCTTCTGCGAGGCTGGGGTAAGTACCACCCTGGCACCCAGAAAGCGCATCAGCTTGCGCCGCTCGACGCTGAAGTTCTCGGCCATCGTCACCACCAGCGGATAGCCCTTCTGGGCACAGACCATGGCCAACCCGATGCCGGTATTTCCGCTGGTCGCCTCGACGATGGTCTGCCCGGGCTTCAGCTCGCCGCGCCGCTCGGCGTCCTCAATCACGCCCAGCGCCAGCCGATCCTTGACCGAACCCATCGGGTTGAAGGCTTCGATCTTCACGTACAGGTTCACGTGCCTCGGCGCGAGGTTGTTTATGCGCACCACCGGGGTATTGCCGATCGTGCCCAGGATGCTGTCGTATCGCTTGCCCATTTCGTCTCTCCTGTCGAGGTGCCCGGCGCCGCGCGAGCGGCGCTGTGGCCCTTCTATTTGTTTATAGGATTGGCTGCGCAGTAGATGCAAGGGGCGCGCGGCATATCGTCAACGCCCTGCCGATCTCGATGACCTCGTCCCCCAGTGCATCGGCATGAGCCATCGTCGTGCGCGCGCCGACGAAGCACGGCCGGATCGCCGACGCGCCGTTGATTACGGCGGTGCCGGGCATGTTGCGCCCGTGATGCACCAACGCGCGATGAGCAGATATCACAGAACTGCGGATCTCTGTGACCGGTTCGGGTCGAAGGGGCGAGTTCAAGGCATCGAGAGCTGCCGTTCAGCCCGCGTGGCCACCCGGTGGCGGTGGAGGTTGCGTTGCCGCCGCTCATCTGGCTCAAGCTGGCCGTCAGCGACGTCCGAGAAGCGACAGTCCCGCCGCATGCGCTATTCCCCGATCGCCTCTGCGGGATGGGTTCCCTCCCTGAACCGGCTTGGCGCTACCCCGGTCCACTCGCGAAACGCCCTCGAGAAACTCTTCTCGCTGTCGAACCCCACCGCGGCGGCGATCTGCTTCACCGGCTTTCTCGTCTGCAGCAGCAGCTTGATCGCGTGTTCGCGGCGGACGTCGTTCTTGAGGCGCTGCAGCGAAACCTGTTCCTCCTTCAACTGGCGGTGCAGGGTGCGCACCGACATGTTGAGCTGGGCGGCGACGCCTTCGGCGGTGTGGGGCACGGTGGGTGCGGCGGCGAGGATCTGGTGGACGCTGTGCACCAGCAGGCGGTCGCGGCGGTATTGCAGTACGGTGAGCGGCAGCGCGTGCTGCAGCATGGTGCGCAGGGCGGCCTCGTCGCGGCGCAGGGGCAGGGCGAGGTAGCGGGCGTCGAAGCTCAAGCCGGCGGCATCCGCCTGAAAGCGCAGCGGGCCGGGGAAGAGGTAGGGGTAGGCGCTTGCGTGGGGTGGGGCGGGAATGGGCAGGGTGGTTTCGGTGAGCGCGATGCGCGAGTCGATGAGCCAGCAGGCGTAGCCCAGCACGTTGCGCAGCATGGAGACCAGGCAGAACTCCCGCATTTCGCCGAAGTCGCGCGCCTCGGCGATGCGGATCGTTGCGGTGTTGCGGACCTGGCCGAAATGCAGGGTAAGATCGTCGGTGAGCAGGCGGTGGTGGCGGCACCAGCGCTTCAGGGCGATTTCGAGCGTGGGCGAGGTGAGCGAGGCGCGGGCGAGCATGCCGTAGCTGCCCCACGGCAGGCGGCGTGAGAACCACCCCAAGGCTTCGTCGTCGAGCTCCTGCATGGCCAGCGCGGAGATGGTCTCCATTTGCGCTGCGGTGACGCGCGCGGCGGGGTCGGAAAGCCAATACTCGGGAATCTGTGCCTGGCGCAGGGCGTTGGCTGGATCCATTCCCCGCGCACGGTAGCCGAGGACGATCGCGCGGATGAAAGCGATCGGAGTGGCGGCGCGGCCTCGCGTGAGATCGGCGGGAGCGTGAAAGGGGGCTTTCATGCCGACGAATCCTGCTCGCGCATGGCACGAATTGCAACCTTCTTGGCACTCATGGCGCGGTGCTCGGGGTTAGGCTTCATACGGACGATGACCATAGGCCGAGCGCAAGCCCCGGCGTTCACGCCGGGGTCAGCGAGACAAGCGTCGATTTGGAGCCGAAGGCTCCGCCCGACTCGTGGCGAGGAGGCTTCGGCCTTCAGGCCGGAGTGACTCACAGGACGAAGAGCATGAGTACGATCAAGAGCACCATCAATACTCGCAGTGCCGAATTCCAGGCCAACGCGGAAGCGATGCGGGCGCTGGTGAGCGACCTGCGCGACAAGGCGGCGCAGGTCTCGCTCGGTGGCGGCGATTCCGCCCGTGCGAAGCATACGGCCCGCGGCAAACTGCTGCCGCGCGACCGCGTCAATCATCTGCTCGATCCGGGGACGCCCTTCCTGGAGATCGGTCAGCTCGCGGCACTCGACATGTACGACGGCGATGCCCCGTCGGCCGGCGTCATCACCGGAATCGGGCGGGTCAAGGGCCTTGAATGCATGATCGTCGCCAACGACGCGACCGTGAAGGGCGGCAGCTACTTCCCGATGACGGTCAAGAAGCACCTGCGCGCGCAGGAGATCGCGCAGGCAAACCACCTGCCGTGCATCTATCTGGTCGATTCGGGCGGCGCCAACCTCCCGACCCAGGACGAGGTCTTCCCCGATCGCGACCATTTCGGGCGTATCTTCTTCAACCAGGCCAACATGTCGGCGATGGGCATTCCCCAGATCGCGGTGGTGATGGGATCGTGCACGGCCGGCGGAGCCTACGTGCCGGCGATGAGCGAGGAAGCGGTGATCGTCAAGAACCAGGGCACGATCTTCCTGGGCGGGCCGCCGCTGGTCAAGGCGGCCACGGGTGAAGTGGTCAGCGCGGAGGATCTGGGTGGGGGCGACGTGCATACGCGCATCTCCGGGGTCGCCGATCACCTGGCCGAGAACGACAGCCATGCGCTCTATATCGCACGCCGCATTGTCGGCAACCTGAACCGCATCAAGCCGGTGAACATGGTGCTCGGGGCTGGCGAGGAGCCGCTCTACGATCCCGAGGAGATCTACGGCGTCATTCCGAGCGACA
>DAOMNN010000038.1:0-31988 GCA_035443825.1 Rhodocyclaceae bacterium | reverse complement strand
TGCCCGCCCCGGCCGCAAAGCAAGAAAGCCAACCACCGCTAAGTGATTGGCTTTCAGGCTTTTTGTCTGGTTGCGGGGGCAGGATTTGAACCTGCGACCTTCGGGTTATGAGCCCGACGAGCTGCCAGACTGCTCCACCCCGCGTCTGGAGTTCAACACTATAGCCAGGGCGGGGCAGATTGTCAAAAATTAATCCGTCGAACGGGGCGAAGCTGCACTTTGGCCGGATTGGACCCGCTCGAGTACGTCCGGCGCGCGCCTCGGTGGATCGCCTGCGTTTGCATTCGCGCTGGAATCCTCTACGCTGCTCGCATTTGGACCCACAGGGAAATCTGCATGGCGAGGACACCGATTCGCGCGGGAGTCGGGGCGTGACCCGGCCGCTGTTCGTCACGCGGCCCCTGATGCCGCCGCTCGAGGAGTATCTGCCGTCGATCGAGGCAATCTGGAAGAGCGGGCAGGTGACCAATGGCGGGGCGTTTCACCAGGCATTCGAGGCGGAACTGGCGCGTTACCTGGGCGTTCAGCATGTGAGCGTGGTTGCAAGTGGCACGGTCGGCCTCCTTCTGGCACTGAGATCCCTGCGTCTGCAAGGCGAGGTGATCACCTCGCCATATTCCTTCGTGGCGACATCCCATGCCTTGCT
The DNA here is from genome assembly GCA_035443825.1 of Rhodocyclaceae bacterium. Lineage (GTDB taxonomy): Bacteria > Pseudomonadota > Gammaproteobacteria > Burkholderiales > Rhodocyclaceae > DAOMNN01. The sequence continues at coordinate 31,342 of DAOMNN010000038.1, read as the reverse complement.
CTGGCTCGGGCTCACGCCTGTGTTTGCGGATATCGACCCCACGTCGTTCAATCTCGACCCGGCGGCGGTCGAAGCTGCGATCACGCCCCGGACTTGCGCGATCCTGGCGGTCCATACCTACGGGCAACCGTGTGACGTCGAGGGCCTGGCGGCGGTTGCGATGCGGCATGGGCTCAAACTCGTCTACGACGCGGCCCACGCGTTCGGTGTGTGTGACGAGGGAGGCAGCATACTGCGCTACGGAAATCTGTCGGTGCTGAGCTTTCACGGCACCAAGGTCTTCCACACCTTCGAGGGTGGTGCCGTCATCAGCCCGGATGCGGCCACCAAGAAGGAGATCGACTACCTGCGCAATTTCGGTTTCGTCGATGAAGTGACCGTCGTCGAGGCCGGCATGAACGGAAAGATGGACGAGTTGCGTGCCGCATTCGGCCTGCTGCAACTCAAGCATGTCGATGCGGCGATCGAGCTGCGGCGCGAGATCGACGCGTTCTATCGTCAGCGGCTCGATCGTCTCGAAGGCCTACGCTGCATGCCCTCGCCGCGAGTGGCCCGTTTCAATTTCGGTTATTTCCCGGTGTTCTTCGAGACGGGTGGTCGTGACGCAAGGGACGCGGCATATGAAGCCATGCGTGCCGCAGGGGTGATGGTGCGACGCTATTTCCATCCGCTGATCAGCGACTTTCCGATGTACGCAGCCAGCAGGGGCAGGGGTCATGCTGCCTTGCCGATTGCACGACGGTGCGCGGATTCGGTGCTGTGCCTGCCGATCTACCCGGGCATGGAGGATTCCGATTGCGAGCGCGTCGTGGATGCGCTGAAGGCGGCATTGGCGTGAGTCCGTCGGAGCAGTCGGAAACGGTGCGCGACCGATGCCTGTTCAGGACGACGTCCGAGACGAAGCGGCTCGTCGTCTTTGCAGACATCGGGCAGATTGCGCCGGCGGTTCTACTGCCTGCGCTCGCCGACGTGGTGGCACTGCGGCGCGACGTGCGCCTTGTTGCGGTATACCTGGTCCGTCCCGTCGGCGGGATGCTTCGTCGGTTTGCAACGCGCGGCGCTCGGCGGATGCAGGTGCTACTCGGAAGCGGACGCTGGGAGCGCGCGCTCGATGTCGTGGCGGCAGACCCGGTCGCTGCGATTGCAGGCCGTGGCATCCCGGTCCGGTGGCTCCCGTCCGGCGATCCCAATGCTCCGTCGGTACTGGCGAGCCTGCGTGAGGAATTCGGTGCGTCCTGCGGGCTCAACCTTTACTGCATGCACCGGTTCCGACTGCCTCTCCTCGCTGCCCTTGGCCGTACCATCAACTACCATAACGGTGCCTTGCCTGGAATGCGCGGCGTGCGAGCCTCGAACTGGTCGATCTACCTCGGTCATTCGCACAGTGGATATGCGTTCCACGAGATGTCCGAGGCCCTCGACGATGGACGGATCCTGATCGAAGGCGAGGTCGAACTCGCTCGGGGGGAGTCTGCTGCCGACCTGGAACTCAGGAAGGCGCTCGAGGCCGCTGCGCGATTGCCGGCGCTCGTCGACGCGATTGCATCCGATGCGGCGGGGCGGGGGCAGACCGGGGTCGTCGGCTATTTTTCGCGTGCCGACTGGTTGCGAATCTGCCGTGTCGACGAGCCAGGCAGCCTGGATGCGGGGGAGTGGTTCAGACGCATCGAGGCTTTCCTGAAGGTGGAAACGGTGATCGAAGGCAGGCATGTACAGGTGACAGGGATCAGACGGACGCGTCCAGGAACGCGCCCCGGCTTCATGACGTCCGACGGTCAATGGCTCCAGGTCACGGCGATTGCTTTCTGGCCCGCGTGGGTGAGCAGACTGGGTCTCGCCGGAGGCTCGCACTGAATGCAGGCGGCTGACCGAACGAATCGTGTGAATGGCGGCGTCTACAGTGCCCCGGCCTACGCTGCGTGCCAGCGCGGATTGGGCGATCCCGTCGAGCTGGAACGTTGTGGGGGTTGGGTGCTGCGACGCTCTATCCCGGGTTCCGATCTGGACGATGCCATGGGCTGTTACCCCCTGTTTGCCTGTCGGGCATGGGATCGCCTCGGGGAAGACGTCGAGGGGCTGCGCGATCGCCTCGTCAGCCTTACGCTGGTGTCGGACCCCTTTGCCGAGTTCGATCCGACGTCGCTCGGGCGCACCTTCAATGTGGTACGTCCGTTCAAGACGCACTTTGTCGCCGATCTGAACCTCGCGCCGGAGTGCATCGCGTCGGCGCACCATCGCTACGAGGCACGAAGAGGCCTCCGGCGCCTGGAAGTCGATGTCTGCTGGCGCCCCCGGGCGCATGTCGACGACTGGGTCGACCTGTATGCGCAACTGGTTGCGTACCGGGGGCTGAACGGTCCGCACGCGCTTTCTGCGGCGTCCTTCGCCCAATTGTTCGAACTCGACGACGTGGTGTTGCTGCGGGCGATTGCCGGCGGGGTCACGGTCGGCGCGCAGATCCTGATTCTTCAGGGGGATGTCGCCCATGCCCACCTGGCGGCATTCGCGCCCGCCGGTTATCGACTGGGTGCGTCGTATGCGTTGGACTGGATGGCCGTCGAATCGATGCGGGATCGTGCCCGATGGTTGAACTGGGGTGGGCAGGCCGGACTCGAGGAGAATCCCGATGACGGGCTGGCGCGCTACAAGCGCGGCTGGGCAACGCACACGCGCCGCGCATGGTTGCTGGGCGCGATCCTCGATCCGGTCGCATATGCCGAACTGTGTGGAGGTGGCGCAGCGTCGCAGACCTATTTTCCGGGATACCGGTCGGGTGAGTTCCGGCGGGTGGATCCAGGCATGGGTGGAGGTGGATGATGGATGTCGTGATTTTCGGTCTGGGCCAGCTTTCGAAGCTTGCCTGGTATGTCCTTGCACACGACAGTCCGCACCGGGTCGTCGGTTTCACCGTTCATGACGAGTTCATGAAGGAAAAGGAGTTCATGGGCTTGCCGGTGACGCCGTTCGAGCGCCTGGCGGACACGCAGCCGCCGGAGCGTGTGGGGCTGCTTGCGCCAACCGGCTGGAAACGGATGAATGCGGTTCGCGCCGGGGTCTTCGCTGCCGGAAAGGAACAGGGCTACCGTTTCGCTTCCTACGTCGCATCGCGTGCGGTCGTGTGGCCCGACCTGCACATAGGCGAGAACTGCATGGTGTTCGATGGCGCCCTCATTCAGCCTTTTGCGCGCGTGGGTGACAACTGCGTCATCCGCAGCGGCGTACTGATCTCGCACGATGTGGTGGTCGGTGATCACTGCTTCGTGGCGGGCAATGCGGTCATCGCGGGAAATGCCCGGGTCGGGGATTCGTGCGTGATCGGACTGAGCAGCACGATCCGCGACGACTGCAGGATCGCCCGCCGCTGCTTCATCGGCGCGGGTGCGGTCGTCGTGTCGGACACGGAAGAAGGCGGCGTATATCTGGGCGTGCCGGCGCGCCGTTCCCCGGGCACGGTGGATGATCTTGCAGTTGCCGGCGGCTGAACCGGTCACCGGGAGTCAGCCGCGTCGCCACACGCCCTTGCGCGTCAGCGCATCACGAATGTCCGCGTGCACGCTTCGTCCGACAGGCTGGCGAACCACGCGCCCAGCCGGGTCGCCTTTCAGAGCCGCGATCGAGATGCCGGTGAAAGCCTGCAGTGCGAGGGCGATCTCGTCGAAGCCGAGCAGGCATCGGGCGGCGGTTGCACCGGTCAGCCGGCCGTTGAATTCGTAGATCTGCAGTTCGCCATCGCGGTTGCGTTGACACTGCATGTTCAGCGGACCGCGCCAGCCTGCCCCGGAAAAGACCCGAGCGCACCGCTCGCCCAGTTGGCGGGCGTCCTCGCTCGCGTCACGCTCGACACCGACGGACAGGCCCTGGCGCATCTGGTGCAGGGTCGTGAACAACCCTGCGAGTTCTCCTTCCGGTGTGATCACTGCCTGAATCGAGTGCTTGACGGCCTCGAAGGAGTGAAAGAGCGGGATGCCATTCACCTCCAGGTTGCGGCGATAGGTTTCCAGCATCTCCGGATCGCCCAGGTACGCCTGCACGACCACATCCTGATTCCCGGCGATCGGGTCGAGCTGTCGCCGATCGAAGCAAAGGGACACGCCTTGCGATGCGAAGCCTGCTCTGGGCTTCACCAGCAAGGGAAGTCCTTGTTTGCGCACAAAGGCGTCGATCGACCGGGTGTCCTCGGGCAGGATCGTCGGCACGAACGGAAGCCCCTCCGCCGCGGCGAATTCCCAACTCCTCCATTTGTCGAGCATGGCGGCGGCCAGATCGACATGCCCACACAAGAGGCCTCGCCGGACATCCGGGTGTTGTTGCGCGAACCGGGCCAGGAACAGGACGTCGTCGTCCCTGCACGGAATGACGAGCGCAGGACGATGAGCGAGTATCAGGCGCTCGAGGATTTGTTCAAGGGCCATTGGGTTCTGCGATGTCGGTGGCACGAGATGGACTTCATCGAAATCCGCGAGCGAGGGTTCGTCGGCAACGCTGTTGGTTGCTATCAGACGCCAGTATTCCCTTCGCGAAGCGAGGGCCTGAACCACGTTCTGGCCCACGAGGCTCCCGCCGCTCATTAGCAGCAGCGTTGTTCCGGAGGTGTCGAAATGCATTGAGCGGATGCCTGGTCGATGGAGGAATTGAGCATGGCCGGAAACGGCACGAGCCGTGTTGCGCGGGTGATGTTGGAACAGGTTAGATGAATCGCTGCCGTGAAGTGCTCCCGCGTGGTCTCGGCCGAACGCGTTCAGTTCCCGTCCAGCGCGTAGAGCGTGCGGAATACCGGATCACGGTCGAGGCGCAGCGCGGAAAGCGCATTTCGAAAGAGAATCTTCTCCAGAACTTCCTCGTTCCAGGCGACCTTCATGAAATTTTCCACGAAAAGACCGATCGCGGTGAGCGGATACGCGCTCCCGAAGATGAACCGATCGGCGAAGCCCGTCAGATTGTAGTTGATCGCCTTGACCCAGTCCTCATGGCCCATGTGAAAGAAATAGCCGTCGGGTGAGAGCCAGACGTTGTCGCGGCGCGACGCCATCACGATCGCCTCGCGTACGTACGGATAGCAGCCATGTCCGCAGATCAGGTGAAGGTGCGGGAAGTCCTCGGCCACCTGTTCGACGTACCGCGGGTTCGCGTAGTCGACATACTTCCCGCCGAGTCCGCCCGACGTCTGGAGGATCATCGCCACTTCGAGCTGCGAGCATTTTTCGTAGATCGGATACAGGCGCTCGTCGTTGATCAGGCAGCCGGGAGCGCGCCCGGGCTCGATGGTCACCGCCTTGATGTCAAGCTCACCCGCGCAGCGATCGATCTCGTCAAGTGCGTGATGGAAGGTGTTGCTTGCATCGATGCCGCCGACTGCGATGAATCGTCCCGGATGGTTGCGTTGAACATCCGCGAGGGTGTCATTCGACGTAGTCCTGGCAGGCAGGTCGAAGCGTCCGAGGCGCGCCCCGGGGTTCTGGCCGGATACCGATACCGCGGTGGTTATGCCGGCCGTGCCGATCTCCTCGAAGAAGGCATCGATCGAACCGTCTCCGAAGGCCTTGATCCTGTCCAGTCGTCCGGCATGGGTCATGCGATCGACGAAATAGGCGGCAGATTCCCCTCCGGTGAAACGGCATCGCATGTCGATGATCATGAGTTGCTGTCCGGTCGTGTCGTGTAAGGTAGCGGTGACTGCCTTCCGGGTCCGGTGCCGGCTGTTGCCGGAATCCCGGGCTGGCGGCATACGGTCGCCATCGGCCTGCGCCACCATGCTTGCCCGGTCGGCACTTGTCCTTGGTCATTGCTGATGCCTGGGCAAGATGATAATAGAGCGGAGTGTGAATCGAGCGATCGGGCCAGCAACAAGCTGGCCCGATTACGCAAAGCAGGAGTCAGGTGTGGATATTCTAGCGACACTAAGCCCGTTCTGGATCATCGGTATCGTGGTCAATCTGACCCTCACGGGATTGGCGGCATGGTGGGTGATTCGCAACATGCGCGCGCGCAAGCCGTCCGAGCACGAGAGTGGCGCGGACCCGGAACGCGGCGAGCGCGGTTGAGCTGCGCAACAGACGAACCCTTTCCGCCGCTGCCGGGAGAGGCCGCGGGGATGCCGTAGCTGACAGGTCAAGGACAACCAATACATTATGGATATCGTCACTCAGGGTCTGCTGGGGGCCGTTGCCGCGCAGAGCGGAAGCAATCACAGGAACGTTCGCGTTGCCACCGTTACCGGCTTTCTGGCAGCGATGCTGGCAGACGCGGACGTGTTCATACGCAGTGATTCCGATCCTCTGCTGGTGCTTGAGTATCACCGGCATTTCAGCCATTCGCTGATCTTCATTCCCTTCGGTGCCCTGATCGCATCGCTGCTCTTGTGGCCATTCCTGCGTCGCCATCTGGCGTGGGTACAGATCTACGCCTATGCCTTCCTGGGTTATGCGACGGCCGGCATCCTGGATGCGTGCACGAGCTACGGCACGCGCCTGTTGTGGCCCTTCAGCGATGCGTCGATCGCATGGAGCATTATCTCGGTGGTCGATCCGGCGTTCAGCCTGATCCTCATCGTTTCTCTCGTTCTGGCCTGGCGCTTGCGCAATCGGCGCTGGGCGTGGGCCGGACTCGCGCTCGCGGTCGGCTACCTGCTGGTCGGGGCGGCACAGCATCAGCGCGCACTGGCGGTCGCCCAGGGGCTTGCGCTCGAACGCGGCTTGACGCCGCAGCGCGTGCTGGTCAAGCCGACCATGGCAAATCTGCTGTTATGGCGTGCAATCGCGGTGGATGGTGACAAGGCTCATATCGATGCCGTGCGCGTCGGACCCCTTGCCGGCCCGAGGATCTATCCCGGGACGGTCGTGTCGATCGTCGATCCGGGCAGCTGGGGCGATCTTCCGCACGGTTCGGTGGCGCATCGCGAACTCGAGCGCTTCCACGGCTATTCCGACGAACTTCTCGGCGTTCACCCTGCGGACCCCAATTTCATCGGCGATCTGCGTTACTCGATGCTGCCGACCGGAGCCGCGCCTCTTTGGGGTATTGCGCTCGATCCGGACAGGCCGGAGGCGCCTATCGCCTTTGAAGCCAGGCGTGAGCTTGACCCTGAAATGCGGAAGCTTTTCATACGCATGCTGCGAGGTGAGTGATGTGCCGCAGGGACTTGTCCGCCGTCAATTCCGAGACTGGATGAAGTGGCTAGACTGCGGCCATGAAATGTCCATCCGTTAGCCGCTTCGTTGCGGCCCACCGTTTGCAGGGCATGCATCCGAAGCTTGACGCGCCGGACGGGTACTGGCCGTCTGGCGAGGGCAGAGTACGGGGCTGTTTTGCGTTAGCATTGGCGATGGAATCGCGGATGACCCGTCAAGTGCCACATCTGCCCGGTTGCGCCGGGGGCAGCGCGAATGGAGCGCTGTGGAGGAGCTTTTCCGCTCCAGCCCGATGCGCTGCATGCGAGGTGACGCCATGAAGAATTTTGACTGTCTGTCGGAGAACAACGTCGATCGGACGTCGGCACCGGGCGATGTTCATGTCTCCAGCACGAACGCGGATCACGACAGGATCTGCCGCCTGCTTGCACATGTGCCTCTGCTCAACGGATTGAGCAAGCCGGAGATCGCGCGTTTCGCGCGTGGCGTTCGAGAGCAGAAGTTCGACCGGGGCGAGGTCTTGTTCCACCGCGGTGATCCGTGCCATGGCTTCCACCTGCTGCTGTCAGGTCAGGTCAAACTGGCATTCACGTCGTCGGACGGTCACGAAAAGGTGATCGAAATCGTGCGTCCCGGCCAGACCTTCGGCGAAGCCGTGATGTTCATGGACAAGCCGTACGTCGTGATGGCACAGGCCTTGTGCGATTGCGGTGTGCTGCATATCGCGAAGTCGGTGGTCTTCGAGGAGATGAATCGCGATCCGCTGTTCTGTCGCACCATCATTGCAGGACTGTCCCAGCGCCTGCATCACTTGATTGCCGATGTCGAGACCTATTCACTGCGTTCCGGACGTGATCGCATCATCGGTTATCTTCTGCGCGAGGAGGAGATGGATGGCGGCGAAGCGACGTCCGAAGGGCGCGTGACCATCCGGTTGCCGACCAGCAAGGGCACCATAGCGTCGCGTCTGAACCTGACGCAGGAGCACTTCTCCCGGATTCTGCACGAGCTGATCGAATCGGGTCTGATCGAGGTCGAAGGCCGCACGATCCACATCATCGATATCGAGAAACTGCGGATGAGTCTCGGCTGACGACGTCGGCAGCGACTGCGCCCGACCGGGGCGCGGCTATCTTGTCAGCCCGATTCTTGTCGACAGCGCCTTGAGTCCGGTCCTGACCTGCCGCGAAAGGGTCATGCGCCGCAGCAGTTCCCTCAGCAGCAGAGGTGTGGCGGTGCGTTTCGCCACGCCTTTCGAGAACTTTTCCCAGTAGGCTTCGGCGTATCGCGTTTCGCCTATCCTGAGGTAGTAGCGGTAGATCCAGAATCGTGTGTTCAACACCGAATCCAGCCTCTGCCGCTCGTCGAGCTGCGACCATATCCCGCCCGCATGAACCCTGTAGCATGCCGGCTTGATCTCGGGCATGTACTTGCTCTTGCCGTAGTGTCCAAGCAGCGAGAGCATGAAATTGTCACCGTTCAGGACCATGTTCCGCTCCGGGGGGAACTCCCTGATCACGTTCCTGAAAACCCATGACATGGTCAACACCCACCCGTGTCCAAGGATCAGCTCTTCTCCCGAGAAATCCCGCCTGTGCCTGTCGGTCAATTTGGCGTCGCTGAGTCGCCTGCCTTCGTCGTCGATGATGTAGGCATCGTGGCCGGTGATGACGTAATCGGGATTGCATTCGAGAAACCCCACCTGGACCGCGAGCTTGTGTGGATCGGTCCAGAAGTCGTCGCCTTCGCAAACCGCCACGTATTTCCCCCTGCACAGCGTCGCGAGGAGCCCTCCGACCTTTCTTCCCTGGGAATACTGATTCTCGGTCTGCAGAATGGCTCGGATGATGCGCGGGTAGGCTGCGGCGTATTCGCGTACGATCGCGGCGGTTCCATCGGTGGAGGCATCGTCATGGACGATGATCTCGAACGGAAAGTCCGTTTCCTGGATGAGGAAGCCTGCGAGTGCGTCTTCGATGTAGCGCGCATGGTTGTATGTGGTACAGCGGATACTGACCAGCGGTTCGGCCTCGGATGGCCAGTTCCGCATGATCTCGCGTTCGGGGCGAAGCGGTCTCAAGGCTCTCTCCTGGAGCGTAGGCAGCCGGCCCTTGCGACCGGCAACTGTGGCGCGCAATGAATGGGTGCGGGTATGCCGCGGCAAGCGCGAATTATGAGGCCCGGCGTGCGGATGCTACAAGCGGGCAGAGAGGCAGGAAAGGACAGCGTGCGGTCCGTGCGACCACACGCCGGGGTTCGAGGGTCTCAGTGGCTGGTGCCCTCTTCACGCGTGATCTTGTTCCAGACGTTGTATTTTCCAACGGGCTTGCGCATCGGGATGCGCTTCACTTCCTCGAGCGTTTCGGCGTCGAATACGATGATCGCACCATCGAATTCCCACAGGCTCGCAAGCGCGTAGCGGCCGTCGCGGGTGAATTCGATGTGGGCAAGCGTCTGTCCGGGCGGAGCCTTGAGTTCCTTGACGATCTCCAGGGTCTGCTTGTCGATGACCTGCAGGTGGTTCTTGAACTCGGGACTCATCATCGAATCGACGAAGGCATAGCGGCTGTTTTCGTGGCTGCGCAGGAAGAATCCCGGGCCACGCGTGGGAATGCGCTTGACCACGCTGAAGTCCTTCATGTCGATGACGGTGACTTCGGCCGCCTGGAGATTGGTGCTCGCCATGACGCGACGGCCCTGCCAGTCCCAGGTAATGCCCGAGCCGAGGTGCGGCATCCCTTCCAGCGGCAGATCCGCAATGCGCATGCGCGCGTCCAGGCTCACCACCTGGCCGATCCCGTCGCGCGATGCACCCATGAGCAGGGAGTAGTCCTGGGTGAAGAAGAAGTCGTCGAGCACCCCCGTGAGCACTGTTCGGCGCGGATTGAGATATCCCGGAATGAAACTGCCTTCGCGCAGCTTGTAATCGTGGATGAGACCAACCGGGATGTCCTCCGCGTTCGGGTCGAAGCTGATCTCCCAAACCTCCGGTACGTCCTTGAGCGCGGCTACGAAGGAGTTGCGCGGGGTTGCCTCATACACCGCGGAGACGCGCGAGGTCTTCTTGCCGTCGCGGTCGGCGACCTCCAGCGACTTCAGCAGGTTCAGATCGCCGTCGAGTAGCACCAGCGTATGGGGCAGGTAGTTGGCGACCGCGATGTAGTTACCGTCCGGCGATGCCGCGACGTTGCGGGTGTTGATGCCGGCACGGATCTCGGCCACGACGGTGAGGTTCCACAGGTCGTACTTGGTCACCCAGCCGTCGCGCGAGCCGAAGAATACGTAACGGCCGCCGGCTGCGAACTTCGGCCCCCCGTGCAGGGCGAAACGACTCTGGAAGCGGTGGATGGGTTCGAGCTTGTCGCCGTCCAGGACCGATACGTGATGGTCTCCGGTCTCGACCACGAGGAAGAGGTTGAGCGGATCAGCGTCGAATATCGGCTTGTCGGACAGTGTCGCCGGATCGACGTGCTGAATGCGTGATGCACGAATGTCGTCCGCGGTCCATTTCGGCGCAGGGACGATAGGCGTATAGATCAGGTCGGCGATCGCCGCGATCTGCTCGGGCTGGAGCACCTCGCCGAACGGGGGCATCTGGGTGGCGGTGAGGCCATCGCGAATCGCGTTCAGCGCCTCGGTCTTGCGCAGGCGCGCGAGATTCTCCGGCAACAAGGCGGGACCCATGCCACCGAGGCGGTCCACACCGTGGCATTCGGCGCAGTGCCGGACGTAGAGGGTATAGGTGTCATCCTCAGCGTTTGCCGCGGGAACCGTCAGCCCCAGCGATGCGGTCGCGAGCGCGACGGTCGCAAGCATGCTGCGTGCGGTCGGGAGCGTACATGCTCTGAACGTGCCTGGTGTCATCATCTTGCCCTGTGTTCGAAAGCTGATTCAGGCGGATCTGCGCCGTGGAACGAATGGGATGGTCTTGACCCGCTCGCTGCCGTAGTCTTCGGCAGTGACGCCGATTTCGGCATCACTGAGATAGCAGGCCGGATCCTCGGCCCAGGTGTCGCCGGTGATCTGCTGCGCACGCACGCGTGAGCTGCCGTTGCAGATATCGAGATAGGCGCATTTGCCGCACCGTCCGGCAAGGGTGCGCGGGTGCTGCTTGAGTCCGGCCATGAGCGGGTCGGACAAGTCGGTCCATATCTCGGAGAAGGCCCGGTCGCGTACGTTTCCAAGCGGGACATGCCACCACATGGTGTCGGGGTGTACCACGCCGAGGTTGTCGATATTGGCGACATTCACCCCGCTCGCGTTGCCGCCCCACTGGCGCAGCTTGGCCTCGATGTGTTCGGCGCGGTGCGGGAAGTGCTCGCGGACCCAATGCAGCATGTACACGCCGTCGGCATCGTTGTTGCCGGTGACGAACTCCTTCTCGATCCCGCGCCGGTGCAGGTCGAGGCAGGTGTCGAAGAGCAGGTCCATCGCCTTGCGGGTGGTCTGGTGATGGGCATCGTCGCCGCGATGCTTGTTGCCGCGACCGGCATAGTTCAGGTGCGAGAAGTAGAACTTGTCGATGCCCTCACTCTCGACCAGTTGCAGCAGGCCCGGCAGGTCGTGGGCGTTGTCCTCGGTCATGGTGTAGCGCACGCCGACCTTGATGCCGCGGTTCAGGCACAGGCGGATGCCCGCCATGGACAGGTCGAAGGCGCCTTCCATGCGCCGGAAGCGGTCGTGGGTGGCGGAGATGCCGTCCAGGCTCACGCCGACGTAGTCGAATCCGATGTCGTCGATCGCATCGATATTGGACTCGTCGATCAGGGTGCCGTTGCTGGACAGTCCGACATAAAAGCCCATCGACTTGGCACGCCGTGCGATATCGAAGATGTCCTTGCGCAGCAGGGGCTCGCCGCCGGACAGGATCAGCACCGGCACGCGGAAGCTCTTCAGGTCGTCCATCACCTTGAAGACTTCGTCGGTCGACAGCTCGCCCGGAAAGTCGCTGTCGGCGGAAATCGAGTAGCAGTGCTTGCAGGTGAGGTTGCAGCGCCGGATCAGGTTCCAGATCACGACCGGGCCCGGCGGATTGCGTCGTGGGCCAACGGCTGTGGGGTTGTCGAGTTCGCGGATGAAACTTGAGATTCGAAACATTGGGCGCCTCCGTAGCGGATTCAATTAGACCGCAGCACGCCCTGCGGAAAAATGATTGTAGTCAAACTCACCCTGGTGGCGGGAACGAGGCTGTCGGACTCGAGCCGATGCGCAGCCCCGTCTTCTTCAGGATGGCCGAGGAGAAAAGCACATCGCGCTGACGACAGGCGCCGGGGAAGCGCTCGGCGAGCAGGTTCGCGATGTCGTCGATCTGCTCGCGCACGGCATCGCGATTACGTCCATGAACCATCGCGAACAGATTGTACGGCCACTCGGGCAGGCGTCGCGGGCGCCGATAGCAGTGCGTCACGAATTCCAGAGCCCCGACGAACTGGCCGACTTCATCGATGATGTCGTCGGGGATGTCCCACACGCTCATCCCGTTGGCGGTGTAGCCGATCGCGTAGTGGTTCGGAACCGCGCCGATGCGCCGGATCAGGCCGGCGTCCAGCATGCGTTGTACGCGGGCGAGAAGTTCCTCCGCCGCAATCCCGACTTTGTCGGCCACGGCGCCCCAGGGATCGGCCACGAGGGGCAGTCCTCCTTGGGTCGCGAGCACGATGCGCCGGTCGATGTCGTCCATGGCGGGTGCTGCGTCTGGGGGGACAGGGCTGTCGCGATCCGCTGCCATCACGCCTCCAGCTTCATCTCGACGAAATACTCCTGCTCCTTGGGAAACAGGAATACCGGCAAGTTCGTGGCAGCCTCGATGCGCTTCGCGGTCTCCGCGATGCCCTCGGGGCGTTCGGTTGCCAGCACGAACCACATGTTCAGCGCATGTTCACGGCGATAGTTGTGCGCGACCTCCGGGAAGGCATTGACCTGCGCCGTGACGGCTTGGAACACCCCCTCGGGTACCTCCATCGCCGCCAGGCAGAACGCGCCGCCCATGTGCTCGACCTGAAACATCGGACCGAAACGCGTCAGGACGCGGTCGCCGAGAAGCTTCTCCAGGCGTGCGATGAGTGTGTCCTCGTCCAGGTCGAGATTCTGCGCAACCTGAGCGAACGGGTTCCGGCTCAGCGGGAAATCCCCCTGCAGCGCATTGATGATGCGGCGGTCCGTATCGTCGGGTATCGGCGTCGAACGGGCTGACGGACTATTCATCAGTTCCTGCCTTCGTCGTTTCCGGAGGGAGGTAGTGCGCGCCGCGCTGCTTGAAGCGCCGCGTGCTGAAGAGAATCGCATGTGGCCAGCGATCGAGATCGAGACGGGTCGCGATATCGTCGCGCGTGGCCACAACCGCGTCGCGAGACTTGCCGTGAATCATGCAGAAGAGGTTGTAGCGCCAGTGTGGCAGGACGCGGCTGCGACGGTAACAGAGGGTCACGTCCGGTTCGGTCGCAAGTTTGCGCCCGATGGAACTCACCTCATCGTCCGCGACGTCCCAGACGCACATCGCGTTGGCGCGAAAGCCCAGTTCGTGGTGACGCACGACGACCCCGAAGCGCTTGACCAGGCCATCGGCCTGCCAGCGCTCGAGCATCTCGATCACGGCGTGCTCGGACAGGCCGACGCTGCGCCCGAGTGTCTCGAACGGCCGTACTTCGAGCGGCATCCCGGCCTGCAGCGCGCGCGTCAGGCTGCGTTCGAGTTCGGGCAGCGCACAGGCCGCATCGGCGAAGGCGGGGAGGGCGGCGGTGTTTGCAACGGCTACTTCGCGCGCACCGCCGGCAAGGCAGAAGCCGAGGTCGATGTGAAATTCCTCTTCCAGCGGCAGGACCAGAACCGTGCACCCGGTATCGCGCTCGATCTCCGCCACGACCTCCGACAGGCGCTGCCCCGACTCGGCGGTGATCACGAACCACAGGTTGAATGCGTGCTCACGCAGATAGTTGTGATTCACCTCGGGCACCGCGTTGATGCGCGCGGCGATGGCCTCGATACGCTCGGCCGGCGCGGACAGGGCGGCCAGCGCGCTCGCGCCGAGGCGTCGCGGTGCGAACACGGCACCGATCCGGCTGACGACGCCGTCACGGGCGAAGCTGCGGAATCGGGCCAGGACGGTGCTCTCGTCGAGTCCGGTTTGCGCGCCGATCGCGGCAAACGGGCGCGCAATCAGCGGGAAATCGCGCTGATAGTCGTTCAGCAGTCGAAAATCCGCGCTTCCCGGTTCGGGGGCCATACGCGCGATCGCGTCGTCTGCCGGGAATGCACCCCGAGTCGCGGACATCTCAGAATCCGGTGCGGAATGCGCGGCTGGTGAAGAAGATGCCGCTCGGGCTGGTCGCAGGCAACTCGCCCAGTTTGCTTCGGGTTCGGGTGTCGTAAATGACGACCTTGTTGTCGTCCCGGGCCGAGATCCACACATGCTCGCCCTTCGGTGTGAACTCCATGTGCAGGATCGCGCGTCCGGGTTCGAAGGTATCGATCACGTCACCGGAAACGGTGTCGATCACCTGCATCCAGCTGTTGTCGGGGAAAGCGAAATTGACCCATACCTCGCGCCCGTCGGGCCGCGCCATGACGAACACCGGCTGGCTCTTGACCGGTATCCGACCGACCTCTTTCCAGGTGCCGAGTTCGACCACCAGCACTTCATGGCGGCCGATCGCCGGAAGATAGGCACGTCCACCGGCGACGGCCCATCCGCGCAGGTGCGGCATCTTGTACACCGGCAGCGGTTCCTCGCCGCGTCCGTAGCCGGGAAGGATCGTGGTGACGCCCTTGTCGGTGTTCCACAGATCGAGCATGGACAGTCCGTCCTCGCCGAACAGGCCGGCGATGTAGTAGCGGGCGTCCGGCGTTACCAGTGCGTCGTAAGGCTGCTTGCCGGCCGGAAAACGTTGGGTTACCGGATTGCCCGGGTCGGACAGGTCCGTGAGCCAGATCTCGCCGGCCTCGAACAGCGAGTAGACGAAGCGGTTGCCCGGCAGGTCGCGCAATCCGACGACCTTGGCACGCTGTCCGTCAGTGCCGTAGAAGGCAGGGACTTCCGCGATCAGTTCGAGCGTCTCGGCGTCGAATGCCTTGATGCCGCCGGGTTCGTAATTCTGGGCGACGAGGATCCGGCCGTCCTGCGAGATTGCGCCGCCGATCGCATTGCCGGCCTGGACGATGCGTTTGACGATGGTGGCGCTGAGCAGGTCGACCTTGGTCAGGGCACCGTCGCGTCCGAAAACGTAGGCGTAGCGGGTATCACGCGAAAACACTGCGGAGGCATGGGACAGGTCGCCCAGGCCGGAAACCTGCGCGAGGCTGCTGCGTCCGGTCGTTTCGACGATCTGTACCTGGCCGGTCGCGCGTTCGATCACGACGCCGAGATCACCGGTGCCGCGCTGCATGAGGGCTTGTGCGAGCGCGCCAGAGGAAAGCAGCAATGCCGACAATATCCATCCTGCGCGTCTGATCATCTGCTGGAAGTTCATGAGTCTCTCGTGAGGTTACTTGATTATTTCGGGGGTCGTGCCGGGGAGGGAACTGCCGTCCTCGGGAAAGCCGGTCATCAGCCGTTCCACGATCCAGGTCGCCTCGTCCTCGGTGAGGATGCCGCGAAAAGGCGGCATGGGCGTACCGGGGCGTCCGCTGATGATCGTCGCCACCAGCCCTTCGACCGGTTTGCCGTCGAGAGTTTCCGGAACGAGCGCGGGACCGAGACCGCCCTTGAGCGTCAGGCCGTGACAGGAGCCGCAGTCCTGGCGTACCAGATGGACCAGCTGCTTGAGACGATCGTCGTTCGGGACGCTCGTTTCGGCCATGACGGACGTTGCGAGCAGTGTGACCGCGGATGCGACGATCACGATTCTGACACCATGCAGGAACACGTTCAGGACCTCGTTTTTCGATTCAGTGACGGTGCCCGGCAAGGAACTCCGACCACCGCAGAGCATACCAAGCATCTGCCCGATCGAGTATCGGGGGCGCCGTTATGGTGCTCCTTGATGTTCGTTAATTTCCCCGGACACGGGTAGGGATAAAGTGGCGATCGAGCACGAATTGTTGTTCAATGTCAAAAAACGGCCGCAATACCCTATCGATGCGGCAGTACAGGAGAGTCATTGATGAGCGAGCATATCAGCCTTGATACCGCGAGGCGTTACGCCGCCAGACCCAAGACGGGCAGGGAGCCAGGCAAGGTTTTCCTGGTTGGCGCGGGGCCCGGAGATCCGGAGCTGCTCACGCTGAAGGCGGCGAGGGTGCTTCGTGAGGCAGAGGCGGTGGTGTTCGATCACCTCGTCGGCGAGGGCGTGCTCGAACTGTTGAACCCGGCCGCACGGCGCATCTACGCCGGCAAGGAAGCCGGAAACCACTCGCTGCCGCAGGATCAGATCAACAATCTGCTGGTCGAGCTTGCCCGTGAGGGATTGAAGGTGGTCAGGCTCAAGGGGGGCGATCCGTTCATTTTCGGCCGTGGCGGCGAGGAGATGGAGGAGTTGCTCGCGTCGGGCATCGAATGCGAGGTCGTTCCCGGCATCACCGCCGCATCCGGCATATCCGCCTGTACGGGCATGCCGCTTACCCACCGCGACCATTCGCGTACCGTCGTATTCACCACCGGCCATCTCAAGGACGGGACGGTGAATCTCGATTGGATCTCGCTCACGCGTCCGCAACAGACCGTCGTGATCTATATGGGGTTGGGGGCGCTCGACATCATCTGTGCAGAGCTTGCCGCCCATGGGCTCGCTCCCGACACACCGGTGGCAGTGGTACATGCGGGGACGACGCCGGCGCAGATCACCGTGACCGGCACCCTGGATACCATCGTCGGTGCAGTGCGCGAGGCGAAGCTGAAATCCCCCGCGCTCATCATCGTCGGATCGGTGGTCTCGCTTCACGCACTGCTGGGTCAGCGTCACTGCATCGATCAGCTCGCTCTGGAGGCCTGATCCAGGCGCACGCCTTGCGTCCGATTCCAGGTGCGGGGGGCGCGCGTCGGTGGGTCGTCATGCCCAGTTACGCTATAATCCGCCGCGCGCCGGCATAGCTCAGTTGGTAGAGCAACCGCCTTGTAAGCGGTAGGTCGTCTGTTCGAGTCAGACTGTCGGCACCATGCGTCCCGGAACCGGTCTCCATGTTTCGCCGACTCGCCTGCGCCACTTGCTCGTCGACATGCCGGGTGTGCCGCGGTCGGAGTTGATTCGGACTCGACAAACAGATGAGAAGACATTCGATGAAGTTCCTGCTCGTATCGATCGCCATGGTCGCGTTGTCGGCACCAGCCCTGTCCTTCGCATCCGGTGACGTGGCTGCCGGAAAGGCGCGGGCCAGCGGTGCTTGCCTGAGTTGCCACGGGATGGATGGCATCGGCCGCAACGAGCGGTGGCCGAACATTGCAGGCCAGAACGACCTGTATCTGATCAAGCAGATGAACGACTTTCGTGCCGGGACACGCAAGGATTCGTACATGACGCCGATGGCGCGGCCGCTCACGGATCAGAACATCCGCGATATCGCCGCCTACTACGCGAGCCTTCCCGGCGACCATGTCAGCCCGCCGGGCATCGGCAATCCGCTCGCGGGAAGGGAGAAGGCCGCAGCCTGTGTCGAGTGCCACGGCGCCGACGGCCATAGTCCCGATCGCGAATGGCCGAACCTTGCCGGTCAGAAACCCGACTACCTGATCAAGCAGATGCGCAAGTTCCGCGACGGCATCCGCCACAATCCTCTCATGTCGCCGGTCGCGGCCACGCTGAGCAATGAGGACATCAACGACCTGGCAGCCTGGTTTGCGGCACTGAAACCCTGAGTTCAGGGGGCGCGGGAGTTGCGCAGTCTCCTGACACACGTGATGACGAGTGGGATCGTCCCGCGCCAACGTGCCGCTGACGATCCGTGTCCTGGTTGCCCCTTCAGACGTCGATACCCTGTGGCTTGCGGAGACGGTGGGTCAGTATGACCAGCGCGGTCAGCAGCAGCACCGCAACCGTCTGGTGTGCGGACGCCAGCGCGAGCGGAACGTGCATCACCAGCGTGGAGATGCCAAGGGAAACCTGCAGCAGCGCGATACCGAGCGTGGCGTGCGCTGCGATGCGGGTCCCGCGTTCCAGGTCGTGGCGGCGCGCCATCGCCCACAATGCGACGATGAGCGCGAGCAAGGTGATCGCCAGGATCCGGTGCGTAAACTGAACGGTCACGATGTTGTCGAAGAAATTGGACCATGCCGGCTGCAACGCCAGCAGCCCGTCGGGGATCAACTGCCCTCCCATCAGCGGGAAGGTGTTGTATGCATAGCCTGCCTTGAGTCCGGCGACGAATCCTCCGGACAGAATCGTGATGAACGCGAAGGTCGTGATCGCCCCGGCAAAACGGCGCAGCGACGGGACGTCGTTGTCGAAGCGGATCCTGTCCTTCGCGAGCAGGCCAAGCGCAACCCACAGGATGTATACGTAGATCACCACTGCCAGTCCGAGGTGTGCCGTCAGGCGGTACTGGCTGACGTGCGGGTCTTCCGCAAGCCCGCTTGCCACCATGTACCAGCCGAGCGCGCCCTGCATGCCGCCGAGTACGAACATCGCGATCAGCTTCGGCAGCAGGCCGCGTTCGATCTTCCCGCGGATCCAGAAATAGAGGAACGGAAGCAGGAAGGCCACACCGATGAAGCGGCCGATCATGCGGTGAATGTACTCGAGCCAGAATATGGATTTGAAGCCATCGACCGTCATGCCGATGTTGACGTAGCGATACTCCGGAGACTGCCGATAGAGCTCGAACGTGGCCAGCCACTCCTCCTCGTTCAGCGGGGGAAGCAGCCCCACGATCGGTTTCCATTCGACCATCGACAGCCCTGATCCGGTCAGGCGCGTGAGCCCGCCGATGATCACGATACCGAGAATCAGCGCACAGCACGTGAGCAGCCATATCGCGATGTGCCGGCGATCCCGGGGGTTCCCATCCAATGCTTTCACCACTTCGATTCCCTGGACAGTGAGACGTTGTTGAAGAGTTGGCTTCGGTTCGCCATACGGTCACCGATCGACCGCCTGTGCCGCCCGGAGCAGCGCCAGCAGCAGCGCCAGGGCCAGCCCGTAATGGAGGAGGACCAGCGCGTGGGGCAAGGCCATGTTGACTGCAGCAACCCCGAGTGCGACCTCGGCCGCAATCAGCGACACGACCGTGATCGCGCTGCCCCGCAGGCCATGTCGGTGGAGTCGCCAGGCGATCCAGACGATCAGCGGCACGAGGACGAATCCGAGCAGTCGGTGGGCCATGTGGAGACCCGTCAGGGTCTCGCCTATGATGACCCGTCCGGCAGCGTCGAGCTCGAGCAGGTAAAACTGTGCCGAAAGCTCCAACCATGGCAGGGCCGGGCTCCAACTCCCGCCACAGGTCGGCGACGGGCCGCATGCCAGGCCTGCGAAATATGCGCTGACCAGTCCGCCGATCACGATCTGGACGAACAGTGCAAGGGATGCGAGCAGCATCCAGGGACGCGTGATCGAATTGCGGGGTGCGGACGCGGTTGGCATGGCATTGCTGCGAATGGCCCCGACAAGCAGCCACCACAGGGCGGAGGCGAGCACGATGCCGCCGCTGAAATTGGCGATCACCACAGCGGGGCGCTGCAGCCCCGACGACCATTTTCCAAGCACCGCGAGCGCAATCATTACCGCCAGTGCCAGCGCCGGGGGAAGCCAGCCAGTGGCACGCAGGCCCGGTCTCAATGCAGCCGCGGCGACGGCGAGTACGAGCAGCCCCAATGTACTCGCGAGAACGCGGTGGATGCGGGTCGCGCCCGTCGGGGCCGTCTGCACCGCGGCGGCCGAAGCGTCGGGCATCGTGTCGATGCGGCCATAGCACTGCGGCCAGTCAGCGCAGCCGAGCCCCGAGTTGGTCAGCCGGAGATGGGCGCTGACCAGGGCAAGTGCAACCGCGGTCGCAAGCGTTACGGTCAGCAACGCCACATACCAGGAGGGGGCGCCTCTGGTGGCCATCTGGCCTCACTTGGACGGTCCACGCGGAGGCGCGGGACGCGTTCCTGCTTCGCCCCGGACGAGGCGGATGTGCTTGGCGTTCTCTTTCAGGTCCACCCGGTCGAGACCGTTGAAGAAGCTCCATGTCCAGGCCCCGGGCGAATGGTACGCATAGGCGCTCGAGGTCCAGTACTCCGCCGTCGAAGTGTTGGGGAAGAAGCTGTGCTCCAGGGTGGGGCCAGGCGGTCGGATCGTGGGATTGACGATGCTTCCGAGTTCCTCCTTGGTCGGTATGCGCCAGTCCTCATAACCGCACAGACCCGCCTCGTTCACGGCCTTGGCGAAGGCCCATGTGTCGCACGCGCTGCCGTTGCAGCTTCCGCCGTCGGGCTTGCCCGCATCGCCCCGGGTGTAGATGTCGGCCTCGGGGGGGAAGTGCCACGTGTAGGTGTTGTCGGCATGGCGCAGGCCGGGTGCCGCCGACTTGACCTCCCACATCAGGCTGGTTCGCACGTCGAGCACGCATTCCCAGGGGTCCGTTGCGTAGGAACCGCTGCCCGCGTAGGCGCTGCCATCGGCGTTGATGCGCTCGAAGGTGAAGGTGATCGGTTCGCGCTTGCTGCATCCGGCAAGGAGGACGGCCGCAATGCACAGGAACAGGGCGAGGACGAGGCTGCGCCGGGAGTGGAGGTGCTTGATCATGGTGTGCCTATCGTAATTTTAGCGAGGCTGTCCCGAGTCTGTCCGTCGGATCGGCAGCCCGGGAACGGCCGTGAAGTTGCCGATGATAACCGCACTTTGCCGCAGTTATCGCCTTGGCCGGTGTAATGCTTTCTCAGTCTCCGATTCATCGCGGGCCAAGCTCGTGTTCGAATCGTGACATGCGCCCGAATGCAGCCTGGATCATTGGTCCGCGCTTTGGAAAGTGGACGATCGATTGATGGAAGGAGAGCCAGTCCCGGCTTATGATTCGAAAGCGGCGCTGATGCCGCTGTTGCGAAGTCGTGACCAGGGAGGTTCGAGACCATTCGCGGCAGATGATGCCGGGAAAGGCCGGGAAGGGGATTGATGCCCGTCAATTGCGCTTCCCGAGCCATTTTTGAGCCAGTTTGACATGGATCAAACAGGTTTTTCGGACAAAGGGGTCTACTAGCTGGCACTGACCCCTTATTGGGGTAAGCGATTGCGGTTTCGCCACGGGAGCAAACGAATATGCGGTCAACAGCTTCCGGGGCGTGTCGATGTCAACCAAATTTGTCAAATCGAGGGGGATCATGACTGAACCAGTCCAGGAAACCACCAAAACACCCGGGGTGGGCGAAGAGCGCCAGGAGAAGATCCCGGTTTTGCAGCAGATTCTGGATAACCCGTTTCTGCTGCTATTCCTCGGCGTAGTGATGCCGACGGTCTTTTATATCTTGTGGGGCATTATGGAAGTCGTCTCGATTCCGCTCGCCAACTGAAGCTCAAGGGGGGATTTCTATGAGCGCACTATTACCGCCCTCTGAACGGGTCTGGGGCAATCAGCCCCTGGACAAGGTCGAGGGAACTTGGATCCTGATCGCCCTGGTCTGGTGTCTGTTCATGTTCTTCATGATGCCGTACTGGCACGTGTTCGGGAAACAGAACTACTCGGGTGAAGCCTATCGCACGACGCCGCAGGCATTCTCGGCGAAGGTCGAGGCGATGGTCGACGCCCACACAGTGCGTACCGAGACGGCGCGGGACTTTCCGGTGGTTCGTCCGCCGGCCGGCAGTGACGTCTATCTTCTGGCACGGCTGTGGGACTGGTATCCGATCCTGGAACTGGAGAAGGATCAGACGTATCGCCTCCACATTTCCTCGATGGACTGGCAGCACGGGTTCTCCCTGCAGCCGCTCAACGTCAATGCGCAGATCGTCCCGGGTTACCAGATGACCCTGACCATCACGCCGGACAAATCGGGTGAATACACCATCGTTTGCAACGAGTATTGCGGTGTGCTCCATCACACGATGCTCGGCAAGATCTATGTCGTCGATCGCTAAGGGGGCTGATAATGAGTGAGCAATTTCGCACCTGCCCGCGCAGCGGGCTTGTGTTTCATAAATCGGCGGAGACCCTGATCAAGTGGAACGCTGTCACCGCGGTGGTCTTCCTCGCGGTCGGCGGGCTTCTGGGTTTGCTCGTCGTCCTGACGCGCTGGCCGGCCGTGCATCTGCTTCCGGCGGATCTCTTCTATCAGGTTCTGACCGGTCACGGGGTCGTCACGCTGCTTGTATGGATCATCTATTTCGAGGTGGCCGTACTCTACTTCTGCTCGTCCACGCTGCTACGCTGTCGAATAGCGACGCCGAAGATAGCCTGGGTCGCGTACTTCCTGATGCTGGGTGGTGCCGCGATCGCTGCCGTTGCGATTCTGCAGGGCGGATCGAGCGTGATGATGACCTCGTATGTGCCGATGCCGGCCGCCCCGCACTTCTACCTCGGGCTGATCCTGTTCGCGGTGGGAGCGCTGATCGCGTGCTTCATCTTCCTTGGAACGCTGGTCGTCGCAAAGAACGAGCGCACCTATGAAGGGTCGATTCCGCTGGTGACCTTCGGTGCACTGACCGCCTGCATCATCGCGATCTTCACGATCGCTTCGGGCGCCATCATCCTGATTCCGACCTTCCTGTGGTCGGTGGGCTACATCAGCAACATCGACCCGCTGATGTACCGGATCATCTGGTGGGGCATGGGCCACTCGTCGCAGCAGATCAACGTTTCGGCACACGTCGCGGTCTGGTATGCAATCGCCGCGATCGTGTTCGGTGCGCGCCCGATGTCCGAGCGTGTCAGCCGCGGGGCTTTCCTGCTGTACATCCTGTTCCTGCAGCTCGCTTCGGCGCACCACATCCTGGTCGATCCGGGCGTCGGCACCGAATGGAAGATCTTCAACACTTCCTACGCGATGTACCTGGCGGTGCTGGCTTCGATGGTCCACGGCCTGACGGTCCCGGGCAGTATCGAGGTCGCCCAGCGCGAGAAGGGCTATACCAACGGCCTGTTCGAGTGGCTGCGCAAGGCACCGTGGGGCAACCCCGTGTTCTCGGGGATGTTCATCTCGCTGATCGGCTTCGGCTTCCTCGGCGGGATCACCGGTGTCGTGATGGGTACCGAGCAGATCAACCTCATCATCCACAACACCATCTACGTGCCGGGCCACTTCCACCCGACGGTGGCGGTGGGCACCACGCTGGCATTCATGGCGCTGACCTACTTCCTGGTTCCGGTGCTGTTCCGGCGTGAGCTGGTGCTGCCGACCTGGGCCAAGTGGCAGACGTACGTCTTCGGTATCGGGACGTCGCTGATGGGGCTGTTCATGATGGGCGCCGGTACGCTGGGTGTGTCCCGGCGTCACTGGGACATGGCCTTCTCAGGCTCCGCGTTCAGCTTCGAGTATGGCGGTGCGGCCTACATGATGATGGGTCTGACCGGCTTCTTCGGGGTCGTGTCGGTGATCGGCGGCGCGATGTTCATCATCGTCATCGTGGGTTCCATCCTGTTCGGCAAGAAGATCGAGGACAAGAGCGAGTACGGCACTGCGCGGCCGCCGGTCCTGCAGATGGCGCCTCCGGCGCCGGCGCATCACGGAAGCGGTTTCGTGGCTCCGGGCACCTTCGTGCTTGCGGTCGTGTTCCTCGCAACCTTCGTGGTGTACTACTTCCTGAACTGGATGTACCTGTCGTCAGTGTGGCCGATGAGCTGATCTGACAGCAAGCGAGGGGCGGGCTGATGCCCGCCCCTCGGTTTTACGCAAGGCCTGCAGCGGATGGCGGAACTGCATTCACTAAGAAGCCCAGTGGGCATTCAGACCGCGGCGGGTGGATTACCAACGAGAGGCTAGCATGAGCAATCTGACATGAGCGTTCTGGTCAGGCAGCTTTCCAACGTTTTCAAGCTTCGAATCGGATTTACGATTGCGTTCACCGCGTTGGCCGGTATCGCCATTACGCCCGGCCCAGGGCTGGAGGCATGGCAGATCGTGGCCCTGGCGATCGCAGTTCTGGTGTCGTCTGCAAGTGCGGGTGGCTACAACCAGTACATGGAGCGTGATCTCGATGCGCAGATGAACCGGACGAGCAATCGCCCGTTCGTGACAGGCGCGCTGCGTCACGGTCCCTATTTTCTTGTCATTCTCGGATTGATGCTGGTTGCCTCGGTTGGTCTGGCAGCCATCACGCTGAACGCGATGTCCGCGCTGTATGTGTTTCTCGGTGCGTTCGTCTATTCGATTGTGTATACCTCCTGGCTCAAGCGGCGTACGTGGCTGAACATCGTGTTCGGCGGGCTTGCCGGGAGTTTCGCGGTGCTTGCGGGGGCTGCTGCGGTCGATCCCGGTCTTAGTGCGCTGCCGATCATTCTTGCGGTGGTGCTGTTTCTGTGGACGCCTTCGCATTTCTGGAGTCTCGCCATCGTCCTTCACAAGGACTACGAGGCGGCCGGCGTGCCAATGTTGCCGGTGGTGGTAGGGGATCGGAAGGCGGCGCAGGTTATCTTCGTCAATACGTTGATGCTGGTTGCGGTGTCGCTGCTTCCCATGTGGTACGGCATGGGATGGATTTATCTGCTGGGGGCAGGTGCCGGTGGCGCTCTATTCCTGTACAAGAACGTTCAGTTGCTGAGGGATCCTTCGGTGAAGATGGCCCGCGCCAACTTTCATGCGTCGCTGATCCAGCTCACCTTGCTTCTGGCTGCGGCGATCGCCGACGTGCAGTTGCTCGGATAGAATCGCGGTAGCGGCAACGGTCGAATCCGGTCGGTGCAGTCAGTCCTGGGCACCCCGCCTCGAGTCGTTGCCGTTGTGCACGTTGAGCCGAAGGCTGATTGCGTCACGGCACCTCGTTCCGTTTGTCGTTTCATGGCCGCGTTGCCGACTTGGGTTGATCATGTTCCCGCGTTTTTCCTCCTTGATTGCTGCTTTCCTCGCGATGTTCCTGCTGGTCTCGGGCGCTTGCGCCGAACAGGAGGAGAACGGCGCCTATCCCGAATCGTTCTCTGAGTTCGACTACCAGACCACGCTGCGATACAGCCAGCAGGCGATTGGCCGGCGTCTGGGGGATCACCGCTTCATCAATGCTGCGGGCCGTGAAGTCCGGCTTAGTGACTATGACGGACAGCCCCTCGTCATTCAGCTCATCTTCACCAGTTGCTACCACACCTGTTCGCTGTCCACGCAGCACCTGTCGAGGATCGTGCAGATCGGGCGCGGCGCGCTGGGACAGGAGAGCTTCACCGTGTTGACGATTGGTTTCGATACCGCTCGGGATACCCCGGAAGCGATGCGTTCGTACGCCCGGCAACAGGGGGTGAGTTTGCCCAACTGGGAATTTCTCAGCACCGACCAGGAAACGATCAAGGCCCTGGCGGCCGAGATCGGCTTTGTCTACTATCCGTCACCACGCGGTTTCGACCACCTGGTCCAGGCGAGTGTGATCGATCAGGAGCGCGTCATCTACCGTCAGGTATACGGTGAGGTCTTCAATACACCACTGCTGGTCGAACCGCTCAAGCAACTGGTATTCGGTGGCCGGACCGAGGAGACGGCACTCGAAACACTGGGCAATCGGGTGCGTCTGTTCTGTACGACCTATGACCCGAAGCAGGATCGATACTATTTCGACTACTCGCTGTTCGTGGGAATGGCGATCGGAGCCCTGATCATCGGATCCACCATCGCTTTCCTGCTGCGCGAATTCGTCTTCCGGCGTCGACGCACCCGCACCGGTTGATCTGCATCATGGTTTCCTGAAATTTGGGAGCGGAAAATCCTCTCAAAATCCAACAGAGAGAGGAACGACCTTGGCTACCACGCTCAGGCAGGCATCGCAGGCCGTACTGACCCGGATCGAGGATCGGTTCACCCAGGTATTCGGCCCTGGCTGTAATCCGTTCTTCCATCTTGGGGCGATGACGATCTATTTCTTCTGGATCGTCCTGATCAGCGGCCTCTATCTTTTCGCATTCTTCGAAACCAGCGTCTTCGGCGCCTTTCAATCGGTGGAGCGCCTCACCCACGACCAGTGGTGGCTGGGCGGCGTAATGCGCAGCCTGCACCGCTACGCTTCCGATGCGGCAGTCATCACCATGATGCTGCACCTGTTTCGGGAGTTCGTGCGCGACCGTTACCGCGGTGTTCGCTGGTATTCCTGGATTACCGGGGTGCCTCTGCTGTGGATGGTGTTCTTGCTGGGTATCACCGGCTACTGGCTGGTGTGGGACATGCTTGCGCAGTACATTGCGCTGGTCAGTGCGGAATACATGGACTGGCTACCGATCTTCACCGATCCGATCGCGCGCAACTTCATCTCGCAGGAGGCCTTGTCCGACCGATTCTTCACCCTCATGGGTTTCCTGCACCTGATCGGGATCCCGCTGTTCCTGGTGTTCGGCATCTGGTTTCACGTGATGCGGATTGCGATGCCCAACATCAATCCCCCGCGTACGCTGATGGCCGGCAGTCTGGTCGCGCTGCTCGTCCTGTCACTGATCAAGCCGGCGGTGAGTCACGAGATGGCTGACCTTTCGGCGGTACCGGGCGAGCTGTCGCTCGACTGGTTCTATCTTTTCATCTATCCGGTGATCGACACGATTGGCGTAGGTTCGGCCTGGCTCCTGCTTACCGCGCTCACTTTTCTGCTGATGGCGTTCCCATGGCTTCCGCGCAAGAAGCCGGAACCGGTGGCGGAGATCGACCTCGAGCACTGCAGCGGCTGTACCTGGTGCGCGAACGACTGTCCCTACGGTGCACTCACGATGCGCCCGCGCTCGGACGGACGGGCGCACAGGCAGGAAGTGGTGATCGATCCCGATCTGTGCGTCAGTTGCGGCATCTGTGCCGGCTCGTGTCCTTCGTCAACCCCCTTCCGCAAGTCAGAGGATCTCAGCACCGGCATTCAGATGCCCCAGTTCTCGTTCCGCCGGCTGCGCGACGAAATGGACACTGCACTCTCGGAGCTGAATGGCGACGCGCGGATCATCGTGTATGGCTGCGACCATGCCGCAACGGTGAAGCAGCTTCGCGGAGGGGACGTTGCCGCGCTGAGCCTGGAGTGTACGGGGATGCTGCCTCCGTCGCTGATCGACTATGCGTTACGCGACCGGAAAGCCGATGGCGTTATGGTGACCGGATGCTGCGAAGGTGATTGCCTGCACCGCCTCGGCAACACCTGGATGGAGCAGCGGCTTAATGGGGAGCGGCCACCGCAGTTGCGCGGCAGGGTCGACCGTGACCGCGTGCGCGTGCGATGGGCGTCGTCGACCGATCTGGCTTCCCTCAGACGCGAGATCGATCTGTTTCGCCAGGATCTTGGCGCAATGGACGCGAAGGGAGAACCGGAAGCACTGCCGGTTGCTGTCGAATCAGGCAAGGGAGCGTGATCATGAGCCAGTTAGCCAGGTATGCCGGGCAGTTCGTGCTCTATTCCCTGATGATGGCGTTCATCGGTTATTTCGCCACTTCACCGGCGTATACGTATCTTGACGATGACAAGTCGGTGATCAAGGTGAGCTTCGCGCATTCGGGGAAGATCGTCGGTGAATGCCGCGAAATCAGCGATGCGCAACGGGCGCGATTGCCACCGGGTGCACGTGTTCCGATGGACTGTCCGCGCGAACGCTCGAACCTGACGATCGAGTTCGATCTCGACGGAGAGAGGGTATTCAGCAAGGTCGTGCGACCAACGGGCCTGTCGAAGGATGGCGCGGCCTATTTGTACGAGTCCTTCACCGTGCCTCCGGGCGAACACACGTTGGAGCTCCGCATGCGCGACGACGTCAGGACGACCGGTTTCGACCACGTCAAGGCGGTCGATGTCACCCTCGAGCCCGGACGCATGCTGGTCGTCGACTTCATTGCGGAGCGGGGCGGCTTCGTTTTGATAAGATAGCGGCTCGTGTATTGACCGTGCATGCCAACTGGATAGAGAACGCCTGGTGAGTCAATTTTCCTATACGCTCGTGGTCCCGGAGGGCGAAACTCGACGGGTGGCGCGTGGCTGGCTGTATCTGGCGGTGGGTTCTCTCGTGCTGTCGGGCCTGTTCGCGGTGTTGATCGTGTTGTCGCGGGTTCCCTACATCAGCGATGTATTCCCCTGGGTCGACTTCTTCCACATCGCGCTGGTGGTGCACGTCGATCTTTCGGTGCTGGTGTGGTTCCTGGCCTTTGCAGGCATCCTGTGGAGCCTCAGTCCTCGTCCGAAGTCGCTGCCTGTGGCGTGGTCGGCTCTGTGGCTGGCGACGGCCGGGACGCTGGTCATGACCTTGTCGCCCTTTCTCGGCGCGAACAAGCCCATCATGGCAAACTACGTACCGGTGCTGGATCATCCGCTGTTTCTGTGGGGCCTGGTCGTCTTCGGCGTCGGGTTTCTCCTGTTGGTGCTCCACAGCATTGCGACGACCGCGAAGCATGCCTCCACCGGCAGCAATGCCGGTGTGCTGTGGTTCGGCATGAAGACCGCGATGCTCGCGGCGCTGGTGTCGGTGCTTGCCGTCGCCTGGGCCTGGTCCAGAATTCCCGACTTCGTGGTGGACAAGGAGTACTACGAGGTCTTGTTCTGGGGGGGCGGGCACGTATTGCAGTTCATGCACACGCAGCTCGTACTGGTGGCCTGGCTGTGGCTCGCCAGTGTGTCCGGCGTGCGCATCAGCATCAGTCCGCGCTTGCTCATGGTGCTGTTCCTGGTGGGTATCGTCGCGATCGCACTGACGCCGTGGATCTACTACATCCATGAGGCACATTCCTACGAGAGCCGCCGCGCATTCACCTGGATGATGGGCTTCGGCAACGGCCTTGCGGCTGCGCCGGTATCACTGGCGATCCTGTGGGGAGTGATCGCCGCAGGTCGCAACAGCATCCCGCCGCTGGCGCATCCGGAGCGTGCGGCACTCGTGTTCTCGGTGCTGTTGTTCGGCGTCGGCGGCATTCTCGGATTCATGATCACGGGCAGCAATACCATTGTTCCCGCGCACTACCACGGGAGCATCGTCGGCATATCGCTTGCTTTCATGGGCTTGACCTTTCATCTGCTGCCGCGCCTGGGCTTCGGTGAGGTGCCTCGCCGCATGGCGACGGTGCAACCCTATATCTTCGGGGTCGGACAACTCATGCACGTGCTCGGTCTGGCATGGTCGGGCGGGCACGGGGTCCAGCGCAAGACCGCAGGCAGCGCGCAGGGGCTGGAGAATCTGCCCGAAATACTGGGGATGGCCTTTGCGGGGCTGGGCGGGTTGATCGCCATCATTGCCGGCGTGATGTTCCTCATCATCGTGTTCCGCTCGGTGCTGGCGGGACGCAATCCACCGGCACTCCAAGCGCAGCCGGAATAGCGGGGGAAGTATGGAAATTGTCTTGTTTACACTCGTGGCGATCGCGATCTACTTTGCGGCCGACTGGATCCTGCGCACGCTCGAGGCACGTCGTGGCGCACCGTTCAAGAACCGCAGCATCATCTTCTTTGCGATCATTCTGCCGCTTGCGTTGATCGTGTTCAACGTCATGGAAAATCTCGGCGGTTGAGTCCGAACGGACCTGGAGTCCCCACGGTGCAATGAAACCAGGCCCGACCGGTTCCCCGGTCGGGCCTGGTTGCGATGCCTGTTCCGAATTGCCTCAGCCGATCGCCACCGGAATCTTCCCGATCTTCATCTGCCACTCGCGCGGTCCGGTCTCGTGCACGCTGGTGCCGGTGGAGTCCACCGCAACGGTGACCGGCATGTCCTGGACGTCGAACTCGTAGATGGCTTCCATGCCGAGGTCTTCGAACGCGACGACACGTGCGGACTTGATCGCCTTGGACACCAGATACGCGGAGCCGCCGACCGCCATCAGGTAGGCCGACTTGTTGTCGCGAATTGCGTCGATCGCGACCGGTCCGCGTTCCGACTTGCCGATCATCGAGATGAGACCGGTCTGTTCCAGCATCATGCGGGTGAATTTGTCCATCCGCGTGGCGGTCGTCGGACCCGCAGGCCCAACGACCTCGTCACGTACCGGGTCGACCGGGCCCACGTAGTAGATCACGCGATTGGTAAAGTCGACCGGCAGCAGCTCGCCCCTGGCGAGCATGTCCTGGATGCGCTTGTGGGCTGCATCGCGCCCGGTCAGCATCTTGCCGTCGAGCAGCAGGATCTGGCCGGGCTTCCAGGAGGCGACCTGTTCGCGCGTCAGGGTGTCGAGGTTGACCCGGGTCGCGACGTCCGTGTCGGCCTTCCATGTCACCTGTGGCCAGTCTTCGAGTCTGGGCGGCTCGAGGCGTGCGGGCCCGGAGCCGTCGAGCTCGAAGTGAACGTGGCGCGTGGCGGCGCAGTTGGGGATCATCGCCACCGGCAGGCTGGCGGCATGGGTCGGGTAATCGAGAATCTTGACGTCGACGACCGTCGTGAGGCCACCCAGGCCCTGCGCGCCGATGCCGAGCGCGTTGACCTTCTCCATCACTTCGAGGCGCAGTTCCTCGACTCGCGTCAGTTCGGCACCGCTCGCCGCTTTCTCACGCAGGGCGTGGATATCGACCGGGGCCATCAGTGACTCCTTCGCGAGCAGGAGGGCTTTCTCCGGCGTGCCGCCGATGCCGATGCCGAGGATGCCCGGCGGGCACCAGCCCGCACCCA
This sequence comes from Rhodocyclaceae bacterium, assembly GCA_035443825.1. Lineage (GTDB taxonomy): Bacteria > Pseudomonadota > Gammaproteobacteria > Burkholderiales > Rhodocyclaceae > DAOMNN01. Next base: position 635 of record DAOMNN010000038.1, on the reverse strand, counting down.
TGGTCGGCACGGTCTTCAGAATCCAGTCGACGATCGAGTCGGACGGATTGAGCATGGCTAGCTTGGACTTGTTTTCCGAGCCTCCGCCCTTGGCCGCGCAGGTCACCTCGACGTGACCACCCGGGACGATTTCGTAGTGCACCACGGCGGGCGTATTGTCGCGACTGTTCTGGCGCTTGCCGGCCGGATCGAGCAGCACCGAGGCGCGCAGCTTGTTGTCGGGATGGTTGTATGCGCGGCGCACGCCTTCATTGACCATCTCCTGGACGCTCATCGTCGCGTCCCAGCGCACGTTCATGCCAACCTTGAGGAACACCACTGCGATGCCCGTATCTTGGCAGATGGGGCGATGCCCTTCGGCGCACATGCGGGAATTGGTGAGAATCTGGGCGATCGCATCCTTGGCGGCCGGGTTCTCCTCGCGTTCCCATGCTTCGCCCAGGGCCTGGATGTAGTCGAGCGGGTGATAGTAGCTGATGTACTGAAAGGCATCGGCGATCGACTGGATGAAGTCTTCTTGACGAATTGCGGGCATGGCACATTCCCTTGCGGTTCCGGTGACGTGGGCGCGATTCTACCAGTTCGGGGCTTTCAAACATCGGGTACAGGCGTATCATTCCGGGATCGACCGGAGG
>DAOMNN010000037.1:29022-32372 GCA_035443825.1 Rhodocyclaceae bacterium | reverse complement strand
GCGATCCGGGGGACGTCGAATGGGCGATGGCGACGCGACTCGATCCGAAGCACGGTGTCATCGTGATCGAGAACGTCTTCGGTCACGGACTGAATCCGACCTTTCCCGGCTACCTGGGGACGAAGATCGGTTTCGATGCGACGCGGCCCTTTCCGCACACCCCCAACTTCGACCGGGCGACGATGCGCGAAGCCCGCCTCGATGACCTCGACATCGTGATCCCCGATGTCGTCTCGTAACTGGATGATTTGCCGCGCGGCCTTGGGCCGCGCATGCCCGACCGACCCGCAACGCAACCGTGAGGTGTCACCATGAATCATCGAAAAATGTTGTCGAACGGCTTTTTCTCGCTCGTTGCCGCCCTGTTCATCCTTGCCATACCTGCTACGGGCATGGCCCAGACCATCAACCTGACGTACGCGTTCTTCGCCCCTGCCGGGACGTTCCCGGCACGGCAGATGGCCCACTGGTCCGAGGAGGTCACCAAACGTACCGGCGGCAAGGTGCGCGTGCAGACCTTTCCCGGCGGCACCTTGCTGGGAGCACGCGAGATGTATGACGGCGTCAGCAAGGGTGTGGCCGATATCGGGCTCGGTGCTCCGTCCTACGACCCGGGCCGCTTTCCGCTGACCTCCGGGGTGTCGCTGCCGGTGGGTTTCCCGAACGCGACCGTCGCGAGCCGGACGCTGTGGGAACTGACGCAGGAGTTCCAGCCCAAGGAATACGAGGATTTCAAGATCATTGCGATGTTCACCACCGAGCCGGGCTACATCCAGTCGCGAACCCCGGTGCGCAATGCGGCGGACCTGAGCGGAATGAAGCTGCGCGCGGCCGGTACCGGCGTGCCCGTGCTCAACGCGCTGGGGGCCGCGCCGATCGGCATGCCGATGCCCGAGGTGCCGCAGTCCGTGCAGACGGGCGTGATCAACGGCAACATGACGTCACGCGAAGTCCTGCAGGACTTCAAGCTCGCCGAAACGCTCAAGTACGTCACCGACTATCCGACGGTGGTCGTCACTTTCGCCGCGGTGATGGATCGTCAGCGCTGGGAGCGCCTCCCTGACGACGTGAAGAAGGTCATCGAGGAACTCGGGCCGGAGATGGCGGTGTGGACGGGTAACTACCACGACAACGAGAATGTCGGCGGAGCCCTTGCCTGGGGCCAAAAGGAGCATGGCCTGCAGATCCTGTCGCTGTCGGACGACGAGCGTGCACAGTGGGATGCCAAACTCAAGCCGATGGAAGAGGCGTGGGTTGCCGAGATGACCGCCAAGGGTTTCCCGGCCGAGCGCTACATGGCCCGCCTGCACGAACTGCGCGAGCAATTCTCGAAGTGACCGGGACGGGAGCATGACTTTGGCGACCGGCGAGAACAGCGCCGACGGACGACACCGACCACCGGCCTCGCCGCTGCGCTGGCTGGAAGGATTCGATCGCGTCGTCAATCGGGTGCTGACCGCGGTCGCCGGTTTTGCCCTGGTCGGAATGCTGTTCTTCGCGGTCGGCGACATCGCGCTGCGGTCGCTCGGTCGGCCGGTGGCCGGGTCGTATGAGGTCATCGGATGGCTGTCGGCAGCGGCGATGGCCCTGGTGCTGGGCTCCGTGCAGCAGCAGCGCGGCCATGTCTCGGTGAAGTTGCTGGAGTCGAGGCTGGGGCCGCGGTCGCATGCGACCGTCGAGCTCTTCAACAGCCTGCTGTCGTTGTTGCTGTTTGCCGCCGTCGCGTGGTACGTCGCGCGTTACGGCAGAGTCCTGCAGCAAACCGGATCGCTGTCCGAAACCCTGCGCGTGATCGTCTATCCGTGGGTGTATCTCGTGGCGCTCGGAAGCGTCGGGCTCGCGTTTGCCCTGCTGATCGATTTCCTTCGCGCTGCGGGCCGGCTCGCGGCGCTCTTGCGGCGCACCTGACGGGCCACGGAAAAAGGACGCATGGATCCTGTCTTCGTCGCCCTGATCGGCCTTGTCCTGATGTTCGCGCTGATGCTCGTCGGCATGCCGATCGCGTTCGCCATGCTGCTGGCGGGGGTGCTGGGCAACGCCTACCTGTTGTCGCTCCCGGCCGCGACCCACCTGCTCTCGACCAACATATGGGAGCAGTTCTCCTCGTATGGACTGAGCGTCATTCCCCTGTTCGTGCTGATGGGTCAGTTCGCCTACCGGGCCGGCGTCACCGAGCGGCTCTACCATGCGGCCTACGCGTGGTTCGGGCGAATGCCGGGCGGGCTGGCGGGTACGACCGTGTTTGCCTGTGCCGGCTTTTCCGCGATCTGCGGTTCCAATTCCGCGACGACGGCGACCATGGGCACCATCGCTCTGCCCGAGATGCGGCGCTACCGCTACCACCCGGCCCTGAGCAGCGGGGCGGTCGCAGTTGGCGGCACGCTCGGGGTGATCATTCCGCCGAGCGTGGTGCTGATCGTCATTGCGGTCCAGACCGAGCAATCGCTGCTGCGCCTGTTCCTCGCGGGCATCGTGCCCGGCCTCATGCTCACGGCGCTGTTCCTGCTCACGATCGTGATCCTGTGCCTTCGCGATCCGACCCTGGGTCCGGCCGGTCCCGCGACGACGTTGAAGGAAAAGCTCGTTTCGCTCTCGGGTCTGGTCGAGACCCTGGTCCTGTTCGTGCTGGTCATTGGCGGGCTGTATCGGGGTTGGTTCACCCCGACCGAGGCCGGCGCGGCCGGGGCGTTCGGTGCGCTGATGATCGGTCTGGTGCGGCGCAAGCTCTCGCTGCGGGCCATTGCGATGGCGGTCACCGAGACGCTGCGCATCTCCGCGATGGTGGTGCTGCTGATCACCGGTGCGGTGCTGTTCGGGCGTTTTCTGACCGTGTCACGTCTGCCGTTCGAGCTGGCCGACTGGGTGGTGTCCCTGCCGGTCGATCCGGCCCTGATCCTGCTCACCGTGCTGCTCATCTATCTCGTCGGCGGGGCGTTGATGGACGCCCTCGGGTTCCTCGTGGTGACGATCCCGATCTTCTTCCCGCTGGCTGCCGCGCTCGGCTACGACCCGGTGTGGTACACGATGATCCTCACCGTAGTGACGACGATGGGTGCGATCACGCCCCCGGTCGGCGTGAACGTCTTCATCGTCAACGGGCTGGCGCCGGACATCCCGTTGCGTACGATCTTTCGCGGCGTCGCGGTCTTCGTTCTCGCCTATGTATTGTGCATAGCCGCGATGTGGGTTTTTCCGGACACGGTGCTCTATCTTCCGCGGACCTTGCTCGGCTGAGTGCCGAGCATGGTCGCAGGTGCTCGTTCTGGATTTGTGCGGTGAGCCGACGATGGCGCTCAGGCGCCGGTCGTCGGAGCCAGTGGAGGGAGTCAGATGAGGGTTGCGGTGCTGGG
>DAOMNN010000037.1:0-28922 GCA_035443825.1 Rhodocyclaceae bacterium | reverse complement strand
GGCGGACGTGTCGATCGCCGAGACCGGAACCCTGCCATGGCTTGCGCGCAAGCATGGTCCGGAGGAGATCGCGATCACGATGCGCGCCACGCGCCTGCCGACCGGGGTGTTCCCCGCGAACAACCGCGACCGCGCGTTGCCGGTTCTCAGGGCGGTATTCCCGTCCGTCGAGCCGATCGAGGATGCGCTGGCCGGCGCATTGATGAACGCCGGCCCGATCATCCATCCTCCCTTGATCCTCATGAATACCGGACCGCTCGAGCATTTCGCCAACTGGGACATTCACAACGAGGGCACGCAGCCGTCGATCCGGCGCGTCACGGATGTGCTGGACGGGGAGCGCATCGCCGTGCGCGAGGCGCTCGGGTATCGCGGCGAGCACTTTCCGCTGCGCGATCACTACCACTCCGACCGCTGGATGTATGGCGATGCGCACAAACGGCTGGTCGACAGCGGCGACTGGCGGGAGCGCATCGACCTGACCGGGCATCGCTACATGACCGAGGATGTCCATGTCGGGCTGGCATTCCTCGTCTCGGTGGCGGAGTGGGCAGGGGTGCGCGTGCCGGTTGCGCATGGGTTGTTGTCCATCGCCGCGGCAATCTGCGACAAGGATCTGCGGGCGGGAGAGCGCACGCTGGAGTCGTTGGGCCTCGCACGCCTGTCGCGGGACGAGATGGCAGCGCTGCTCGCCACCGGAGAATTGCGGTGAACCTTCCTGTGGTGGGGGCGCTCGGTGCCGGACGCATGGGGCGCGGCATCGCGATCAGTTTCGCGTGCGCCGGGCAGGAAGTGGCGCTCATCGACATCAAGGAGCGATCCGCCGCCGATCAGGCGAAGCTGCGCGATGACGCCCTGCGCGACATCGAAAGCCAGCTCGGCGCACTGGTCGCACTGGGTATCGTTGCGCAATCGGCGGTGGGGACGATACTCGCCCGTATCGAGATCCACGACCGGGGCTCCGCCGCGGCGTGCCTGCGCCGACTCGAACTGGTCTTCGAGGGCGTTCCCGAGATCATGGAGGCGAAGGCCCAGGCGTTCACCTTCGCCGCCCGTCATCTTCCCGCCGACGCGATCGTGGCCTCGACGTCGTCGACGTTCGTGTCGACCGCGCTGGCCGGAATGGTCCCTTCCGCCGGGCGCTTCCTGAACGCCCACTGGCTCAATCCGGCCCACCTCATCCCGCTGGTCGAACTTTCCCCGCACCCCGGTACGGATCCCCGCATCACCGAGCGCCTGCGCGGTCGTCTGGAGGAGATCGGCAAGGTTCCGGTGCTGTGCGGCCCGTCACCCGGATACATCGTGCCACGCATGCAGACGCTGCTCATGAACGAGGCGGCACGCATGATCGAGGAGGGTGTGGCCACCGCGGAGGACATCGACCGCGCGACCCGCTACGGCTTCGGCATCCGCTATGCGGCGATGGGCGTGGTCGAGTTCATCGACGTGGGCGGAAACGACATTCTGTATTACGCGGGAAAATATCTGAGCCAGGCGCTCGACAGCGAGCGCTATGCGAGTCCGCCGATCGTCGGCCGTTACATGGCCGAAGGGCGCAACGGGCTGCGCGGAGGCAAGGGCTTCTATGACTGGTCGACGACCGACGTCGCTGCGTACCGCCGTGACAGCACGGCGCGGCTGGTCGAACTGCTGCGCATCGCCGGATGCATGCCGAAGATTGCCGATCGGGGCAGTGGAGATTCGGGTCCGGCGGATGCCGGACGCACCCCTGGCGATGGCGATGATGTGCGTTGAAAACAGGCCGTTGGTCCGTGCGCGCCGGTGAGTCTCCCGATCACGGCTCGATCGGATGATCTGCCGCGTCGTTGTCGCCTGAACGCAGCGTCGAGTTCCGCTTCCGGTGCGCGCTGCGGTGCTGGTGGAGATCGATCGCGATCTTGATCGCGATCAGCAGCATCAGCGCAGGTGCTGCCGACCCGCCTCCGGATTCCATGACGAAGAAGGCGCCGACCAGGATCGCCATGTGCAGTGCCACGATGCGCTTGTACGGATCGAACATGATGTCGTCCGCATCGCGCCCGGCATCCTCCTTGCCGATGAAGTGGTGGATCACGGTCGACACGCCGTGGCTGACCACGAACGCCAGCAGCGGCAGCGTCAGAAGCCCCGGTGATGTCTGGGCGATGTGCCCGAACAGGTCGCGCAGCATCTCGAAGGGCAGCATCAATCCGCCGCTGTCGCCGATCGTGTCCATTGCGGTATCGGCTTCCTTCCCGCCCCCCATGCCCAGCACGAACAGGATGAACATGCCGTGCCCGGCGCAAAAGAAGCCGTAGTGGAAGCTGAAGAATGCGGCCAGGAACAGTGCCTTGATGCCGCCCGCGTGCAGCATGCGCAGGAGCGTATAACCGCCGACGACGAGATTCTCGAGCCAGTAGAGCAGGAGCAGGTGGTGTGCGTTCCAGTCGAACAGGAAAACGCCGACGACCGGCACCAGATTGGCGATCGCCAGCGCCACGAGCGGCAGGCGATCACGTTCCGACCAATCGGGCGTGTCGCTGGTCGAGACGGCGTCGGGCCGGCTCGTGGGCACCGCGTTCCGCTCGTGTCGTGCCAGTGTGCCGCGGCGCCGGAAGGTCATGATTTTGAGCGACGGCTCATGCGGGCATGTGCACCAGCGACCTCAGGGCCTCGCCCAGGCGCGGACCCATGCTTGCCGCGTTGCTCGGATGGGCGATGCAGTCGGTGCTCCAGATCTCGTCGATGCCGGCTTCGCGGATGAGTTCGAGTGCATCGCCGGCGAACAGCGCGTGAGTGACGGCGAGGTCGACCGTCGACGCCCCGGCCGCGCGCAGCAGGCGTGTTGCGGTGGCCACCGTATGCCCCGTGCTCGCCACGTCGTCGAGCAGCACGACGTGGCGACCTGCGAAGTCGGCGTCCGGAAGTGAGATCGCCACGCTACGGTCGCCGTGCCTGATCTTGCTGCACACCGCATGCTCGAGACCGTGCCGCGCCGCCGCGCTCGCGACCCACTGGCGCGACTCGGCATCGGGGCCGACGAGCAGCGGGCGTTCGCGCCGGGAGACGATCAGATCGGCCAGTGCCGGTGCGCCCGACAGCACGCACGCCTGCGACACCGGCACGGCTTGGTCGAGACGTTCGACGCGGTGCAGATGCGGGTCGACCGTGATCAGCGCGTCGAACAGCTCGGCGATGAAGCGCCCGATGATGCGCTGGCTGACGGTCTCGCCCGGCACAAAGGCCGCATCCTGCCGCATGTAGGCAAGATAGGGCGCGACCAGGGTCATGTGGCGCACGCCGAGTTCGCGCGCACCGCGCGCGGCCAGCAGCAGTTCGACGAGTTTCTCGTTGGGGTGGTCGAGGCTGCGCAGCACGGCGGCACGCGCGCTCAGCACCGGCGGAAGGCGCAGGCGGAGCTCGCCGTCGGGGAATCGGTGGCGGTCGATGGTCTCGACCCGCATCCCCGCCGCGTCGGCGATCCCCGCCGCACGATCGGCCTCATCGGTGAAGCACAACAGGACGGCTTCGGTCATGGTCAGAACTCCACGAACACGTGCGGCACGTCGTCGGCGCTGCCGATTCGGTAACCGGACGCCCGGGTGCTGGCCTGGCGCGAGAACTCCAGGTCCGCCGCATAGGCCGCGTATACGCGGTATAGCGGTTCGCCTGCGACCACCGTCTCACCGAGCTTGCGGAACAGGTCCACGCCGGCCCCCTTGACCTTGGGCGCGCCGGCAAAGCGCGCGATGCGCGCGATCTGCAGGTTGTCGATGCCGGTCACGACGCCGTCCTGCGGCGCGGTGACATCGAAGCTGAGCGCGCCGAGCGCGGGGTTGTGGTGATCGAAACCGTGCGAGCCCTGCGCGCGGATGATCGCGTCCATCTTGGCCAGCGCCCGCCCCGAGTCCAGGATGTCGCGCGCGATCGCGAACCCGTCACCGCCGCGTACGTCGGGATCGAACTCGAGCATGCGCCCGGCCAGGCGCAGCGCCTTCTGGCGCAGGTCGTTGGGTGCGCTCGGATCGTTCTCCAGCACGCGCATCGCGTCGCGCGCCTCGAGCATCGGGCCGACGCCGTTGCCCACCGGCTGGCGTCCGTCGGTGATGACCACGTCGAGTGCGAGCCCCATGCGGCCGCCGACATATTCGAACAGCTTGCGCAGGCGCTGGGCATCGGGCATGGAGCGCACCTTGGCGCTGGGGCCGACCGGGATGTCGAGCACCAGATGGGTCGAACCCGCCGCGACTTTCTTTGACAGGATGGAGGCGACCATCTGCCCCGGCGAGTCGATCGACAACGGCCGTTCGACGGAAATCAGCACGTCGTCGGCCGGCGACAGATGGGCCGTTCCGCCCCATGCAAGGCAACCGCGGTGTTCCCGCACGATGCGCGCCATCTGCTCGAAGGTAAGTTCGACGTCGGCGAGCACCTCCATGGTGTCCGCCGTTCCCGCGGGTGAGGTGATTGCGCGCGACGAGGTCTTGGGGCACAGCATCCCGTGCGCCGCCACGATCGGTACCACCAGCATCGAGGTGCGGTTGCCGGGAATCCCCCCGATGCAGTGCTTGTCGACCACCAGGCGCTCGTGCCAGTCAAGCCGTCGCCCCGAGGCCGCCATCGCGTCGGTCAGGAAATACACTTCCTCGCGATCGAGTTCGCCCTGATTGCTGGCGACGACGAATGCGGTGAGCTCGATCTTGGAGTAGCGATGCTCGGCGATGTCGCGCACGATCGCGCGAAAATCGTCCGCATCCAGACGCTCCCCCGCAATCTTGCGATGCAGGGCCGGAATCGAGCCCGCCGGCTCCGCCTGCGACACGCTCGCCGGATGCCCGTCCTGCACGTCGAGCTGCGCGAACGCATCCTCCGACAGCCCCAGTTCGCGGCAACCGACGATGTTCTCGTCGTCGACTACGTTCAGCGTGGCGAGAATGCGTCTTCCGTTGGCGCGAACCTCGACCTTGGACAATGCCTGAAAGCCCTCGGCGCGATACACCGGACACTCGCGGTGCAGATAGGCGACGTTCTCACGGTAGGTATCGATCGCGACCCGCCGTAACGCAAGCTCGTCCGAAGGCCCGCTCGGCGGCGCCTCGGGCACCGGCGAAGAAGTATGTTTGCTCATCGGCAAAGCGTACATCAGCACCGCCTCGTCGTGCGAGCACAATGCCGTGTGCCTCCAGCCGTCATTCGATGCGGCTGGGGAAATCCGGCTGCGCAGCTGCCGATGAGGAACGATCAATCCGCCATCCATCGCAACCCGTCCGCCGCCCGTTCGAACAGGCGCCAACCCCCGCCGCCATTGCACAGTCCGAAGCGAAACGGCATGGCCGCACGCCCGGGCGTTTCGAAGCGCAGGTCGCGGAAACTCGCGCAGACCCCGTGCGGACCGTCTGCGGGAGCGGCCTGATCGAAGACGGGAAACATCGCAAACCAGCGGAAGAATTCGAACTCCTCGGCGTTCCACACGCTGCGTGCGAGTTCGGCAACCGCCTCGTCACCGAAACGCGGGGCGGTGTGCCACCGTGCGAGTGCGACGGGCTGGTACGGCGCGGAGAAGCGGCGGACGAAGTTGTCGTCCGCAGTCGCGACGAGCGGCTGACTACGACGGGTGTTGAGGTGAGCGTAGTGATAGTCCCGCCCGTCGAAGACGATCGCAGTCCAGTTGTAAGGTGAAGCCGGCCGGGGGGCGGCGTCGAGTGCCACGACCGTGATTCCCTCTCGCTCGGCGTGGTCACGCGCTGCGCCGATGGCCTCGCTACGGGCGATCGCACTGTTGCCGACCCATACGACCAGGGCGAGTGCGGCGACCGACGCCGGGATGCGGCTGGTCCGCCACACGGCGCTTGCGAGCAGGCCGGCGACCAGGATGCCGCTGATCCCCAGATCGATGATGAAGGTCGTGCCCAAACCGAAGCGCCGGTCGGACAGCGGCGCGAGAATCATCGTGCCGAACTGCGTGATCAGGTCGCCGACGATATGCACGAACAGTGCCGCACAGGCGACAAGGTAGAAGTCCGTCCACTTCGCCATCCAGGCGCCGCTGCCCTGGCGGTGGAACAAGCGAAACAGCCCGGCCATCAGCCATGCGATCAGCGCCCCCCACAACGGCAGCAGCACGAACGAATGGGTGATGCCGCGATGGCCGCGCAGGTAGGTCAGCTCGGAGACGTAGCGAAGGACGAAATCCAGGTCAGGAAAGGCCGCCGCGGCGGTGCCGACGACGACGGCCTGCCATGGCGGCAGCGACGATCGACCTTCGCCGTTCGGCGCGCGCGCCAGCAGCCGGCCGGTCAGTGCACCGGATAATGCGTGGGTCAGGGTGTCCATGGCGTGTTCGAATGGGTTGCAGGCGGTTGGTTCCGGTTCGGCACGCCGGCCGGGAAAGAGCCCGACCCGGGGTCAGGCGGATCCCAAGACAGTTTACGCCGGATCGTTGGAAGTCCCGGACTCTATCATCCGCCGGCGTGCCTCGACGGGTCGGGGGTCGGGTCTCGCCGAACCACACGACGTTCGGGCGGAACGGAGCAGCGCGCACGCGACAGCTTGGCTGCGCCAGACGCCGGCCGTCAGGGCTTTGTCGGGAGTGCCGCTCTGGGCGAACGCGCCGGGACCGGTCATCGCAACGAAGTGGGGCGTTCGCGCAGGCGGGTCACGAGTTCGTTCCTCGGCGGGCGGGCGTGTGCGGCGCACACATCTGGCTTAAGAAGAATTTAAGGGCCGCTTATGGAAGTTTTAGCGGCGCTGCGGCACGCCTTGCTCGACACTTCCGGCCTGGGTAGGTAGCGACCCGGCAGCCCCGCGGCGCGGCACCACAAGGCCGGCCCCCAAGGGTTTCCCGCCGTCCGCGCGGCGAGAAGCGCCCACCGCTCGACGACCCGCACTTTTTGTGAGAGCCACCATGAAGCTGATTTGTTTTCGGCGGTCCCATGACCGCGGCCCCGCTCCTGACGAGGCCGAGCCCATCGTGTTCGTCCTGTCGGCCGAGGTAATCGTCACCGTCCCGTGGACCATGATGCACCGGGTCGACCAGCTGAACCAGGCTCGCGATCCCTTCTGAACGAGCCCCATGTCGCTCCTCTTTCCTGTGCTGATCGCCCTGGCCTGCGTCGTGTGCAGCGCACCGTCCGCCATGGCCGCCCCCCCGGATGCCGGGGCTGGCGCGGACGCGCCCTTGCCGCGACTGCTGCATGACACCGGACTGCATGCGCCGGGCTCGCCACACGCCGTGCGGCAGGGCATCGCGGCCTTCTCGCCGCAGTACCCGCTGTGGTCGGACGGAGCGTACAAGCGGCGCTGGGTGTACCTGCCGCCGGGGGCTTACATCGACGGTTCGCGTCCCGATGCCTGGGAGTTTCCGCGCGGCACGAAATTGTGGAAGGAGTTCGCGCATGACGGCCGTCCGGTCGAAACCCGCTACATCGAACGGCTGGCGAACGGAACGTGGCGCTTTGCCGCCTACGTCTGGAACGAAGCCGGGACCGAGGCGGTGATCGCGCCGGCGACCGGGGTCCCGGAGTTGCAGGTGCCGGCCGCACCGCAAGGACGCTACGCCGTGCCATCGCGCGCCGATTGCCTCGCCTGCCACGGCAGCGCCGCCGTGCCCGTGCTGGGCCTGGGCGCGCTGCAATTGTCGCCTGAGCGCGACCCGCGGGCGGCAGGCGGCCGCTCGCGGCACGCCGACGAGCTTGATCTGCCTGGCCTGGTGGCGCGCGGCTGGCTGCGTGGCCTGCCGACCCCACTGATCGAGCAGCCGCCACGCATTCCCGCAGCAACTCCGGTCGAGCGAGCTGCCCTCGGCTACCTTCACGGCAACTGTGCCCATTGCCACAACACCAGTGACCGCAAGGTGCCGCTGCGCCTGACGCTGGCGCAGCGCGTGGCCGATGCGCCTGCCGCGCTGGAGGAGGTGCTGCGCTCGGCGGTGGCGGCCTTCAGCCGCTGGCGCCCGTCGGGCATGGACAGCGAAGCGGTGATCGTCGCCCCCGGTCATCCACAACACAGCATGCTGGCCCTGCGCATGCAGTCCCGCAATCCCCGGGAGCGCATGCCGCCCCTGGGCACCACCGAGCCCGACCCCGAAGGGCTAGCCCTGGTCCGCCAATGGATCGCCAACTATTTGTCCAACCCAAAGGAGATTTCACCATGAAAGCAATCGTGTTTCGCCGGTTTGCGGCGCCGGCTGCGCTCGCGCTGACGGTAGCCGCCGGCATCGACATCGTCACGCCGGCGCGGGCTCAGACGGCCGACGACCCCGGCATGACCGCGGAGAAAGCCGCCCGCGGCAAGTATCTGGTTTCCACCTCCGGCTGCATGGATTGCCACACACCCATGAAGATGGGAAAGAACGGCCCCGAGTTCGACCTGAGCCGGATGCTGTCGGGACACCCCGAGACCCTTAAGATGCCGCCGGCTCCCGCGCTGCCCGAGGGCCCGTGGCTGGTCGTCTCCTCGGCCACCAACACCGCGTTCTCAGGACCCTGGGGCGTGAGTTTCACCGCCAACCTGACCCCGGACCGGGACACCGGCCTGGGCGACTGGACCGTGCGCGACTTCGTCGCCACCATTCGCACCGGTCGACACATGGGGCGCGGGCGCGAGATCCTGCCGCCGATGCCGATCCCGGTCTACAGCAACTTCACCGACAGCGACCTGGAAGCCATCTTCGCCTACCTGCGAACGCTGCCCCCGATCAGGAACCGCGTGCCCGAGCCGCGCCCGCCGGAAGCGCAATCCGCCGCCGCGCACTGATCCCTGCCGTCAATGCCGTCATCACGTTAGAATCTGCTGCTGTTAGCGTCGATGGAACTGGAGGCGGGCTCATGCTAAAGAAACTTCACCACTGCGCAGTCCGCTGCAGCGACTCGGAAAGGACGCGCGCCTTCTACGAAGGCTTCCTCGGCCTGCCGCTGGCGGCGGCACTGGATTTGCGCGAGACGGCCACTGGGCGCAAGACCCGGGTGCTCCATACTTTTTACCAGCTCGACGATGGCTCGTTCCTTGCGTTTTTCGAGGCCCCCGACATGCCCTTCGATTTCAAGCCGCAGCATGACTTCGACCTGCACATCGCACTTGAGGTGGAGGAAGCGGACCTGGAGAAGATGATGGCCAAGGGCCGCAGCCTCGGAATCGAGACCCGCGGCGTCTCGCAACATCATTTCATCCGCTCGATCTACTTCCGGGACCCGGACGGCTACGTCGTGGAACTGGCGGCCAAGGCCGCCGATCATGACCAGATGCTGGACCCGGCGCGCAACCGCGCCCACGACATGCTGGCCCGATGGCAACGCGACAAGTCCGTGAACCCCCGGGATCAGCCATCGACCTGAAGCGCCTCCCACTCAAGTCGGCGGCTGGACTGAACCCGATCCAGATAGCCGTAGATGTACAGCTTGAGCAGCAAGCCCGGGTGGTAACCCGGCCGTCCCGTCACGGCAGGTTGCGCAGTCGCGAACCCCGGACCCCTGCAGATCCAGTTCATCGACAAACAGGTCGATACCCGAACCGGATTGTCTTCACCAATGAAGTCATCCAGTGATTCGGGCATCAACACCATCTGCGCCCGACTCCTTCCTTCGATGTAGCGCTTCATTGCTCACTCCAATCCATGCTTTGCGCATAGCAGAAGGCCGGCGGGATGGTTCACCGTCTTTACACACAAGCTCGGTCGCAACCGGTCCGAGGTCGACCCCAGTCCAATCCCGGCTCCTGAGCGGATGAGCTACGGAAACCGTGGGGGGCAGGCCCGACGCTGTTGCATCGGCGCCGGATGCTAGGAAACCGGGCGTCACCCTTTGCATTCTGCACCCAACGCCAAGGCGTACCAGCAACGTACGGTCGTGGGAGGGGAGTGGGGTGGGGGGGCTCCCCGAGCGCCCCTGAGCGCTCGGCTACAGTCGGTTCTCGGCACGTAGCCGGCGCAAGACCCAGCTTCGATAGAGCCTGGAGAGCGCTGGCCGAAGTCCGGGCAGGCCGATCAGCCAGGCCAGCGGTTTGAGCGCGGGAACGCGGGACATCAGAAGTATGTAGGCGTCGAGCTCGCGATGCACCTTGCCGTTGGCATCGCGGACGTGCAATTCGCGCAGCGCCGCGGCGGGGTCGATTCCACACGCGTGAAGTTCGGCGTCGAGCCCGGTGATGTCGACCCACTTTACCGAGGACTCGGTCCGCGTGGAAAGTCTTTCGTACCATGCCCGATCACGTACACAAACCGGACAGGCGCCGTCATAGTAGACCGTCAATCCGGGTGATTCATCACTCATCGAACTGGCCTTAATTCATACGATCGGGCACGGGTGTCCGGGGGCAGGTGTTGCCTCTGAACGCAGGTGGCAAGATCTGAATCCAGGTGTATCGGGCCGGGGCATGGGTTGAGGCTTGTCTCTTGTCCTCGATCAGCCGGCCGGTCGCACTGACGCTCATGCGCAGATCTTCCGCTCAATCATCGAGTGCTTCGTCGTCGAATTGTTCCCTGTTGGACTGCTGCGACCATTTCGGCGCTGCGGATCCCTCCATGTGCATACGCACCTCTCGCCAAAATGCCCTTTGTGGGCTATCTTCCGCCTATACGGTGTCCAGCGCATATCGCATGACTCGAGCGTATTTCATGTCTTCGTCCGTGGTTGGATCGACCCGGACTCGCCCGGGTTCGCAAACGGGGCGCTCGTTCGCAGGGAGGACACGCATGGTTGGAGGGGGATTCGTGGATCCGGAGCACGCGCGCCACGTCTTGCGGGGTACACCCAGATGACCGGTATTGCTTCGGCCTACCTGCGGTTCCAGAACGTCAAGAAGACATACGATCAGGAAAGCCTGGTCGTCAAGGATTTCAGCCTCGACGTCGCCAAGGGAGAGTTCCTGACCCTGCTTGGGCCTTCGGGGTCCGGCAAGAGCACGGTTCTGATGATGCTCGCCGGTTTCGAGAGCGTGACCAGCGGCGACATCTCGATCGACGGCGTATCCATCACGCGCCTGCCCCCATACCGCCGCAACATCGGGATGGTCTTCCAGAACTACGCGCTCTTCCCTCACCTGACCATAGAGGAAAACCTCGCCTACCCGCTTTCCGTGCGCAAGATGCCCAAGGCCAAGATTCGCGAGCGGGTTGGAGAGTATCTTGGATTGATCGCGATGCAGAGCTTCGGCAAGCGTTTTCCGGGCCAGCTGTCCGGGGGGCAGAGGCAGCGTGTGGCCCTTGCCCGTGCGCTGATCTTCGAGCCCTCGCTGGTCCTGATGGACGAACCGCTGGGCGCGCTGGACAAGAAGCTGCGCGAGCAGATGCAGTACGAGATCACGCGCCTGCACGAGATGATCGGGTGCACCGTCATCTACGTGACCCATGACCAGACCGAGGCCTTGTCGATGTCCGACCGGATCGCGGTCTTCGAGGACGGGGTGGTCCAGCAGTGCGCGACGCCGGCCGAATTGTACGAGCGCCCGAGGAATGCCTTCGTGGCCGACTTCATCGGCGAGAACAACTTCATTCGCGGGCGCGTGAACAGCGTTGCGGGTGAGGACGTGGAGGTGCATCTGCCGCACGGCGAAACCGTTCGCGCCCGGGCGGAGGCCGATCTCCAGCATGACCAGGAGGTGGTGATGTCGGTCCGGCCCGAGAAGCTGTTCATCGAGCCCACCACCCACGCCAGCGAGAACCGCATCCAGGCGAAGTTCCTGACCCGCCATTACGTCGGGGATTTCATTCGCTATTACTTCGAACTATCGGACGGAACGGAGATCACGGTCAAGGTGCTCAACGATCTGGCGGCGCCGCAGTTTTCCGAGGGGGATACCGCGGGTCTCATCTGGCTGACCAAGGACTGCTCTGCGTATCCGGCATAGGAAACGGCCGGATGCCTTAAAACGGGGAGCCTACGCACGATTCGTGCTGCGGACCCCATGACTCAGGAGAAGACAATGAAAACAATGTCAGCAGCACTATTCGGATGCGCGGCACTGCTGGTCGCGTCTACCGCCCTTGCACAACAGCAGACCCTGACCGCCGTATCCTTCGGTGGCGCCTACGGGGCCGCGCAGAAGCGGCACATGATCGATCCCTTCATGGAGAAGACCGGGCACCGGATCCTGTTCGAGGATTACACGGGTGGCATCGCCGAGATCAAGGCGCAGGTCGAGTCCGGGAACATCCAGTGGGATGTGGTCGACATCGAGGTCATCGACCTCGAACGGGCCTGCGCCGAAGGCCTGCTCGAGGTGATTCCGCGTGACATCCTGCCGCCGGGCGACGACGGTACGCCGGCCATGGAGGACTTCATGGAAGCCGCACTTGAGAACGAATGCGGCGTTGGGGTGATCTTCTGGACCACGCTCTATGCGATCAACACCGAGACGATCGGCGCGAACAAGCCGAGCACGATCGCGGATCTGTTCGACACGAAGAAATTCCCGGGCAAGCGTGCGCTGCGCAAGCGTCCGCAAGTCAATCTCGAATGGGCGCTGATCGCCGACGGCGTGGACCGCTCGAAGATCTACGAGGTGCTCGCCACTGACGAAGGGCAGGCCCGCGCCTTCGCCAAGCTCGACACGATCAAGAGCGACGTCGTGTGGTTCGACAGCTGGTCGCAGGCGCCGCAGCTGCTGAACGACGGCGGTGCGATCATGGTGCAGTCGGCCAACGGGCGTTTCTATGCAGCGATCCAGGACGAAGGTCGTCCGTTCGAGATGATCTGGGATGGCCATGTGTACGATCTGGATGTGTGGTCCATCGTGCGCGGCAGCCCGAAGAAGGATCTTGCGCTCGAGTTCATCAAGTTCGCGACCGGCACCGTGCCGCTGGCAGGGATGCAGGAGGTGGCCTACGGTCCCACGCGGCAATCGTCGGGCGCGCTCGTCGATCCGGCCGTATTGCCACTTTTGCCCTCGTCGCACATCGATGCCGGGGTCAAGGCGGATGGTGTCTTCTGGGCCGACTACGGCGAATCGTTGGGCGAGAAGTTCAACGAGTGGTTGTTGAAGTAAGAATCCGGCCCCATCCCCGCTGCCAGGAAGCTGCGGCAGCGGGGACAGAGGGTCGATCATCCGAGTCTCGGCGATGACCGTGAATTCGCTGTCGAAGGAGGATCTGGGCTCGGCCCATCGTGAGTTGCGCCGGCGCAAGCTCACGGCCTTCCTCTTTGTAGCGCCCCTGCTTGCATTCCTGCTGTTTGCATTCGTTGCGCCGATCGGCAGCATGCTGTTTCGCAGCGTGCACAACCCGAACGTGGCGGATCTGATTCCGGACACGCTGGAGCGGATGGACGACTGGGATGGCGAGACCCTGCCTGGCCCCGAGGTGCTCAATCAGTTCGCACTCGATCTCAAGCGACTCGCCAACGAGCGCACATCCGGACGGCTGGCCGGAGAGGTCAATCGCATCATGCCCGGCGCGAGCAGCCTCATACAGTCGACTGCGCGCCGCGTGCGTGTCGTGCCGGACGAAGACCTGCAGGAACGCGGCGCGGCGCTGTTGTTCGAGTCCCACGCAAACTGGGAGCAGGTCGCGATCTGGCGCGCCATTCGCCAGTCCGGAAAGGCCTTCACGGTCGCGCATTACCTGACCGCGCTTGATCTCGAACGTGCCCAGAGCGGCGCCATCCAGGCGCGTGACGGGCCGCGAATCTACGTCACGCTGTACATCCAGTCGCTGCGGATCGCGCTGACGATCACGCTGCTGACGTTCCTGCTCGGCTACCCGTTGTCGTATTACCTGGCCAATGCGCCGACGCGGACGTCCAACATCCTGCTGATCTTCGTGCTGCTGCCGTTCTGGACCTCGCTGCTGGTGCGCACGACCTCCTGGATTGCCCTGCTGCAGACCAATGGCGTGATCAATACGACGCTGATGGGAGCGGGAATCACGTCCTCCCCGTTCAACATGCTATACACGGAGTTCGCGACCATCATCGCGATGACGCACATCCTGCTCCCGTTCATGATCCTGCCGCTATACAGCGTCATGAAGGGCATCGACCCGAGTTACCTGCGTGCGGCGATGTCGATGGGTGCGAGACCCATTCCGGCCTTCCTGCGCATCTACTTTCCGATGACCTTGCCGGGCCTGTCCGCCGGGGCCCTGCTCGTGTTCATCGTCTCGGTCGGTTACTACATCACGCCCGCGCTCGTCGGGGGCAGTGACGGCCAGATGATCTCGAACCTGATTGCCTTCCACATGCAGCAATCGAACAACTGGCCGCTGGCGGCGGCGCTGGGCTCGCTGCTGCTCGTGCTCATCCTCCTGCTCTACTGGACCTACGACCGTCTGGTCGGGGCCAAGAACATCTCCTTCGGGTGAGGCCCATGCAGCGACTGCCTGCGTACTACGGATTCTGGCATTACGTGGGGCACTATGGCCTGCGCGTCGCCGTGTTTCTGATTCTGGCCTTCCTGATGCTGCCGATCCTGATCATCATCCCCCTGTCGTTCAACGTGGAGCCGTACTTCAGCTTCACCGAGGGCATGCTGCGTCTCGATCCGGTTGCCTATTCGACGCGCTGGTACACGGAGGTGTTCGACGATCCGCGCTGGACGCTGTCGATCAAGAACAGCTTCATCATCGGGATCGCGGCAGCGGCGCTCGCGACGGTGCTTGGCACCGTCGCCGCCGTCGGCCTGTCCTCGCCGGTAATGCCGTTCAAGCGCCTGATCACCGCCCTGCTGCTTTCACCCATGATCGTTCCGGTGATCATCATCGCGGCCGGGATGTTCTTCTTCTATACCCGCTTCAATCTCGTCGCGAGTCATCTCGGCCTGATCCTCGCGCACGCCGCACTCGGGATTCCGTTCGTCATCATCACCGTGACGGCAACGCTGACGGGCTTCGACCGATCCCTGTACTACGCTGCAGTCGGCATGGGGGCGTCACCGCTCAAGGCTTTCTGGGACATCGTGATCCCGCTGATCCGTCCGGGGGTGATCTCGGGCGGCCTGTTCGCTTTCGTGACTTCGTTCGACGAGGTCGTCGTCGTGCTGTTCCTGGCCGGTCCCGGGCAGCGCACGATTCCGCGGCAGATGTTCTCCGGGCTGCGCGAGCAGATCAATCCCACGATACTCGCGGTGGCCACCATGCTGATCCTGATCTCGGTGGCACTGCTCATCACGCTGGAACTGCTCCGGCGCCGCTCCGAACGCATTCGCCGCGGTACCACCGTCTGAGCGGTGCCACTCGGGAAACGGACGCTGCCACCGGTGCACGGTGATCGGCGGCGCCAGGCGGTGCGGCCATTGGGGAGTCAGCTGAAGCTGCGCTCCGGGTGGTGCGACCCGCTCAACGGCCGGGAGCGGCATCTTTGCCATGAGCCGCCAGGAGGTATTCGAGAAAGGCCTGGGCAATCCGTATCGGCGCAGGAGCATGGCGGTGTATGCAGGCGAAGCGGCAGGTGTAGTTGAGTACCTCGGGCGCCACCGCGCGCATGCGCCCGGCGCCCACGAAGGGTTCGGCGAAGTGATCGGGCAGAAAACCCACGAAGGCGCCCGACAGCACAAGTGTGGCGACTGCCTCCTGGTCGGAGGCAGTCGCGCTGCGTTCGAGTCGCCGGTGGTGGGTGAGTTCCATGTTCGGCGAGTGGTAGCCCAGCCCGGCAAGCGCCTGGCCGCGCAGCGCGCCCCAGTCGCGCTGGCTGTCGCTGCCGGCGAACCAAGCGTGCCCCCGGCCCGCGTAGAGGTACATGGTTTCGCCGAACAGGTCGTCGTAGCACAGGCTTTCCGATGGCCGGTGCAGAGGGACGATGCCCAGATGGTAATGTCCGTCGATCACGCCGCGCTCGATCATCGTGATGCTGCCCACATGCAGGTGCAAGGCCACCGTGGGTGCTAGCTGCCGGAAGCGTCCCACCGCCTCGGCAATGTGTGCCTGTGGATTCGATACGCATTTCTCGAAGAGTGCCACATGCAGGTCGCCCTCCATGCGTTCGTGGATGTCCAGCAGACGCCCCCTGAATGCCGCCGTGGCACTCAGCAGCTGGCGGGTGGCCGCGTAGACCCGCTCGCCCTCGGGTGTGAGCGCGAAACCGGAG
Source organism: Rhodocyclaceae bacterium (assembly GCA_035443825.1). Taxonomy (GTDB): domain Bacteria; phylum Pseudomonadota; class Gammaproteobacteria; order Burkholderiales; family Rhodocyclaceae; genus DAOMNN01. The sequence continues at coordinate 12,933 of DAOMNN010000037.1, read as the reverse complement.
CGGCCGCGGCGGCACAGTACCAGGCCCAGCCGGGTTTCGAGGTTCTTGATGTGGCGGCTGATGGTGGACATGGCGATGTTCAGTTCCAGTTCCGCCGCCGCCATGCTGCCGCAATCGGCGACCGCCACGAACACGCGCAGCAGTCGCAGGTCGATGTCGCTGATCTGGCCCAGCAGGGCCCGGCTTTTCAGTTGCATGGATTGTCAAGTGAGCTGTTATATGTGGGCATTTAATTCAAGCATGAATCACCGCAAGATGCGACAACCAAACGTCCGGTCCGCATTCCGCTCTGCCCGTTGGGGGGATACGTCGAGACCATGCGCAGCACGACCCGCACCTGAAGCGGTTTTTCCGAGGAGAACTCCATGGACATGATCGACGGCCAGCAACTGGATTTGCCCACTGTGCGCACCGATCCCGAGTGGCTTGCCGCGCACTGGATGCCGTTCACAGGCAACCGCGACTTCAAGGCCCATCCGCGCCTGATCGTGGGAGGCGAGGGCTGCTACTACCGGGACAGCGACGGTCGCCAGATCTTCGACGGCCTTTCGGGTCTGTGGTGTTGCGGCCTCGGCCATGGTCGGCGCGAGATCGGTGAGGCGGTGAGCCGACAGTTCGCGCGGCTCGATTACTCCCCGGCGTTCCAGTTTGGCCACCCGCTGTCCTTCGAACTGGCCAACCGCATCGTCTCCCACATGCCGCCCGGGCTCAACCGGGTGTTCTTCACCGGTTCGGGCTCGGAGGCGGCCGATACCTCGCTCAAGATCGCCCGCGCCTACTGGCGCGCCAGGGGTCAGGCGGGCAAGACGCGGTTGATCGGACGCGAGAAGGGCTACCACGGCGTGAACTTCGGCGGCATCTCGGTCGGCGGCATCGCGGCCAACCGCAAGACCTTCGGTCAGACCCTCGAGGCCGATCATCTCCCGCATACCCAACCGCCGGCCGGCTCGTTCCACCGGGGTCAGCCGCCCACCGGGGTCGAACTGGCCGACCGTCTGCTCGACCTGATCAACCTGCACGACGCTTCCACCATCGCCGCGGTGATCGTCGAGCCCTTCGCGGGCTCGGCGGGGGTCGTGATTCCGCCGCTGGGTTACCTGCAGCGGCTGCGCGAGATCTGCACCGCGCACGACATCCTGCTGATCTTCGACGAGGTCATCACCGGCTTCGGGCGCGCGGGTGCGTGGACCGGGGCCGAGGCCTTCGGCGTTACGCCCGACATCGTCAACGTCGCCAAGCAGGTCACCAACGGCGCCCTCCCGCTGGGTGCGGTGATCGTAAGGCAGGACATCTGCGATACCTTCATGGACGCCGGGGGTCCCGGGTACATGGTCGAATTCGCCCACGGGTATACCTACTCCGCTCATCCGGTAGCGTGTGCTGCCGGCATTGCCGCACTCGACTTGCTCGAGCGCGAGGACGGTCCGGGCCTTGTGCGCGCGCTGGCGCCGCATTTCGAGGCTGCGGTGCACGGCTTGAAGGGTGCGAAGCATGTCGCCGACGTCCGCAACTTCGGCCTGGCTGCGGGCATCACCATCAGCTCCTACCCCGGCGAGCCGGCACGTCGACCCTACGAGATCGCAATGGCGATGTGGCGCAAGGGCTTCTACGTGCGGTACGGCGGGGATACCATCCAGCTCGCGCCGCCCTTCGTGTCCGAGAAGGCCGAGATCGACCGCTTGGTCGATGCGCTGGGCGAGACGCTCGACGCGTCGGCCTGAACCCGAAGGGTGCTCGCTGGTGGTCGGTGCGCGAAGACAACTGCTCCATCGTCCTGCTGCAGGCCAGGTCATCCACGACGTTCTGCGCCCAAGTGGGTGAGCCGGGGTGCTTGGCGTCGTCAGTCGTACAGCAGGAATTCCGTGCGCTCCAGCATCCAGCGTGCTTCGTCAGGGCGTGTCAGCACATCCAGGTCGTTGGGGGTGGCATGTACGTCGTCCACCCATTCGCGCAAGGTCGGGCCGCCGTTGATGAGGTCAATGGCGAGGCGGTCGTGTTCGTATTCGTAGGGGAAGTCGCGCCACAGCGGGTAGTCGGGGCGCAGGCGGCGCAGGGCCTTGAAGGCGAGGGCCTGGAGGCGCCATGGGCGGAAGGCGGCGTGGTCGTAGTGGGCGGGGTCGTCGACGTGGATCTGGAGGCCGTGGCAGAGTTGACCGACGTGCTTGTGGAAGGTGGGTTCGAAGCTGCATTCGCGCAAGCGGCAGCCGGCGAGCCAGTGCGGGGCGAGGGTGTGCATTTCGGCGTGCACGGCGCGGGCATCGAGGTCGGGAGCACCGAAGAGTTCCAGCGGACGGGTGGTGCCGCGCCCTTCGGACAGCGTCGTGCCCTCGAGCATGACAGTGCCCGCATAGCAGCGCGCCATCGACAGGTTGGGCGCGTTCGGGCTGGGGTTGATCCAGCTTCGCTCCAGCAGTGGCCAGCCGTGGCCGGGCGCGGCGTCGGCCTGCCAGCCCTGCATCGTCACGACCTCGCATTCGACGTCGAGTCGCAGCGTGGCGATGAACCAGCGCGCCAGCTCACCCATGGTCAGGCCGTGACGCATCGGCAGCGGCCCTGCGCCGACGAAACTTTCCCAACCCTTGCGCAGCAGCGTGCCCTCGACCGGCCGCCCGGCCGGGTTCGGGCGGTCGAGAACCCACACCGGCTTGCGGTGCGCGGCGGCGGCCTCGAGCACGTAGCGCAGCGTAGTGATGAAGGTGTAGATGCGGCAGCCCAGATCCTGCAGATCGACGAGGAGCACGTCGAAGTGGTCCATCATTGCGTCGGTTGGACGGCGCACGTCGCCGTACAGGCTGAACACCGGAATGCCGTGCACGGCATCGAATTCGTCGGGCGATTCGACCATGTTGTCCTGTTTGTCGCCGCGGAGTCCGTGTTGCGGGCCGAAGGCCGCGGCGAGCGTGATGTCAGGCAGTGCGGCCAGTGCGTCGAGCGAATGGGCGAGATCGCGCGTGACCGAGGCCGGATGGGCCAGCAGCGCAATGCGGAGTCCGGCGAGCGGCTTGCGCAGGGCAGGATCCTCGATCAGGCGATCGATGCCGAATTTCATTTCCAATCCTCGAGTGGGGGACGGCACGGCCTGAACGGAACGATCGACTGTGTCCGTTTCGATGCCGTTCGGGTGTGGCTATGAATGTTGCCACAATGCCCCTAAGCTGGATACGAATCGAACCGCGGATCGGGCCCCGACCGCATCACGGAGACCCTTCATGAATCAGCCCCAAGCCCCGTCTGCACGCACCCGTGTCCGCCGCCTGCCTGCCCGCGCCCGATACGATGCAGCCACGCGCGATGCGATCATCGACAGCGCGTGGATCTGCCATGTCGCGTTTCGGTGGGAGGGGTCGGTGCATCTGCTCGCCACGTCGCACTGGCGCGAGGGCGATCACCTCTACGTTCACGGCGCGAAGGCTTCGCGCATGCTCAAGGCGCTGCGTGTCGACGAGGCCTGCGTTTGCATCAGTCACGTCGACGGGTTGGTATTCGCGCGCTCTGCCTTCCACCACTCGATGAACTACCGCTCGGTGGTGGTGTATGGGCGCTTCGACGAGGTCGAGGATCCGGCGGAGAAAACGCGCGTGCTGGAGCGATTCATCGACAAGTTCGCGCCCGGTCGATGGAACGAGTTGCGCCCGGTCAGCGCCAAGGAGCTGGCAGCGACCGCAATATTGCGTCTGCCGCTCGAGGAGGCCTCGGCCAAGATACGCGATGCGGGAGTGAAGGACGACGACGAAGACATCGGCTGGCCGGTTTGGGCCGGGGTGCTGCCGCTTGCGCTGACCGCGGGCGAACCGGCGACCGACGCGCAGAGCGTGGTGGGCCGCCCGCCCGCGTATCTGCCGATGGACGGGCGGCCCGCGACCGCACCTACGCCGAATCGATGAGTGCGGCCATGCGGCTGCGCGTTCCCGCATCCGGAAGCCGACCGCGGGCGGCGCCCATGTTGTCCTGCAGATAGGCAAGTGTTGCCGTGCCGGGGATTGCGCACGTGACGGCGGGGTGCGAGACGACGTACTTGAGCGCGAATTGCGCCCAGCTTTCGATGTCCCATTCCCGTGCCCATTCAGGAACCGGCTTGTCGCGAAACGCCTGGAATACCCGGCCGCGACCGAAGGGCAGGTTGGTTAGCACCGCCATGCCGCGGTCGGCGGCCAGCGGCAGGATCCGATCCGCCGCGGAGCGGTTGTCGATGGCGTAGTCGACCTGGATGAAATCCAGTGTCTCGTGCGCCATGACGCGGACGAAGTCCTCGTACTGGCGCTCGAACGAGGTCGTGATGCCGACATACCGGATGCGTCCGGCCTGCTTCCACTCGCGCAGCACCGGGAGCAGTTCGTCGACGCCCGCCAGATTGTGGACCTGCATCAGGTCGATCCGGTCGGTATGCAGATGGCGCAGCGACTGTTCCATCTCGGCGATGCCTGCCTTCACGTCGCCGCTGCTGATGCGTACTTTGGTTGCGAGGAAGAGCTTGTCACGATTGCCGATCGCGGCGACGAGGTCGCCGACGACGGGCTCGGCCCGGCCGTACGAGGGTGCCGTGTCGACCAGTCGCCCGCCCAGTTCGGGAAACGTGCGCAGCACTTCACGCAGCGGCACGCGCGCGGCTGCCGAGCCGTCGACGTCGTAGCGGCGCGCGGTACCGATTCCGATGACCGGAATGCGTTCGCCCGATGAGGGGATCGGCTTGGTGATGAGTTCGGACGGCGCCGTTGCGAGCGCGTGCTTGATGCCGGTGCCCGGAAGATGGCTCATGGACAGTCCGACACCCAGCGCGAGGCCGCCCTTCAGCACGGCGCGACGGGAAGGATTCGGGGATGCGGTCATGTCTTGCCCTCCATGTCGATTGCAGCAGGGAAGGGACAGGATACCCCCTTCAGGCAGGAGATCGCCCCCACCGGGCGTTCGGAGGGGGCGGTCCGGTCAGGGGAACGGAATGACGATCGGCGGGATGCTGACCCCGATCACGATTGCCGGCCTGTGGCTGTAGTACCCGCTGGAGGGGTAATAAACCGGTGGCGGAGGGCTGTGATAATGGTGGTGCACCACGGCAGGACGCCGCGGTGCGGCTCTCCTGACCACGACGACCTGCTTCGGTTGCTTGTATCTGTGCCCGTATGCATGTCCGGGCGGCGGTGAATGGCGCCAGTCGCGATAGCCGTCACGCCAGTCGCGGTGGTCGTGGCGTGCTTGCGCCGGCAGGGTCGTGGCGAGCAGGGCGCTGCCTGCGAGTGCGGCCACGAGAAGTTTCAGGCTAAGCGATTTCATGGTCGAACCTCCATGGGTCTGTTGTCCGGAGCGTCGCGAGTTGCATCGGCGCATTCCGTATCCATGTAACGCCCCGACCCGCGCCGCGGTTGGCCACAAAATGTAAGCAGGGTTTGCGATCGTGCAGGCGAACGGCGCCGATGGTGCCTTGTCGCTTTGACCTCCGCCGCGCCGGAATCTGCTGTCAGCCGCCGACGAGAATGATGTGCACCCTGCGCGGGCCATGCGCGCCGAGCTGGATCGTCTGTTCGACGTCGGCCGTGCGCGAGGGGCCGGAGATGAAATTCGTCGCGCGCGACATCCCTTCGGGGCGGGCCCGCAGCAGCGTCCAGGCGTCCTCGAAGTGCGCCACGATGGTCGACGCGTCCAGCACCACCACGTGATCGTCGGGAACGAAATTATGGGTGGTCGGACTGGCCGGGCCGGCGCCGAGCATGAGGCTACCCGTTTCCGCGATGCCGGCAAGACTGGTCGTCACCGATAGCGCCTCGTCGACGCCTGCCGCGCCGTGGTGAATGCTCCAGTCCGCAGGCCAGGGAAGATCCTTGAGTGCAGCGCCGACCGCGGCGCGGCGCCCCAGGCCCTTGGAATCGCGGTAGGCCTCGACCGCGGCCGGCACCTCGGCCATCGAGGATACGCGCGCCACGCTGCCCGAGCGGCTTTCGAACTTGCGCACGAAGCGTTCGATCAGGTCGCCTTCCATCTGCGGGCGGGTATGGAGCAGCACGCGCGCGTCGAGCCCGGCGCGTGCAGCATCGTCTAGCGGGCCGCGGTGCAGCGCGCTGCGGACGGATTTCAGAATTGCATCGCGTGCGGTCGTCATCGCTTGCCCCGCTTGTCCTGCCACAGTTCGAGAAAGGTGCGACCGCTCGGTGCCGGCAGGTCGCGTGCGTCGGTCCAGCCACTTGCCAGCGGCAGGCGGCGGATGCTGCCCTTGCGCGCGATTGCCGACAGCAGGCGTGCCGCAATCCGTTCGCCGAAATGATAGAGCCTCGGCCGCGTCGCCGCGAAGCGCCACAGCTTGAGCGCGCGGCGTTGCATCGGCGGCGAGAGTTCCTGCTTGTGCTGCATATGACGCAGTTCGCGCAGCAGATCGGGCAGCGGGATCTTGACCGGGCACACCGACGCGCAGCGACCATTGAGCGTGCATGCATTGGGCAGGTCGTAGGCGTTGTCCAGCCCCTTGATCAGCGGCGTGAGCACGGAGCCCATCGGTCCCGGATACACCCAGCCGTAGGCATGTCCGCCGATCGAACCGTACACCGGGCAGTGGTTCATGCACGCGCCGCAGCGGATGCAGCGCAGCATCTCGCGAAAGCGTCCCGCGAGCATCTTCGAGCGGCCGTTGTCGACCAGCACCACATGGTATTCCTCGGGTCCGTCCAGATCATCGGCACGGCGCGGGCCGGTGGAGTACGTCGTGTAGGTTTCGGTCTCCTGTCCAGTGGCACTGCGTGCCAGCAGACGCAGGAACAGCGACGCGTCGTCGAGCCTGGGAACGACGCGCTCGATCCCGGAGGTGACGATGTGCACCTTCGCCAGGGTCTGCGTCAGATCGCCGTTCCCTTCGTTGGTGACGATGACCGACGAGCCGGTTTCGGCGACCAGGAAATTGCCTCCCGTAATACCCACGTCGGCCCGGAAATATTTGTCGCGAAGCACCCGGCGCGCCTCGTCTACCAGATCTGCGACCTCGGTCTTGCGCGGGCCGCCGTGGGCCGCCTCGAACAGATCCGAGACCTGGTCCTTGGTCTTGTGCACGGCCGGGGCAATGATGTGCGAGGGCGGTTCGTTTGCGAGCTGTATGATGTATTCGCCCAGATCGGTCTCGACTACTTCCATGCCGTTTTCGATCAGCGCCTCATTGAGTCCGATCTCCTCCGACACCATGGACTTGCCCTTGGTCACGCTCTTGGCGTTCACCCGCCTGCAGATCCCCAGGATGATCTCGCGCGCCTCGGCAGCGTCGCGTGCCCAGTGCACCTGACCGCCGGCAGCGGTGACCGCCGCCTCGTAACGCTCCAGATAGTGGTCCAGATTCTCGAGGATGCGGTTCTTGAGGTTCTTCGCCTCTTCGCGGAGCCGCTCGAACTCGGGGAGCTCCGCCGCCTGCTGGGCGCGCTTGCCGACGAAGCCGTCGCGCGCCTTGCCCATCGCCTGCTGCAGGCTCGCGTCGTGGATCGCGAAGACGGCGCGGCTCTTGAATTCCTTCGAGCGCATCTCCATCAGTTGTTCTCCTCGGGCGCACCTGCGATACCGGGTCCGTCGGCCAGACCGGCCAGCACTTCGGCGGTGTGATAGACGCGCACCGGCGCACTGATGCGCCGCAGTCGCCCGGCGATGTTCATCAGACATCCGAGATCGCCGCCGAGCAGCGTGTCCGCCCCCGTCGCGAGGATGTTACGGACCTTGTCGTCAACCATCTTGCCGGAGATCTCCGGGTACTTGATGCAGAAGGTGCCGCCGAATCCGCAGCAAACCTCGCTGTCCTGCATCTCGCGCAGCTTCAGGCCCTCCACGCCGGCCAGCAGCGCGCGCGGTTGCCCCTTGATGCCGAGCCCGCGCAGGCCGGAACAGGAATCATGATAGGTCACCGTCGCGTCGAGCCGCCCCGTACCGGTCGTGACGCCGAGTTCGTCGTGCAGGAATGACAGCAGTTCGAAGCTCTTGTCGGCCAGCGCCTGGGCGCGCCCGAGCCAGTCCGGGTCGCCTTCGAACAGTGCGGGATAGTCGTGGCGGATCGTCGCCATGCACGAGCCGGACGGGCCGACCATGTAGTCGTAGCGTTCGAACGTCTGGATGACCTGTCGCGCGAGTGCGCGCGCCGAATCGAAATCGCCGCTGTTGTAGCCCGGCTGGCCACAGCAGGTCTGTGCTTCGGGAACCTCGACCGTGCACCCCGCATCCTCGAGGAGTTTCACCGCGGAGAAACCGATGCTCGGCCTGAACACGTTCATCAGGCAGGTGGCGAACAGGCCGACGCGCAGCCCCTTGCCAGGCTTGTCACTCATGCGGTGTCTCCAGTTTGTGCATTGTTGTCGGGGACATGTTAGACAAGCGCATGACGCGAGCCAAGCGAAGCATTTTCAGCCAGGGGCTGAATGCAGGTCATGTCCCCCGGCAATGGCGGGAGCAGTCGACGGAGCCGCCGTTCAGGCGGATTCGCGGATTACGCTGGCGGTGGGTTGGTTGTCCGGGCGAGTCGCGTTGGCGAGATAGAGCTGCACCGCCTGATTGCCCTCGGCGGACGAAGCGTCGGGATCGCGTGGCCGCTGAAGGTTCGCGGCAGCCTGCGCCGGTTCTGCGGCACTTGTCGTACGGTCGGCGCGGGCGGCCTCTGCCTGTGCCGCGGGTGTCGCGGTTGCGCTTGCAGTTGCGCTCACCGTATCGGCCGCGGTACTTGCCTGCACGGGTGCGGAGCTCTGGGTACCGGCAACGGCCTGTGCGGCCGAAACTTGATCGGGCGCGGCAAGACGCGCCGCCTGCTCGGCCGCCCGTGCCTCCGCGCTGATACTCACCTGGACGTCCTGACGCGCAACTGCGTTGCCCTGTTGACGCCCATCTTCGATCTCGGGACGCAACGGCGCACGCGCCGACTGCAGCGCACTCGCATCTACGTTCGAAAGCCCCGTCAAGCTATCCACCATTCTCGCTCTCCTCACCCGGTCCGCATCGCCGAGCGGTTGATGCATCTGCAGAACCCGAACCGGAACGCTTCTCGAGCCGTTCACAGCATTAAGTATAGCCCTGCGGCCACGCATTGGGTGATCGAAGCGGACCGAAACGGCAAGTGCGTCACGGTGTCGCCGCGATTCATGCCACTGCCTTGACGGCGATCCCGCCGCCGCTCGACGCAAGCACTCCGATCGAGTGGTCGCTTGAGCTATGCTGTGAAGCTTCAATGCCTCTGGCGGGGTGCGTCATCGCGCAAGCTCACCAACCCACATCCCCTGCGGTCGATAGACTCGAATTCGCCCCGGACGATCTGCTCATTTACGGTGCCGGAGGGCATGCGAAGTCCGTGATCGCCGTGATCGAGCACCAGCGGCGATGGCGCTTGGCGGGCCTGATCGAGGACGGCTCACCGGATCCGGACAGGATCGTCCTCGGCTATCCCTTGCTGGGCGACCGTAGCATCCTCCCGCAACTACGCCGGCACGGCCTGATGCATGCACATGTTGCAGTCGGCGACAATCGTGCGCGCGCGCGAATGGCCGCTCTGATCCTTGAGGCTGGTTTCGAACTGGGTGACGTCGTACATCCGAGCGCCTGCGTCATGAAGGGAGCCACGATCGGCAAGGGCGCCTTTCTTCATGCCTACTCGCTGGTTGGGCCCGAGTGCGTGATCGGCGACAACGTCATCGTCAATACCATGGCGTCGGTAGGCCACGAGAGTCGCGTCGGCCACGCAGTGCATGTCGCGCCCGGGGTGCGCATCGGGGGCGGGACGACGATCGGCGATCTCTGTTTCGTCGGGCCGAACGCAGTCGTCCACCCGGGCGTGACGATCGGATGCAACGTGCGCGTGGCGGCCAATGCCGTCGTGACGCACGACGTCGAGCGTGATGTCGTCATCGCAGGGATGCCGGCGAAGGTGGTGCGTCGGGATTGAGCGGGGAAGGATCCAGCCGGTCAGGCTACGTAACGCAGGATCGCGAAATAGTGGATGGTGCTTCCGCCCAGCACGAACAGGTGCCAGATGCCATGCCAGTGGGTGAACTTGTGGTCGAAGAGATAGAACAGGATGCCGGCGGTGTACACTACGCCGCCTGCGGCAAGCCAGGCGAAACCGGCAGGCGACAGCGCCTCTATCAGTGGAAACAGCGCCACCAAGGCCACCCAACCCATCAGGACATACAGCACGAGCGACAGCGCGCGGGTTCGCTTGCCCAACCAGAACTCCTGGAGGATGCCCAACAGCGCCAATCCCCATATCACCCCGAAAAGCGACCATCCCCACGGTCCGCGCAGGCTGACCAGCGCGAAAGGTGTGTATGTGCCGGCGATCAGCAGGTAAATCGCATTGTGGTCGAGCTTGCGAAACAGGGATTTCAGCACGCCGCGCGTACTGTGGTACACAGTGGAGACACTGAATAGCAGCACCAGCGTCGTGCCGTAGATTGCGAAGCTGACGATCTTCCACGCATCGCCGTCGCGCGAACCGAGCACGATCAGCACGATTGCACCCGTCAGTGCGAGGAGTGCTCCGAACAGGTGACTGTAGGCGTTGAATCGCTCGCCCTGGTACACGAAACCCCCTGTCGCGGGCTAGCCTGGAGCGGCCTGGATGGCATGTCTCGTCACCGCTTCCAGCGGGTGCGAGCCCGGTAGATTAGGGTGGACCCGCAGCGGGGCGCATGGTTCGCTGCGGAAACCTGCGCCCGACGGTCATGGACGATTGTCCGCCCCGAATCAAGAAAACCGCCCTGACCGTTTCGCTCACCCCCGGCCCCCGCTCCTGGCCCCACGGCTGGCTTTGCATGGCCGGCCGGCTCACGCGGCGCGACGCGTGCTTCGTGAAACGCGAAACCCTGCCTTCGCCCAGCACGCGGGCGAGGGGAGGGCCTTGAGTCGCCGCGGCGACTTTCAAGCTAATCGTCGACTCGGCCCCGGCCCGCCTTGATCAGCCCGCGCCGTGCCTTGCCCTCCAGCCGCTTCGCGACCGAGGCTCGGCTCGGCCGGGTCGGCTTGCGCGGTTTGCGTTCTTCGGCGACGCCGGCGATCAGTTCTTCCAGCCTGCGCAGCGCCTCGCCACGGTTCTTTTCGAGGCTCCGGAACTTCTGCGCCTTGATGATGATCACGCCCTCCTTGCTGATGCGTCGGTCGCCCAGTCTCAGCAGGCGCTCACGGATCGTGTCCGGCAGCGAAGATGCGCCGATGTCGAATCGCAGATGCACCGCGCTCGACACCTTGTTGACGTTCTGCCCGCCCGCGCCCTGTGCACGGATCGCGGTGATCTCGACTTCTTCAAGAGGGATGGTGAAGCGGGGGCGCATGGGGGTATCCGCGGTGGTCGAGGCGCTATTGTAGAACCACGTTCACGAAGTCTTGATCACGACAGGTCGGGTCGAGCTAATCCAGGTCGCGCGCGATCTGTGCGGCGATGTGCTGCAGTCCATGCTCGATGTCACGCTTCAAGAGCGCAGCGCCGTCCGGACCGCACCACTGTGTCTCGGGTCGCGGTTCGGCACGTTCGGGCACGAGTCGCCCGTACAGGCGAAAACCGAGGCGCCCCACATCCTGAACCGGGTAGCCGGCTGCGTGGAACAACACGCTCTGGTACAGGACGTCATCGCCCCCAGCGGATTCGAGACGCACGGAAACGCCCAATTCGAGCGCGAGGTGCTCCCGTGGGCCGCTCTCCCGCAACTGCACGATGGGCACGTCGATCGTGAGGCGCTGACCCGCCCGCGAAGCGGGGGAGGCCGCATCGGCTCCGCGTGCCGGCTGGAGCCCCGCCTGTTCGAGGCGAGGAACAAGGTGCGATGAATAGTCGATGCTCGTGAGCGTCGCTGACAAGGCCTGCATGCAGGCCTGGGTTTGTGCGCTATGCTCCGCCGCTTCGCGCTCCGCGCCCGCGCGAGTGGCACTCTCGGCGAGGATGGCGAACAGGTTGAGGATGCCGGCACTGCGGCCGACGCCGTGATACGTCCCCCACGGCGCCAGTTCCGCCCCCGTATAGGCTGCCCTGAGCTCGACCGGGCCGCGCACGACGGTTTCCGTGCGGCCGATCTCCCGCAGCCGGGCGCCGTCGCGGGCCTTGCCATTGGGGAGGAGCGGTACAAACCTCACCGCCGAAGCTCGCGGAATCATCGAGGCGAGGACGTGTTGCGCGGCCAACACATCGCTGGTCATTACATAATCGCTGCAGGAGTCGATGAGACTCCCCAGAAGCCCCCGGCCGCCGACGCAATTCGTGGACACCGAACCGAGATACACGGCTGCGGTGTTGCGCGGGACCTGAAACCAGAAACCGGAAATCTCCGCGAAATCCGGCGGCGGGGGACCAGCGAATACGAAGCCGCCAAGCTCGGGAGACCAGAAGCCTCCACGCCCGGGCGTAAAACTGTAACGGGTGAGGCGGCCGAAACGTGCGGAAGGCGCATGGAACGCCACGGCCGGCGGGTTCTGCTCCATTCCTGGCGGAAGAATCAGCAGATAGTAGGTGCCCGGTGGCAGCAGCAGGTGCTGCCAACCCTGGGCTGCCGCCGCTTCGGAGGCAGAGGAGGGCACGATGCGTTCGGGTGTCGCGAGGTTTCCGACATTGGCGAGATGGAAGCGAAACGCCAGGTTGCCGGCCCCGGGCATGGGCTTTCCATCGACCTTCGCGGTGACCTGGAACAAGACGACGGCGAGGTCGCCCGCGCTGATCTGCTCGGCCTCGGCCTGCGTGGGCGGACCTGACTTGATCCCCAGGGAGCAACCCGCAAGCCCCGACACGATCAGCAACCAGGCTGCAAGCAAGTAACGAGAACCCGACACCATCGACCGCCTCCATGGGCGCTGCACGCCCGGTCACCCGCTCAAGACCATGTCCATGAGCGCCATGTTACGCCTGCGTCGTGATGATGAGGCCACCGTTCCTGCCGATTTACCGGGCGTCGCACTTCGGCGGGCAAGGGCGCGCATTCGGTTGCGGCCACGCTGTGGTCGATCGCGCTGTTT
>DAOMNN010000036.1:5296-32977 GCA_035443825.1 Rhodocyclaceae bacterium | reverse complement strand
GCCGTGGAAAAGTCTGACGACTTTCCCACCGCGCAGCCCTTCGCCCACAAGCTCCACAGCGCACCAATCATTTTATATATACCTCCCTTTTCAAGATACAAAGGGGAGGGAGCGCGGGCGGGCGTGTACCTTATAGCTCGACAATTGTCTTGAATCCGCCCCACATCATGCGTTTGCCGTCGAAGGGCATGTCATCGGGGTCGCACATGTTGGCGATGCGCGGATCCTTCATGACGGCTTCGTTGATGCGGTCGCGCTCTTCGCGCGAGGGGTAGGTGATCCACGCGAAGACCACGGTCTCGTCGTCATTGAGCAAGACACTTTGCGGGAACGACGTGACTTCGCCGGGCTTGACGTCGTCGGCGACGCATTCCACGTATTCGAGGGCGCCGTGCTCGCGCCAGACTTCGCCCGCGGTCTGGGCGATGCGGCGGTAGGCTTCGACGTTGGCTTTCGGGACGGGGAGCAAGAATCCATCTACATAGCGGGCCATTTCGGCTCTCCTCGGTTGGTTACATGCGGGCGCGATGCGGTGTCGCCGCGTGCTCCTTCTCTTCAACATAGATCAGGCGCCGCGAGGGCACTATTGCGCAAGTCGGCGTGCACGCGCGGACCATCGATACCGCGCGTGCCGCCTGCTTCCGTCGCTATTGGCTGTCACACCCTGAACTGGGTCGCGAGCTCCCGGATCCGGCCGGTGATGCGGGCTACCGACTGACTGGCGTCGTGGCTCTGGCTCGATGCGGTGGCATTGGCTTCGGCCATCTGCGCGATCTGCTCGACGCTGCGGGCGACTTCGCGGGCGGCGCTCGCCTGCTCGCCGAGGGCTTCGCGGATTTCGGCAGCGGCAACGACCACGCGCTCCGTCTGCGGCCGGATCGCGGCGACCGAGTCACCAGCGTCGCGGGCTGCCTGGACGCCCTCGGTGACACGCTGTACGCCGAGTTGCATCTCGCCCACGGCCTGCTTGGTGCGGTTCTGGATGCGTCCCACCATATTCGATATCTCGTGCGTCGAGGTTGCCGTGCGTTCGGCGAGCTTGCGCACCTCGTCGGCGACGACCGCGAAGCCTCGTCCCTGTTCGCCGGCACGGGCGGCCTCGATCGCGGCATTGAGAGCGAGCAGATTGGTCTGGTCCGCGATGTCGCGGATGGTCGCGACGATGTTCCCGATTTCTCCGGAGATGCCTTCGAGTTCGGCAAGGCTCGTCGAGGCCTGATCGACTGCCTCGGCGATCCTTGCGATCTCGGCTGCGGCGTTGTGCACCACCTCGGCGCCAGTGGCGGCCGCCGTGCCCGCTTCGACCGAGACCGAGTGTGCGGTGCCGGCGTTCGCTTCGACATGATCGACCGATACGGACAATTGCTCGACTGCCGCGGCCATGCTCGATGCCGCTTCGGACTGCTGACGCGCGCCGCGAGCGGTCGCGTCGCTCGATTCGGTCAACTCCTTCGCGGCCGCGCCCAGCCGGTCCGAGCCCTTGTTCAGTTCGAACGCGATTTCGAACAATCGGTTGCGCATGATCTGCATGCCGTTGAAGATGGCGCCGACGTTGTCGCCGCGCCCGACCGGAACCTGTGCGGTGAGGTCTCCCCCCGCAATCTTCGATGCGATTTCGCGCACGTGCTCGAGCCGGGTGGATTGCCTCGCCGCGATCGACCACAGCACGACGATGAGGGTCAGGATGATCGCCATCACCGCGCCGGCGCCGTACAGGAATTGATCACGGAGCGCAGCGGGGCTCGATGCGACGCTTTCGAGTTCGCCGATCTGCCACGCGAACACGCCGGTGGCCAGCGACGCACCGATCAGGAGGGGGAGCATGACCTTCATGACCAGGGACAGATTCCCGAGGCCGCGCCAGATGCCGCCCATGCGCCCACGCAACCCGGGCGCGATCACCTCGCCTGCGTCGAGCCGGTGGCCGCTGCCTTCACGCATGGCGCGGTACAGCGCTTCGGCCTGTTCGACCTCCGCACGTGTCGGTTTCATGCGCACGCTCATGTAGCCGCCGTCGGCCCGCGGGGTGGCGGTGGCCTTGACCCAGTAGTGGTCGCCGTCCTTGCGCCGGTTCTTGACCATCCCCTGCCAGGCGCGGTCGGCCTTGAGCGTGGTCCACATGTCGCGGAAGGCCTCGGGAGGCATGTCGGGATGGCGAATGATGTTGTGCGCCTGCCCGATCAGTTCCTCTCGGGTGAAGCCCGCGTACTCGACGAAATCGTCGTTGACGTAGGTAATGCGCCCCTTTGCATCGGTATGCGAAATGATCGAGCAGTTGTCGCGTACCGGGTACTCACGCTGGGTTACTGGCTGATTGTTCTTCATGAGCGGCCCCCTGATGGGAAGTGTCCGACGTTGTCCGGATGTTGCTTTGTACGCTGGGAGCAGGCGGGGGCTCGGGCTGCTCCCTGATGTTTGCACGGTAGGCAAGAGGTGCTGCGGTGGTGCGTGCGAAGAACCTGGTGGTCACCTCAGCAGGCAGAAGCAGCACGCTCCTGAGCCCATTTTCGGCATCCTTATGTGAAACTGGAGTAAAGCTTAACAAAAAAGTCAATATTACAGATGGACTAGCTCTAAATAACAGTTCCGAGGGAGGCTTTGCGGCGATCGCACACATGGACATCATCAGGTGAGAGGCAGGTCCATAGGGCGCAAAACGACGTTTCGGCGAACCCGAACACGCTGTAGGGCGGAAAAGCGCAGCGCCTTCCGCCAGGCAGCGCTCGGACCACGGCGGCGGATAGCGCCGCTGCGCGGCTAATCCGCCCTACACCGGCTACCGGGTCTCAAGCGTCGGCAATGATTCAGCGCCGGAAACATGACGTCGATGAGTGCGATCGCCGTGGCGGCGGCTTCGCGTCCGTTCGCGCAGCACCGTGGGGGTCATGCCGGAAATGAGCCCGGCAGGCCGGGCCGTTGTGGCGGATCGAGGGGGTTTAAAGGCTCTTGTGCGTTCCGTTGCAGTAGGGTTTGTCGGCGCTGCGCTTGCATGCGCACAGCCAGGCCGTACCGGACTTTTCCGCGATGAATTTCAGGGGTTCGAACGCAGTGCCCTTGTGCGAGCCGTCGCAGAAAGGCTGCGTCGCACTCCTTCCGCACGCACACCAGAAATACGTCTTTCCTGCTTCGAGTTCGACGGCTACGGGTTCCTTGCCGGCGATGTCCGGGATAGGGGCTGTCATGCGGTCTCCTTGACTGTCGATGTGATCAACGATGCTCGGTGCGTCATTCCCGCTTGGGACGGGCGACCCGAATCGTCATTCTCCAGCAGGGTCGGACAGCGCTGCCCGATGCAAGTTGCGTCACTCGGGTTGGCCATGGCTCGCGTCGGTGTAGTGCTCGAGCGCGGCCTCCAGCCTTGCAGAGGTCGCCAGGCGAAGGGTCGCGGGTGCGATGACTTCTACGTCGGCCCCGTAGCGCAGCACTTCCATCAACAGCTCGCGCGGATCGCCGTAGGGTACGCTCAAGCGCACCGAGCCGTCGGTTTGGTCGTGCAGGCGCTGGTCCGGATGCCAGATCTCATTGCGGACCCAAGGCGCGACCGAGGGCGAGAATCGCAGCTCGGCGCGCTCGGTGGCCTTTCCCGAAAAGATTCCGAATGCCGAGCCGATTGCCCTCTCGAGCGTTTGCGGGGCGACGTCCTTCGCCCTGTTGCGATCTGGACTTGCCTCGAGCATTGCGTCGAGTGCGAAGGTCCGAAGTTCCTTCGCCGTGTGGCACCAGGCCAGCAGGTACCAGTTCTCGCGATAGTGAAGCAGCTGCTGGGGCGAGACGATGCGCTGTGATTCCTCGTTGCGGCTGCGTGCGAAGTAGCGCAAGCGCAGACGGCGGCGCTTCATCGTGGCCTGGGCCACTGTGTCGAACGCGCGCGGGGTGGCGCGCCGGCTTGCCGAATGCAGGATGCGCACGCGCCGGCCGATCTCCTGCGGGTCGTCGGTAGCGCTGCCGAGCATGAGGGCGATGCGGGCCATCAGCCCGCTCACCTGTCCTGCGACGAGTCCCGGTTCCATGCCGGCGGCCAGGTGCTGCATCATCAGCAGCGCATAGATCTCCGAAGGGTTGAACCACATGCCGCGAATGCCGTAGTGCGCGGCCGGATTGTCGTGCGCCTCGTCGAGCACGTAGCCCTCGGGCTGATCGAGCTTCCCGCGTCGCCACACGATGGGCGCACCCAGCCGGTCACGCAGGTAGTCCAGATCGCGCTTGAAGCTGGCGCGCGAGATTTCGAGCGTGTCGAGGAAGTGCGACAAGGGCACTGGATGGCGTGCGTCCTCAAGCATGCGGACGATCTGGTAGAGGCGTTCGGTGCGGCTCACGTGTTTCCCCCGGTGGGGTGAATGTGCCGTGGATCATACGCTTTGACAGGCTCATCAGGTGAGCCTGAGGGGTGTGCACAATGCCATCTGTCGGATCACACACCTTTCACCGGAGCATGAACATGAGCAGCGAGGCGATTGCCACGACAACCCCTTTCCCGAGTCTTGCGCTGATCGGATTGCCCCTTGCCTTTCAGCTTGCGGCAGCGGTTCCCGCCATCGTGCCCGAGGGCATGTGGCTCATCCTGGTGCTGAGCATCTGGGCCAGCCTGACGATGGGAATGTGGCTGATCTTCGCGCTTGGAGCGTTCGTCTGGAGCACGGTCCGGCGTTACCGCGCCAGTCGCTTGCGCACCTGCCTGCCGCTCGCCGTGTGGCGGCGCGGATGACCAGGTGGCGCCTGGTCAGCTGTCGACGTCGAATATGAATACGCCGGTGATCTCGGGCAAGGTGATGAGCAATCGCCATTGACCGGCCTGCGGCAGCGGCGCCCCGGCAGCGTATGAGCCGGGGCCGGTGCGCACCAGCGGGAGCTCGATGGTGGGCATGTCGTGGATGGGCATGTCCACCGCGACGCTGACCTCGAGGGTGTCCGGTGCAGGTATGCCCGTGGGGCCGATCAGGTCGAAGTCGAATCTGACCTGCCGCCGCGCGTCGAGCGTCATTCGACCGCGCACTTCCCAGATGTTTGCCGTGCCGGTGAAGACAAGGCCGCCACGCTCCTGACCCGGCCCCGGCGCAATCGGGCCGACGGCGTTGAGCCTTGCCTCGTCGTGCACGAAGAAGACCATCAGGGTGAAGGCACCGATGAGCAAGAAGAACACGGTCGCCATCACGATGGCGACGATTCGCACGCCGCGTGCGGACCTGTCGGTGCTCATGTCGATTGCTTCCTTGGCATGGTTCTTGACCCTCGTCGTGAAGTAAGTGGGTGCGGGCCCGCCCGCCCGGATCTGGCGGTACGTTATCATTTCACAGTGATCTGGGGCACCCTGTCGTGATGAGTCGCGGCTCCTGGCGCGCGCAAGCATGCGCGTGCGGCCTCCGGGATCGACGGGCATTGCCGCAGTTTGCGGTGCGCGTGCCGCTTCCCACGACACTGGAGAATGGCATGGAGAACGCAGGCGGTCTGGCGAGGAATCTGATGCGGCCGGACGCGTTTTCGCACCCGGCGGATGACCTCGAGTGCATCGAGACCCATATCTCATGGGTGATCCTGGCGGGCGAGTATGCCTACAAGCTGAAGAAGCCCCTGGACCTGGGTTTTC
Organism: Rhodocyclaceae bacterium; assembly: GCA_035443825.1. Lineage (GTDB taxonomy): Bacteria > Pseudomonadota > Gammaproteobacteria > Burkholderiales > Rhodocyclaceae > DAOMNN01. The sequence goes on along the minus strand of DAOMNN010000036.1, from coordinate 27,393 downwards.
TCGACTTCAGTACGTTGGCGCTGCGCCGCGCCGCCTGCGAAGAGGAACTGCGCCTGAATCGGCGCACCGCGCCGGAGCTGTATCTCGAGGTGGTTGCCATCTGCGGATCCGAAGCCTGCCCGCAGATCGGCGGTGACGGGCCGGTCGTCGACCATGCGGTGCGCATGCGCCGCTTCGACCAATCATTGCTGTTCGGCAATCTGCTCGCCCGCGATGCGCTGACGGTCGAACTCATCGATCGGCTTGCAGCACACGTGGCGGACTTCCATGCGATCGCGGCGGTGGCCGGTCCCGCGGACGGGTTCGGCACGCCCGCTGCGGTGGGTGTGCCGGTGCGGCAGAATTTCGAACAGATCCGGGAGCGCATCGACAGCCCGGAGCTCCTTGCCAGGCTGGAGGAGATCGCGTCATGGAGCGAAACGGAGGGCGAACGCCTTGCCGTCGAATTCGGTACGCGGCTCGCGGATGGGAAGGTGCGCGAATGTCACGGCGATCTCCATCTGGGCAACCTGACGCTCGTCGGCGACGAGCCGCGCCTGTTCGATGCGATCGAGTTCAATCCGTCGCTGCGCTGGACCGACGTGATCGCGGACGTCGCGTTTCTGGTGATGGACCTGCGGGCGCATTCGCGTGCCGATCTCGCCAGCCGTTTTCTGAACGCATACCTCGAGCGCAGCGGCGACTACGCCGGCCTGTCGGTGCTCCGTTACTACCTCGTCTACCGTGCGATGGTACGTGCCAAGATCGCGGCGATCCGTCTCGGGCAGCTCGACGGCACGGCGCGCGAGGACGCGCTGGACGAGTTCCGGCGCTACCTGGATCTGGCCGCGGCATGCGCGTTGCCGGCGCACGGCTACGTGCTGATCGCATGCGGGCTTTCGGGCTCGGGCAAGACGACGGCGTCGATGCGGCTCGTCGCCTGGCGGGGCGTCATTCGCTTGCGTTCGGACGTCGAACGCAAGCGCCTGTTCGGGATGCCGGCCGACGCGCGCAGTCGGTCGAGTCCCGGCGGCGGCATCTATTCCGAAGATGCCGGCGTTCGTACCTACGCGCAGCTGGCGGCGCTGACCGCCCGGGTCGTGGCCGAAGGCTACCCGGTGCTTGTCGATGCGACCTTCCTGTACGAGGCACAGCGCCGGCGCTTTCGCGAACTGGCTACCGAACGGGGCGTGCCCTGCGTGGTATTGCATTTCGATGCGCCCCTCGATGTCCTGCGCGAACGCGTTGCGCGGCGTGCGGCACTCGCCACCGATGCATCGGAAGCGGATGTGGCGGTGCTCGAATCGCAGCTGGCGCGTTTCGAACCCCCTGGGCGGGACGCGGCGGAATCGGTCCTTCGTGTTCCGACCGATGGCGGGCCCGACTGGGATGCGCTGCTTCCCGAACTGGATCGCATGACAGGCGCCGCCGGACGAGACCCGGCCAAGTGCGCCCCCGACGGCTCGTGATAGACTGATTCTACCGGCATGAATCGGGCTCGTCCGGGCCATGCCGCTGACGGAGTTTCGGGATGAACCCATCCACCCTGATCGGCATGGTAGCCAGCCTCCTGATGCTCGCGATCGTGCTCGTGTTCGCGGTCGAGGATGCGGCGGTCTTCGTAAACCTGCCCGGGCTCGCGATCGTGCTCGGGGGTACCCTCGCTGCGACCTTCATCAGCTATCCGCTGCGCGAAGTCGTGCGCATCTTCGGCCTGTTTCGCACCGTGCTGCGCAACGAGCGGCTGTACACGCAGCGCGACATGGAAGAACTGATCCAGATCTCGCGGCTGTGGATGCAGGGCGATGTACGTGCGGTCGAAAAGGCCCTCAACCGGGTGACGAATCCGTTCCTGCGGACCGGCGTGCAATTGGTCATCGACCTGACGCCCGAAGAGGACATCCTCGACCTGCTGCAGTGGCGCATCTCGCGCCTGCGCGCGCGCGAGCATGCCGAGGCGCAGCTGTTCCGCGTGATGGCCAGTTTTGCCCCGGCGTTCGGGATGATCGGCACGCTGGTGGGCCTGATCAACCTGATGTTCATCATCGACGTGGGCGACATGGCGGTGATCGGTCGTCACATGGCGGTTGCGCTGATGACCACCTTCTACGGCATTCTGCTGGCGAACCTCATCTTCAAGCCGGTCGCCGTGAAACTCGAGCGCAGGACCGAGCAGCGCGTGGTGCTGATGAACATGATTCTGCAGGGCATCTCGATGATGTGCGAGAAACGCAGCCCGGCGCTGATGCGCGAAACGCTGAAGTCCTTCATGGCGCACTACGAGGACGAGATCCATGACGCCAGTCTGGGCGCGAAGCCTGCCCGCCCGGGCGGCGCGCCAGGGACGACGGGCCGACGTGGCTGAGGACGTCGCCGGCACTTCCGGCATTCGCGGCGGGCGCTATGCCCATTGGCACGTTGAGCCGCCCGCCGATCGCGAAGAGGAAGGCTGGCTCATCGCCTATCTCGACGTGATGACCCTGTTGCTCGTACTGCTGGTCGTGTTGCTGGCATTCTCGGACCGGGATATCGGCGTGTGGCTTCCCGACCCGCTTCCCGAGGAGCATCCGGCGCAGCACAGCGTGCTCCACGGGATGCCGGGCATATTCGAGGGATTGCCCGCACCGGCGCCCACGCCCGAGGATCCGGTTGCGGAGAAGGTGCCTGACGAGGCGCCCCCGGCGGCGACGACCGATCCGCTCGCCGGCTTGCCGCTGGACGAACTCGGCGACGACATCGAGATCCTGTTCGGCGAAGGCTCGATCAGCTTCCGCATCAGCACCGAGATCCTCTTCGCGTCGGGGCAGGCGCAGCTGACTGCGCCCGGACTGCAGGTCCTCGATCGTCTGGCCGAGGTCCTGAATGCGACCGAGTACCGGATCGCCGTCGAGGGTCACACCGACGACGTGCCGATCCGGACCGAACGCTTTCCGTCGAACTGGGAGCTTTCGACCGGCCGCGCGACGAGCGTGGTACGGTATCTCGAAGCGCGGGGGCTCGCGGCCACCCGTCTGCGGGCGACCGGCTATGCCGACACGCGTCCCCTCGATACCAATGACACCCCAGAGCGGCGTGCGCGCAATCGTCGCGTCGAACTCATCATGGAAACCGGGCCGGTACGCTGAACCGCCCGGCACGACCGATCGCTTCTTTCCAGTTCGTGTCGCTGCAGTCTCGCGCGTGGGCCGGTTGAGTCGTCGCGCGGACCGAATTCACGATCCTGCGCAGTCTGTCGTTGCGCCGGCCGGTGGTGCGATGGAGAATCGAAGTCCGGTGAACTATGATGCAAGTGACATGTCGATTGCGAAACTTCGATTCACCGGCGCAATGCCGCGGGGCAGGCGCGAGGAGGCTGCATGCACCGATTGACTGGCGTGCTCCGCCTGGCTTTCGCCGCATTGGGGCTCGTGTTTGTGAGCGCCTGCAGCGAAGTGGCGCACGCGCCGCTGCGGGTTGGCGTCGAACCCTGGGTGGGCTTCGACCCGCTCGTTCTGGCGCAGGACAGGCGCGCGGTCGATCCGGCCGTCGTTCGCATCGTCGAACTCGGATCAGGGTCCGAGAGCGCGCGCAATCTGCGCAACGGTCTGGTCGAGGCGGCCGCGCTTACGCTCGGGGAGACCTTGCGCCTTGTCGAGGAAGGCCTTGCGCTGAGAATCGTGGCGGTGCTCGACGTGTCGCACGGTGCGGATGCGATTCTGGCCGACCCCTCCATTCGCGATTCCGCCGGTCTGCGAGGTAAGCGCATTGCCCTGGAGGAAAGTGCGGTCGCGGCAATGCTGCTCGATCGCGTCCTGGCGGACGGCAAACTCGACGCGGAGGATGTGCGCGTGCTCCCCACCGAGGCCTCATACCATGAGAGTGCCCTGCGCTCGGGGCGGGCGAACGCGGTGATCACCTATGAGCCGATGAAGAGCCGACTGGTCGCCAGCGGCTATGGCGTGGTCTTCGACAGCAGCCGGATGCCCGACGAGGTCGTGGACGTGCTGGTGGTGCGTGCGGAAGTTCTCGAAGCGCGTCCGCAGGCGGTCGACAGTCTGGTTAGCGCCTGGGCGGCGGGTCTGGCCGAGCTGAGGGCAGCGCCGGCGCGGGCAGCGGAGCTGCTTTCGAGCGGCATCGAACTGACGCCCGAGGAATACCTGGCGACGCTCGATGGACTGCGTTTCATGGACCTCGCGGACAGTGTCGACATGCTGTCCGGGCAGCCCGCGCCGTTGGCCCGGAGCGGTGCCAAGCTTGCGGATACCCTGCTGCGCCTGGGACTGATCCGGACGCAACCCGACTGGGCAGCACTGCTCGCGCCGGAGAGCGTGGCGCGCGTCGTGGGACGTGGCGGGGCGGCACGATGAGCTGGCAGCCGCTTCTCGCCCTTCCTGCCAGAATCATGGTGCCACTGCTCCTGCTGGTGCTGACTCTGCTGGCCGCGGGGGTCAATTACGCTTACCAGGTCGATGAGTATTCGAGGACCGTCGAGGCATCCGAACATGACCGGCTGATCGAAAGACTGAGTGTCGAGCAGGCCAGGCTCGAGATCGAATCGGGGCTCGGAAACCGGCAGCAGGTGCGTCGGCAAGTGGCGGCACTCGGAATGCGGCCCGGAACGTCCCACGCCTTTCTCGTCGATGACGATGGAATCGTCGTAGCCGCTTTGTCGCGAACCGCGATCGGCCGCCCGTTCGCCGAAGCGCTTGCGAACGAGCCGGAGCACGTGCGCGACGGTCTTCTTGGGGCAGTCGGGCGGGATGCGTCCAGGATCACGGTGGTACCGGCCGCGGACGGCCGTGCACTGACAGGCCATGCGCCGGTACAGCCGCGTCATGAGTTCATCATGCGCGTGGATCTCGAGCAGTCGATTGCGACGCGGATCGCCGACAGTCGCGGTCTGCTGCAACGCCAGGCAGCGACCATCCTCGCGCTGGCCATACTCGTGTGGGGCGTGTTGCACCTGCTGTGGTTTCGACGGTCCAGGGTGCTCACCACGACCGTGGCCGCGATCGGGTCCGGGCGCCTGGAGGTCCGCTCGGGTCTGAGCGGACGGGACGAGATCGGCTACATCGGTGCGGCGGTCGACCGGATGGCCGAAGAGTTGCAGACACGCAGGGCCGACGAGGCGCGTCTGTCCGAACTCATCAACCGCTCGCCGGTCGTAGCGATGGAGTGGCGCAATCTGCCCGGCTGGCCGGTCGAGTTCATCAGCGAAAGTGTGTTGCAGTGGGGATATGCGCGCCAACAGTTCATGACGGGCGAGATTGTGTTCGCGCAGCTCATTCACCCCGAGGATCGCCCTCGAATCGAAACCGAGGTCGCTGCCCATCTGGCTGACGGGCCCGACGACTATCGACAGGAGTATCGCCTGCGCACTGCCGACGGGAGTTGGATATGGGTGGACGATCGCACGTGGCTCAGGCGCGACGATGCCGGCCAGGTCACCCGTATTCATGGAGTGCTGCTCGACATTACGCGGCAGAAGCACGCGGAAGATGATCTGCGCGTGCTCAATCAGGAGCTCGAACAGCGAGTTTCCGAGCGCACCATGGATCTGGAGGCAGCCAACCGGGAACTCGAGTCGTTTTCGTATTCGGTATCGCATGACCTGAAGGCGCCGTTGCGTGGAATCGATGGATACAGTCAGTTGCTCCTCAACGAGTACGGCGAGCGCTTCGACGACGAAGGCCGGCACTTCATCGCCAATATCCGCAGCGGCGTGAAGCAGATGCACCAGCTCATCGAGGACATGCTTGCCTATTCGCGGATGGAACGACGGGCACTCGAACTGCGGCCGGTCGACCTTGCCGTGCTTGCGAATGCGGTGGTGCAGGGCGGGAAGCCCAAGGGCGAGGACAAGCAGGTGACGGTGGAGCAGCATGTGCCTCCGATAGAGATCCACGCCGACCGCGAGGGTCTGACGCTCGTGTTGCGCAATCTGCTCGAAAACGCAGTCAAGTTCAGCCGCGAGGAGATCGAGACCCGGATCGAAGTCGGCGCGCGGGAAGAGGGCGCACGGGTGCTGCTGTGGGTCCGGGACAACGGAATCGGATTCGACATGAAGTACCATGACCGGATATTCGACATCTTTCAGCGCCTGCATCGTGCCGAGAATTATCCGGGCACTGGAATCGGGCTGGCGCTGGTAAAGAAGGCGGTGCAGCGGATGGGTGGTCGCGTGTGGGCGGACAGTACGCCCGGGAGCGGCGCCACCTTCTATCTGGATCTGCCGCGATGAGATCGAATCCGATGTCTATCGTGCGTACGGATGCCTTGATGGCGCGATACGGACCATCGGGATGGTACAGCGAGGTGTTTGTGTCATGGTGATGCGGCTGCTCTATATCGAGGATTCGGATGTCGATGCCGATCTGACCCGGCGCGCATTGGAAGGTCATGACGCTGCCTTCGAAGTGGTGCGTGTGGCGACGCTCGCCGAAGGCCGCGAGAGGCTCGAATCGGACCCGACCTTCGATATCCTGCTACTCGATCTGAATCTTCCCGACGGCAGCGGCCTGGAGCTTCTCACCGAGGTACGTGAGAAGGCCTTGCCGCTGGTCGTCATCATGCTGACCGGTTCGGGCGACCAGTCGGCGGTGATGGCCTCGATCAAGGCCGGGGCGGACGACTACCTGGTCAAGCACAGCGATTACCTGAACCGCCTGCCCCAGCGTATCGAGGAAGCCCGGGCCCGCAACCGGGACCACTGCGCAATCCGCAGTCGTGGTCTGCGCGTGCTCTACGCGGAACACAATGCGTTCGACGCCGATCTGGCGCGACGCCATCTTGCGCACTATGCGCCGCACATTCGTGTCGAAACGGTGGAGAACGCCGAAGCGGTACTGGAACGTCTTTGCGGCGGCGCGAACGGCGCCGGTTTCGATGTCCTGCTACTCGATTTTCGCCTGCCGGGCACGGATGGGCTCGAGCTTGCGCGCATGCTGCGGCAGGAGCATGGGCTGACCCTTCCCATCGTCCTGATCACGGGGTACGGCAGTGAGGAACTCGCGGCGAATGCCTTGCGGTTCGGGCTCGACGACTATCTGTCGAAACGCGACGGCTATCTTTTCGAGCTCGCCGCGACGTTTGAGAAAGTGCATCGTCAGGCGCAACTCATGCGCGAGCAGGCGCGCCTGCGCGAGACGTCGTCCAAGCTGGAGCGTCTGCTCTCGGCCAGCCCGACGCTGCTGTACACGCTTGCGGTCGAGAACGGGCAGATGCGCACGACTTGGATCAGCGCCAACGTGGAGCGCATCCTGGGGTTCACCACCACCGAAGCGCTGGACCCTTCGTGGTGGTGGGAACACGTGCACCCGGAAGATCGTGCCGGCGCGTCGGCGAATCTGGCCGATCTCGTTGCCAGCGGTCAGCGTCTGCATCAGTACCGTTTTCTGGACCGCGACGGCCGGCTGCACTGGGTTCATGACGAGATGCGCTTGTTGTGCGATGCGGCGGGCAAACCGGTCGAGATCGTCGGTACCTGGACCGATATCAGTGCGACCAAGTATTCCGAGCAGCAACTCGAGCACCTGTCGCACTTCGATCCGCTGACCGATCTTCCGAACCGGTCCTTGCTCAGATCCAGACTGTCCCATGCAATCGAAGAGGCCAGGGGTCACGACGCTCTCATCGCGGTGTTGTATATCGACCTGGATCGGTTCAAGAACGTCAACGAGAGCCTGGGACATCCGACCGGTGACGAGGTCCTGGTAAAGATCGCCCGTCGTCTGTCGAGCGGAATCGATGGCGACCATATGCTGGCGCGCCTCGGCGGTGACGAATTCGCGATCGTGATGGAGGACTTGAACTCGCCGGCCGAGGCGGCGACGCTGGCGCGCAAGATCATCGCCCTGATCGAACAGCCGGTGTGGGTGTCGGGTGGCCAGGACGTGATCCTGAGCGCAAGCGTGGGGATCAGCCTGTTTCCCTCTGACGGGGACTCCGCGACCGAGTTGATACAACACGCCGATGCCGCCCTGTACCGGGCGAAGGATCAGGGGCGGAGCACGGCCCAGTTCTATCTTTCCGAGCTGACCGCGGCTGCGAACGAGCGTCTCGAACTCGAGCTGCAGTTGCGTCGCGCCCAGGAGCGCGGCGAGTTTCGGGTTTTCTACCAACCGCTGCTGAGCCTGAATGGCGCCTCCGCGACCATCGGTGCGGAGGCGCTGCTTCGCTGGCAGCCTCCCGGCGGCGAGATGATCGGGCCGGATCGATTCATACCCCTTGCCGAGGAGACCGGGCTGATCGTGCCGATCGGCGAATGGGTGCTGCAGGAGGCTTGCGCCCAGGCCAGGCAGTGGCTCGACCGGGGCCTTCGCTTCGGCCCGCTGGCAGTCAATCTGTCGGTGCGCCAGTTCCGCCAGAGCGACATCGTGAAGATCGTGTCCGACGTCCTGGCCAGGACCGGATTGCCTGCGGCCTGCCTGGAACTCGAGATCACCGAGTCGGCGCTGATGACCGACGTGGACGATGTCGTGAGCCGGCTTGACGCGCTGCGCCAATTGGGCGTCGGTCTGGCGGTGGACGATTTCGGCACGGGCTATTCATCGCTCGCCTATCTCAAGCGCTTTCCGCTGCACAAGCTCAAGATCGACCAGAGCTTCATTCGCGGCCTGGAGCCGGGCAGCAACGACGAGGCCATCGTCACGGCGACCATCGCGATGGCGCGCAGTCTTGGACTCAAGACGCATGCCGAAGGGGTCGAAACCGAAGCGCAACTGCAGATCCTGCGGGAACTCGGTTGTCATGCGTATCAGGGATACATCGTTAGCCGTCCGGTCCCTGCTGCCGAGTTCGAGCAGCTTTCCCTTTTTGTCGGCAGTGTATGAGGTGCTGCAGCGCGGTGCCCCAGCATGGCTCGACCGTGCCGGCAGGGCGGTCGCATGAGTTTATTCGCGGCTGACGCCGCTCCCACGCGGATGGCATGACCGTGCCGACCTGCTGCGGGAGCGGTGTCAGCCGCGAACCTGCTTCGGTGGATACGCGGCGCCCGGGGGTATAAACTGCGGCGCTTCCTCCCTGTCAGTCCCATTGCGGCCATTCACGTGAGCGTTCAGATCCCGCACCGCCTGTTCGATGTCGCCCTGCTCGGGCAGGTGTTTACGCCGGATCCGGTGGTGCAGGCGATGCTGGCACTGCGGCGCAGGCGCGGACGGGTGCTGGAGCCGTCCTGCGGGGATGGCGCGTTCCTGCGTCATCTGCCGCACGCGGTGGGAATCGAGTTCGACGCCGGCCACTGCCCACCCGGGGCGCTCAATCTGGATTTCTTCGCCTTTTCCGAAGATGAGAAGTTCGACACAATCATCGGCAATCCGCCCTATGTGCGCTTCCAGGACATCCCGGAAACGACGCGCAGTCTGCTGCGCCTGGAGCACTTCGACGGGCGCTCCAATCTCTACCTGTTCTTCATCGAGAAATGCCTAAGGCATCTTGCGCCGGGCGGTGAGCTCATTTTCATCACGCCGCGGGATTTCCTGAAGGCGACCTCGGCGGTTCGACTCAATCAGTTGCTGTTCGATCAGGGCACCATCACCCACGCGATCGAACTGGGCGATGCGCGTGTCTTCGACGATGCGGTGCCGAACTGCCTGATCTGGCGCTTCGAGAAAGGATGCTTCGAGCGCGGCATGCACCATGCGCAGATCGGCATCGGCAGCCCGCTTGTCGCAGCGCTGGCTTCGCCGCGGTGGGAGGCGCGTCATCTCGTCGAGTGCGCCGGACACCTGATGTTTACGCGGGGCGAGTATCCGCTGCGCCTGTCCGACGTGGCGGTCGTCAGGGTCGGGGCCGTCTCGGGCGCGGATCAGATCTATGCCGATCCCGTCCACGGCGATCGGGACTTCGTGTGTTCGTCCACGGTGCGGACGGGGCTGACGCGGCGCATGGTCTGGTGCGAACCGGGCGAGCCTCCGCCGCCGGTCTTGTTGCCCCACCGGGAGCGCCTCATTGCGCGCCGGATCAGGCCATTCGATGCGTCCAACTGGTGGCAGTGGGGTCGCGGCTACCATCAATCGACGCGTCCCCGCATCTATGTGAACGGCAGGACGCGCGCACGGAATCCGTTTTTCGTGCACCCCTGCGCGAACTACGATGGTGCGGTGCTGGCAGTGTTTCCCAGCGACGATTCCATCGATCTCATCGCGTTGCGTGACCTGCTCAATGGCGTCGACTGGGCTGACCTGGGGTTCGTGTGCGACGGTCGATTCCTGTTCAGCCAGCGCAGTCTGCAGAACGCGCCCCTGCCGGAGACTTTCGCACGATTGGCGGGCGCCGCTGTCTAGTAGTCTGCTGCGCAACTACCAGAACACGAAGGCACGCCTTGCCCTGTACTACAGTCCATCGTTTTCGTCATGCCCCTTGATTTACGAAGCAGACCACTCGCCCGGCAGCGCCCTTCGCAGCATGCGGCGGTGGTGTAATATTGGTCGCAAACGATCACGCGCGCTGCGTGTGACCCAACTCAGAGAACAGCGAACATGGTTCCTCATTTGACTACCGCGCTCACGGGCCCCTTGCTGGAGCTCGAGCGGCGCTTTCTGGATCACGCTACCGAGATCGAACGGTGGATGCGCGTGCAGTGGCGCGATCACCTGCCGCCATTTTACGGTTCGACCGATCTGCGCAATTCCGGCTTCAAACTCGCACCGGTCGACCTGAACCTGTTTCCGGGCGGGTTCAACAACCTCAACGATGTGTTCATGCCCTTGTGCGTGCAGGCATCGCAGGCCGCCATCGAGCGCATCTGCGCGGACGCGAAGAACGTCCTGCTGATCCCCGAGAATCACACCCGCAACCAGTTCTATCTGCAGAACGTGGCACAGCTGGTATCGATCCTGAATCTCACCGGGCTCAACGTGCGGATCGGCAGCCTGTTGCCCGACATCGTCGAACCGACCACGATCGAGTTGGCCAACGGGGCGAGCCTGGTTCTCGAGCCACTCGTGCGCAACGGCGGCCGTCTCGGTGTGGCGGACTTCAATCCGTGTGCGGTGCTGCTCAACAACGACCTGTCGGGAGGCGTGCCGTCCATCCTCACCGGACTGCATGAGCAGTGGGTGATTCCGCCGCTGCACGCGGGCTGGCATACACGCCGCAAGTCGCGGCATGCGGAAGCTTACGACCGGGTCGCGCGCGAGTTCGCCGAGGTCATCGGCATCGATCCGTGGCGTATCAACCCCGAGTACGACAGGTGCGGGCAGATCAATTTCCAGGAGCGCACCGGCGAGGAATGTCTTGCCGAGAAGGTCGATTCCCTGCTTGCGCGCATCCGCGCCAAGTACAAGGAGCACGAGGTCGACGAAACCCCGTTCGTGGTCGTGAAGGCCGATGCCGGGACTTACGGCATGGGAGTGATGACGGTCAAGGACGCCTCCGAGGTCAAGGGGCTGAACCGACGCCAGCGCAACAAGATGGCGGTGGTCAAGGAAGGCCTGCAGGTGCAGGAAGTCATCATCCAGGAAGGCGTGCACACCTTCGAGACGATCGACGGGGCCGTTGCCGAGCCGGTGGTCTACATGATGGATCACTACGTCGTGGGCGGCTTCTACCGCGTTCACACCGAGCGGGGGCGGGACGAGAACCTCAATGCGCCGGGCATGCACTTCCGGCCGCTCGCGTTCGACACCTGCTGTAGCCTGCCCGACCTCGACCAGGGGCCGGATGCGCCGCCGAACCGGTTCTATGCCTACGGCGTGGTTGCGCGGCTCGCACTTCTGGCGGCCTCGGTCGAACTGGAGGAGACCGCGCCGGTGGAAGCGGAGATGGCCGCCTGACATGGAAACGTGCCGCGGCCTGAAGCTCGCCTTCATTCTCGATCCGCTCGAGGGCCTGAAAGCGTACAAGGATTCGAGTGTAGCGATGATGCGTGAGGCGGCACGGCGTGGCCACGCGGTGTTCGCCGTGCAGCGGGAGGCTCTGCGGTGGCGTGACGGCGAGGTCGCCGCGCGCTGCATGGAGATCCACCCCGGCGATGACGACATGCACTGGTTCGAACCCGGCGTCGCGAATGTCCTGCCTCTGACCGCGTTCGATGCGGTGCTGATGCGACAGGATCCACCTTTCGATTTCGAGTACATCACCGCGACCTGGCTGCTCGAACGCGCCGTGGCGGGTGGCGCGCGCGTGTTCAACGACCCGCGCTCGGTACGTGACCACTCCGAGAAGCTCGCCATCACCGAATTTCGGGAGTTCATCGCCACCACGCTGGTGGCTCGCGACGCGGACGACATCCAGGGTTTCATCGACGAACTGGGCGACGTCGTGCTCAAACCTCTCGACGGCATGGGCGGCAGCCAGATCTTCCGCGTTCGAGCCGGGGATCCCAACCGCAACGTGATCGTCGAGACGCTGACCCACGAAGGGGCGCGAACGATCATGGCCCAGCGTTATCTGCCGGCGATCGTCGAGGGCGACAAGCGGGTGCTGATCATTGGCGGCGAAGTGGTGCCGCATGCGCTGGCGCGCATTCCAAAGGCGGGCGAGACGCGCGGCAACCTGGCCGCGGGCGGCCGTGCGGTGGCGATGCCGCTGACTGCTCGCGAGCGCGAGATCGCGGAGCGACTTGCACCCGTGCTGTGGTCGCGTGGGCTGATGGTGGTCGGGCTGGACGTCATCGGCGGACACCTTACCGAGATCAACGTCACCAGCCCGACATGCTTCGTCGAGATCGGCGCCCAGACCGGCTTCTCGGTGGCCGGACTGTTCATCGACAAACTCGAGCAGGCCTGCTGCGCATGACCGGGCGGTGTCACGCCTGCGGGCGCTTCGCCCGGCTTCTGTTCGCATCCCTGCTGGTGATTGCCGTGGCCGGCTGCTCGCGGCCGCAGGTGTTTCACCAGGAAGCCTACGTGTTCGGCACCCGGGTCGATCTGAGCGTCTACGGGACCTCGCGCGAACTGGCCGCAGCCGCGATGGCGGACGTGCTTCAGGAATTCGATCGTCTGCATCATGCCTATCACGCGTGGGCGCCCTCCGAACTGACGGCCCTCAACGAAGCGCTCGCGCGCGGCGAATCGGCGGTCGTTTCGGACGAGTTGGCCGCCTTGCTGCTCGGTGCCCAGCGTGTCGCTGCCGAGGGGGACGGACTGTTCGATCCGGCGCTTGGGGCATTGATTGCGCTGTGGGGTTTCCACTCCGACGAGTTCGTGCCCGCGGAGCCGGATCCGGACGCCGTGCAGGCATTGCTCGCAGTGCGGCCGGGCATGAGCGATGTCGTGATCGAAGGCAACCGGGTCAGCAGTCGCAATCCGGCGGTACAGATCGATCTCGGCGGATACGCGAAGGGCTATGCGCTCGATCGTGCAATCGCGATACTGCGCGCCAAGGGCATCGACAATGCGCTCGTGAACATCGGCGGCAATGTCATGGCCCTGGGCGGGAAAGGGCGCACCCCGTGGCGATTGGGGATACAGCACCCGCGGGAGCCGCGCCCGCTTGCGACGCTGCCGATCTACGACGGCGAAGCGATCGGCACGTCGGGCGACTATCAGCGCTATTTCGAGATTGACGGCGAGCGCTTCGCCCATCTGCTCGATCCGCGCACCGGACGCCCGTCGGCAGGTACGCAGTCGCTGACGGTGCTGATCACGCCGCGCGAACATGCTGGCACCCTGTCCGACGCCGCGAGCAAAGCGCCGTTCATCGCCGGAGACGACTGGCGCAAGTACACGCGTCGTCACGGCGTCGAGCACGCCTTGAGGGTTGGCGAGGATGGCCGAATCGAAGTGACGCGCTCACTGCGCGCGCGCCTGCAGATTCCGTCCGGGGTCGGCCCGGTCATCGTCGTCGATTGACGGGTTGCCAGTTCCTGCTTCGGGCCGTTTTCGTGGTTGAATACAGTTGATGCCCGGTTGGCGGGACAGAGGATGGGGAATGGACAGCAGGGAACTCGGCCTGGTTCTGGCGCAGCAACTCCTCGATGTCGAGGATCTGCACTACGGCTGGTGGGAGGAAGGCGAGGCTCCGACCCTCGGCGAACTTCAGAATGCGCAGGAACGCTATTCGACCCGCCTGATCGATGCGGTGGCACAGGTGTGCCCGGCCGGGGGGCGTGTCCTCGACGTCGGTTGCGGTACGGGGCACCTGCTCGAGAAGATGCTCAAGGCGGGGTTCGAGGTCGATGGCGTCATCCCCGCGCCCTGGCTCGAGCAGCGTGTGCGCGAACGCATCGAGCGGCTGAAGCCGGCGTATCGGCCGGTAGTCTATCCGTGCAAGTTCGAGGACATGCCGGCCTCGGCGCGAAACAAGCCCTATGACGTGATTTTGTTCTCGGAAAGCTTTCAGTACGTGCCGCTGGAGCACAGTTTGCCCATGATTCGTGCGCTGCTCGCCCCGGGTGGAAAGGTCGTCGTGTGCGACTTCTTCAAGACCGCACATCATGGTGACCGAGGGCCGGGCGACAAGAGTTTCGGCGGCGGGCACCGGCTCGACCGCTTCTACCCGGCACTGACCGAGCATCGCTTCGAGATCCTTCGCGACGAGGATATCACCCGCTTCATCAGTCCCTCGGTCGCACTGGTCGACCAGATTCTGCGCCATCGAATCGGGCCTGCCTGTGGCTCGATCGATCGCTTCATCACCGAGCGCGTGCCGCGGATCCGCAAGCTTGTCGGGTGGCTGTTTCGCAAGCGGCTGCAGAAGCTGCGCTACAAATACCTCGAGTCGCACCGCACCCAGGCGGTGTTCGAGCGCTACAAATCCTATCGGCTGTTGGTATTCCGTCCGGTCGAGGGCTGACGAACCGAATTTCTGCAAAGACCCCTCCGATGTCCCTGAATCGTACCGAACTCGACCGCCTCGCGATCGTCACCATGGTGATCTTGTGCACCATATGGGGCTTGCAGCAGGTCGTGGTGAAATTTGCGAATGCCGGCATCTCGCCGATCTGGCAATCCGGTCTGCGCTCGTTTGGAGCGACGGTGCTGGTGTGGACATGGGCGAGCGTACGTGGCGTCAAACTGTGGGAAGCGGACGGTACGCTGTGGGCGGGCGTGCTCGCCGGCCTGCTTTTCGGGGCCGAGTTCGCCTTGATCTATCAGGGACTCGAGTACACGAATGCCTCGCGCGGCGTGATTTTCCTGTACACGGCGCCCTTCTTCGCTGCCCTGGGGGCGGTATGGCTGCTGCCCCAGGAGAACATCCGCCGAGCACAATGGGTCGGCATGGCGCTTGCATTCGGCGGCGTACTAGTGCTTTTCGGAGAGAGCCTGCTGCAGCCGGCGGACAAGGCGTGGATCGGCGATCTCATGATCCTGGTTGCGGCGATTTTCTGGGCTGCCACGACGCTGGCGATCAAGGCGACCCGGCTGGCGCAGGCGGCACCGGAGAAGACGCTGCTCTACCAGCTCGGCGTATCGGCCATCATGCTGCTGCCCCTGTCGCTGTTGCTCGGCGAACCGGGCGTGTTCGCGCCGACCCCGAAGGTGTGGGCGAGCGTGGCTTTCCAGATCGTGGTGATCGCCACGGGAAGCTATCTGGCGTGGTTCTGGCTGGTCAGGCACTATCCGGCTACACGTCTGTACTCATTCTCGTTCCTGACGCCTGTGATGGGCGTGCTCGCAGGCGTGGTTCTGCTCGGGGAGCCGTTGACGCCGGCGATATTCGTTGCGCTGGGCCTTGTCGGTGCCGGTATCTGGGTGGCCAACAGGCCGTCGCGGCAGGCCGTTCCGGATATTGCACCGGCTGCGGACGGGGCGTCGGAAAAGCACTGACAGGGACGCGCTGGTGATTCGCAGCCGCTGAGACAATGGGAGATGGTTTCGAGATGTCACAACCGAAGATCGAGTTCTGGTATGAGTTCGCGAGTTCATACTCCTATCTTTCCGTGATGCGGATCGAGGCGCTGGCGGGGCAGGCAGGAGTCGATATCGTGTGGCGTCCGTTTCTGCTGGGGCCGGTGTTCCTGGCGCTGGGCTGGAACGATTCGCCGTTCAACATCTATCCGCCCAAGGGGCGGTACATGTGGCGTGATCTGGCACGGCTGGCCGAAAAGTATGGACTGCCTTTCACAATGCCCAGCCGATTTCCGCGCAGCGGCCTGCTTGCCGCGCGGGTTGCCATGGTCGGTGTCGAGCAGGGCTGGGTCGCACCGTTCTCGCGCGCGGTGATGAGTGCCAATTTTGCGGATGACCGCGAGATCGGGGAGCTCTCCGTGATCGAGGAGATCCTCGTGGCGATGAAGCTGCCGGCAAATACCTTGCTCGATGCGGCGGCCTCGCCCGCGATCAAGGACGGGCTGCGCACGCAGACGGCACGTGCGGCGGAACTCGGTCTGTTCGGGGCACCCAGCTTCCGCGTCGGCGAGGAACTGTTCTGGGGCAACGACCGGCTCGAGGATGCGCTGGCGTGGGCCCAATCGCACGCTGCGTGAGAGCGCGCACACGTTATTGACCTCGGCGTTGCGATAATCCGTCGGCGCGGCGTGATTGACTGTTGCCGGCCGAGCCGGGATACTTTCGCGAAAGTTATTGAATTCATTATTCATTACGCATTCACGGGGGGCCCTTGGCTCATCGCGGGAGACCATCTCATCTGATCACGGAGCCGCCTGCGTTCCCCTTCGTGCCCGTCTTGCTGTCACTGGCCATGGTCAGCTGGCCGGCTTTCGGCCAGGAGGATCTGTTCTTCGGCGACTTGCCCATAGTGGCCTCGATCAGCCGCTTGCCGCAGCGCATTTCCGATGCGCCGACTGCGGTGACGGTGATCGACCGCAGGACGATCCGGGCTTCCGGGGCGCGCGCCCTGAGCGACATTTTTCGTCTGATACCCGGTTTCCAGACGTTCGCGCAGAGCGACATTCCGGCACGAGTGAACTATCACGGCGTCACCGACGATGCCGATTTCTCGCCGCGCGTGCAGGTGCTGGTCGACGGCCGTTCGCTACACTCGCCGCTGTTTCGCAACGGCATGAACTGGGCGCTTGTCCCGGTCGCACTGGAAGACATCGAGCGGATCGAGGTCGTGCGCGGCTCGAACACCACCTCCTACGGCACCAATGCCTTTCTGGGGGTGATCAACATCATCACGGTAGACCCTGCACTGGTCGCTGGTGCCTCGGTCTCGGGCAACCATGGCAACCAGGGTGTGCGTGACTACACCGTGCGCGTCGGCGGGCAACTCGGAGAAGGCGGCAACATCCGGCTGACTTACCAGCAGCTGCGAGACGACGGTCTCGACGAGGGGTCGGATCCGAGGGGCGCGCCCGACTGGCGTGATCGCAACCGCTCGCGCCTGCTCGATCTGAAGGCCAGCTACCAGATCGGCTTGCGTGATCTGCTGGAGATGCACCTGGGCAGGATCGAGGGGCTGCGGTACGACGGTCGCCTGGTCCCGGGCACGCGCAGCCCGAGGGCCAGCGATCCGCTGCGCGACCTGGATGAATCGTCCACCTGGCTGCAACTGCGCTGGCTGCGAACACTGTCGGAGAGTGCGGATTTTTCGGTCCGCTACACGTATAGCGAAGACAAGGCGGACTCGACCTTCATCCACCCGACGCGCCTGCCCGGCTATAACCGGATCAACGAGGTCGGCGACCGGGGTACCCGCCACGAAGTGGAGATGGTGAACACCCTGTTGCCGTTCGCACATACCCGCCTCGTGTGGGGCGCGAGCTGGCGTGTCGACACCTTGCATTCAGACACCATGCTGCACGGGAAGGGGAAGATCGGCCGGGATATCGGACGGATCTTTGCCAACACGGAATGGAAGCCCCTTTCCTGGTTCACGGGCAACCTGGGGGTTTCCTACGAGTACGATTCCCTGGCGGGCAACCATGTCGCACCCCGGGCGAGTGCCAGTTTCCACCTGACCCCGAACGACACGGTGCGTGTCGGATTCTCTCGTGCCTGGCGCACGGCCGGCACGCTGGACTATCGCGCCAATCAACTCAATTCTCCGACCGAGGCCGAATGGGTTGGCAACCCGGATCTCCCCGCAGAACGACTGGACAGCTGGGAGTTGGGATATCTCGGCGACTGGCGCGAGTGGCGCATGAGCCTGGATGTGCGGATGTTTCGCGAGCGCCTGTCCGACCGGCTGATGAACAGGATCCGAACCGCATCCGGTATGCCGAACTCCGTTCAGGCGGTCCAGAACATCCGGATTCGCGGGTTCGAGTACCACTGGAAGTGGCAGCCCCTGGACGCAACCCGGATTGCCGTGGGTTACGCCCACATCGGCATCGACAGCGACAACACGGCCATCGGCGAGCGCTTGTCCGTGACCCCGGGCAGCAACTACCGGAGCGCGTTCAAGCGCTACCTCGCGCTGGCAGAGGATTCCGCGCCGGAGCGGTCGACGTCCGTAATGCTGATGCAGAAGCTGCCTTACGGGATCGACCTTTCAGTGGCCCATTATCGCGTCGGGAGCATGAAATGGTCGCGTAATACCGAGATCGAAGGGTACAGGCGCACCGACTTGCGCCTTGCCTATCCATTCGTGCTCGGGCCACAGCGTGGCGAGGTCGCCTATACCGTGCAGTCGCTCAATGGGGCGCACAGCGATCAGCGCGTGCAGCGCGTGGTCGATCGTCGACACTGGGTGTCGCTGCGCCTGGATTTCTGATCCCAAGGCGATCGCCGTTCTCGATGATTTCCCTGTTTCGGCGCATCCTGCCTCCGCTCATCGGCTGTATGTTGCTGGTCGCGCCGGTCCATGCGCTCGAGGTGACGCTGGTGCTCTCGCACAAAGGGGGTGCGCATGCACTTTTCGCCGAAGCGCTGGAAGCCAATCTTGGCATCGGCAGGCATCGGCTGCTTGACGGCGGAAACCTCGAGGAAGGCCTGGACGAAGCGCAGGTCGCGCGATCCGCACTGATCCTGGCCAGTGGTGCTGCGGCCGTCGAAGCCGCCCTGCGGCACACCGACCGGCCGATTCTGGCCGTACTCCTTTCCCGGGGGCAGTATCTCGGGCTGCGCCGGCAGTATCCGGACTCGGCGCTGTCGGCCATCGTTCTGGACCAGCCGGCGGCACGCCAGGTGGCGCTGATGCTTGCGGTGCTGCCCGAAGGCCGGCGCTTCGGCGTATTGTTCGGACCCGACACCACCGTTCAGGAGTCGGAGCTCATGGCCGTTGCAGCCGGTGCCGGACTGGAACTGATCGGGCGGCGTCTGTCCACCGCGGGTGAGTTGATACCGGCCCTGGATCGGACCCTGGAGTCGGTCGACGCGCTGCTCGCCCTGGCCGATCCGCTGCTTTCGAGTTCCACGGCGGCACGGGCGGTACTGCTCTCCAGCTACCGCTACCGGCGGCCCGTTTTCGCCCATTCGCGGGCGTTCGTCGATGCCGGTGCACTGGCGGCGGTGTTCAGCACTCCGGCCGACGTGGCCCGCGACGTGGCCGAATGGTTGCGCGAATTACCCGACGGCAGCCCGACGCTGCCGGTGGCGCGCGCCCCTCGGTATTTCGACATTGCGATCAATCCCCAGGTGGCGCGCGCCCTCAATCTGAGGGTTGCCGATGCCGCCACGGTACTGGCACGCGTGCGTAAGGAGACACAGCCGTGACCCTGTCCTTGCATCAGCGACTGTTGCTGGTGGTGATGCTGCCCGCGGCATTGCTCGCTGCCGGAATTGCAGGATTGTTCGTGGCGCGTGGAACTCAGGCCGTCGATGACGCACTGGGCGACCGCGGCCTGGCCATCGTCAGCTTTCTCGCGCCTGCCGCGGAGTACGGTGTGATCTCGGGCAACCGCAGCTCCCTGGCGACGCTGCTGCAGGCCGTGCTCGAGCAACGTGACGTTGTGGCCGTGGCGGTCTATGACCGTAGCGGAGAGCCGCTGGCCATTAGCGGGCGCCTGCATCTTGCCGTGTCGAGCCATGTCATGGAGGTCGGCGCAGCGCAGATCGTCGACCGACGCCAGGACCGACTCGCCCTGGCCGCGCCGGTCGTGGCTGCGCCCATGGCGGTCGACGACGGCGATCTGCTGGATCTCGGGTTCGCCGAAAACCGCTACGAGGGCGCAATCGGCTGGGTGTACGTTGAACTCGATACCCGTGCGCTCGCCGACGAGAAACGGACCATCCTGCTCGGTGCACTGGTGCTCGCCCTGTGCGGACTCGCCTTCACGGCGTGGCTGGCGGTGCGCATGGCCGATTCGGTCACCGCTCCGATTGCGGGCCTTGCCGACGCCGTCGGGGGCGTTGCTCGCGGAGAACCGGACATTGCGGTGGGCGAGGATTCACCCATCAAGGAGCTGCGCGTGTTGCAGGGGGGGTTCAACGCAATGGCGCAAGCCATTTCGGAAGCGCACCAGAATCTCCAATCAAGGGTCGATGAAGCCACCGCGCAGCTTGCTCACCAGGCGTTGCATGATCCTCTGACCGGCCTTCCAAATCGACGCGCCTTCGAGCAAGCACTAGATGCGTCGGTGGGAGCCTCGCGTCGCGCGGGCGATCAGGATACGTTGTGCTTCATCGATCTCGACCGGTTCAAGATCGTGAACGACACCTGCGGCCATGCCGCAGGCGACGAACTCCTTTGCCGTATCGCCCACATGCTCCGCCAGCGGGTGCGAGCGGACGACCTGATCTGCCGCATCGGTGGCGACGAGTTCGCGCTCATTCTCCATGGCTGCGGCGCGGAAAAGGCGCGGCGCATCGCCGAGCAGCTTCGTGAAGCGATTGCCTCGCTGCGCTTCACCTGGAGGGAACGTCGCTTCACGGTCGGCGCAAGCATGGGTCTGGTGCCAATTGATGGTGGTGCCAGCAGTGCCGACGTCCTGGTTGCTGCGGACCTGGCCTGCTACGCCGCCAAGAAAGGCGGTCGAAACCGAATTGTGGAGCATGCGCCTGACTTGTCGGGTGAACTGGGGAGCCTCGAGCGCCCGCCCACCCCTCGGCTGGATAGCATCCCCTACGAGCGCCTGCGACTTTATGGGCAGGCCATTGTGCCAGTGTTGGCGCACCCGAGCGATGCCTGGTGCGAAGTGCTGCTGCGCGTACAGAGCGAAGACGATGAGGTTTGCGTCCCTGACGAGTTGCTTGCCGGTCTGGAAGGCAGCGACGGGGGCCTTGCCCTCGATCTATGGGTGGCCGATCAGGCCTGCGCACTGACGGGACCGATGATGCCCGAAGGCGATGCGATATGTCGACGTATGGCCCTGAGCGTCACCCGTGACTCGATCATGCACGCCGCCGCGTATTTTGCGGGACTTGCCGAGAGCATGCGCGAGTATGGTGTCGAGCCCGAGCGGGTGGTGCTGCAGATTCGTGCGGCAACAGCCGAGCAGTGCCCCGGTGAGACTGCCGCCTTCATGCAGGCGGCGCATGCGCTCGGCTGCCGGATCGCCATCGACCGGCTGGATGGGTGGGCGAGCGCGCAACTCAAGACCCTGAAACCGGACTATGTCAGGATCAGCTTCAGGATGCTTGCCGAGGCCTATGGCATGGAAGCCGGTTGCAACCTTGCGCAGGCGCTGTGCGGCATGGCCGCGGCACTGGCGATTCCGACGGTCGCCTGCGAGGTGGAAGATGCGTTGTTCCGCGATGCCCTCGAGGACTATGGTTTCGACTTCGCGCAAGGCACCGCGCTCGCCGCTCCGGAACCCCTGTGCCCGACACCTTCAGGCACTGGCGACACGCCGCAGGACGCCCCGCGCGCAGACGGCTAGCCAGCAATCCTCACGCCGGTGCGTGGCGGGTGCATCGGCGGCCGCAGTAGTGCAGGTGTGAGAATTGCGGGCTACTCCTGCGGCCCGCGTTCGCGAATCCGCTCCTCGCGGCGTTGGTCTCCGGCGGCCGCACGTTCCGCACGACTTGCCGCGGCCGCTTCTTCCTGCGCGCGCGCCTGTGCGCGCTCGGCGTCCCGGCGTTGCTGTTCCTCGCGCGCCAGGGCTTCGGCGCGTTCGGCTTGCGCGGCACGACGGGCCCGCAGCGCCTGAGCCTCTTCATCCGTCATCGCGGCGGGAAAGTCGGTCGGAGTGGGTTCCGGTCGGCGTGATTCACCCACCGTTGTCTGCAGACCGGCTTCCTCCGCCTGGCGCCGTCTGTCGGCCAGTTCGATGCGGCGTGCCTGGATTTCCAGTGTGCGCGCCTCGCGAATGCTGTCGAGTCGTTCACGCCGGGCGCGGTCGAGACAGCGGTTAACGAGGAATCGCTCGTAGCATGCGGGTTCGGCGGCGGCAAAGCGGGTCTCGGCCTCGG
>DAOMNN010000036.1:0-5196 GCA_035443825.1 Rhodocyclaceae bacterium | reverse complement strand
AGGAATCGCTCGTAGCATGCGGGTTCGGCGGCGGCAAAGCGGGTCTCGGCCTCGGCGCGCAAGGCGCTTGCACGTTCGTGGAGCGTGCGTGCGAGCTCGAGATCGATCTCGGGCCTCTCGTCGGCGGGCGCGACGGTGGCGAATCCCAGCAAAGTGATGAACAACAGCGGTCTCAGCATCCGTGATCCATGGTCATGAGTGATCGGTGCGTAGAATAACGCTTTTGACCGGCAATTCGCAGACGTGATCCAGTTTCGCAATCTTCGCCTCGCCAGAGGCGCAAAAATCCTCATCGATTCGGCTTCCCTCCAGATCCATCCAGGCTGGAAGGTGGGGCTGACCGGCGCCAACGGCAGCGGCAAGTCGAGTCTGTTCGCGCTGCTGCGCGATCAGCTCCATCAGGACCAGGGCGATCTCGAGATGCCGCCGGGGTGGGTGATCGCCCATGTGGCCCAGGAGACACCGAGCATTGCCCGGCCGGCAATCGACTACGTGCTGGACGGCGATGCCGAACTGCGTACGATCGAGACACGTCTGGCCGCGGCGGAACACGCCCACGACGGGGTGGCGATCGGCGAGCTCCATGGGCGCCTGGGCGAGATCGACGGCTATGCCGCGCGCGCACGCGCGGCAGCATTGCTCGACGGGCTCGGCTTCCTTCCGACCGACATCGAACGGCCGGTCGCCGATTTCTCCGGTGGCTGGCGCATGCGTCTCAATCTCGCCCAGGCCCTGATGTGCCGGTCGGATCTGTTGCTGCTCGACGAACCGACCAACCACCTGGATCTCGATGCGGTGCTGTGGCTGGAGCAGTGGTTGCGCGACTACCGCGGCACGCTGATCCTGATCTCGCACGATCGCGAGTTTCTCGATGCCTGTGTCAGCCATGTGGCGCACATCGAGAGTCAGCGCCTGACGCTCTATTCGGGGGGCTATTCCGATTTCGAACGGCAACGCGCCGAACGGCTTGCCCAACAGCAGGCATTGTTCGACAGGCAGCAGCGCGAGATCGCGCATATCGAGAACTTCATTCGTCGTTTCCGCGCCAAGGCCACCAAGGCGCGCCAGGCACAGAGTCGCATCAAGGCCCTCGAACGCATGGAGCGTATCGCCGCGGCGCACGTGGACACGCCCTTCACCTTTGGCTTCCGCGAGTGTCCTGCGGCCCCGGATCCGCTGTTGCAGATCGAGGACGGTGCGGTCGGCTACGGGGCAATACCGGTCCTGGAGTCGATTGCATTGACGCTGCGTCCCGGAGAGCGGATCGGCTTGTTGGGGCGTAATGGTGCAGGCAAGTCGACACTGATCAAGCTTCTAGCCGGAGAGCTCGCGCTTGTCGAGGGCTCGTGCACTCGCGGCAGGGGGCTGGCCCCAGGGTATTTCGCGCAGCATCAGCTCGACACCCTGCGACCCGAGGAATCGCCCCTGCAGCACATGCTGCGGCTCGACCCGGGCGTGCGCGAACAGGTGTTGCGCGACTACCTGGGGGGCTTCGGCTTTCGTGGCGAGACGGTCGGCGCCGCGGCGGTCACGGGCGCTTCGACCCCCTGTGCGAGCTTCTCCGGGGGGGAGAAATCACGGCTTGCACTGGCATTGCTGATCTGGCGCAAACCCAATTTGCTGCTCCTCGACGAGCCGACCAACCACCTCGACCTCGAGATGCGTCATGCACTCACGCTTGCGCTGCAGGATTTCGAGGGCGCGATGGTCCTGGTGTCGCACGACCGCGCACTGTTGCGGGCGACCTGCGACCGCTTCATTCTGGTGGATCACGGACGTGTCGAACCTTTCGATGGCGACCTCGAAGACTATCGGGACTGGCTCGCCGCGCGGCGCACCGAGGCGGGCGCAGCCTCGTGCTGCCCCGAGCGCGCTGTCGACAAGGTGGGTCGCAAGGCAGAGCGTGAGCAGGTGGCGGCCGAGCGTCAGGCGCGCCTGAGCGCGCGGCGACCGTTGGTGAAGGAGCGTGATCAACTGGAGCGGCGGCTTGAAGGATGGCAGTCGGAGAAGAGGAGTCTCGATGCGCGGCTTGCCGATCCGGGCTTGTATTCAGCGGACGATCCGGTGCTGCTTCAGGATCTGCTGAAGCGCCAGGCCGAACTCGCGTCGCGGATCGACGCGGCGGAATTGCGCTGGATCGAACTGGAGGAGGCGCTCGAGTCGATGCCCGCGGAGTAGCCGGACGCATCGCGGGGTGCGGGCGGGTTGCTGCAGCCGATGCTTGCGTTGCCACTCCCGATGGCCAATCCTTTCATGCCGACACCGCACACGGCTCGTTCCACCTGACCGGAGTTGCCCATGACGTCCGATGCCATTCCACTCGACCTTGCCGCCCTTGAAGCAGCACGTCGGCGCATCGGCGACGCAGCGGTTCGCACTGCGCAGCCGTACAGCGAGCCCTTGTCGAGCGTGCTCGGTCTGCCGCTGCATCTGAAGCTGGAGAACCTGCAACGTACCGGATCGTTCAAGCTGCGTGGCGCCACTAACAAGATCGCCTGCCTTCTGGAGCATGGCGGGCGACCTCCGGGCGTGGTCGCAGCGTCCGCCGGGAACCATGCGCAAGGCGTTGCCCGTGCCGCGCGCCGGGTCGGCCTCCGTGCGGTGGTGGTTATGCCGCGCAATGCTCCGCTGACCAAGATCGAGTCGTGCCGCACTCTGGGTGCCGACGTTCGCCTGGTGGGGGAGACGCTGGAGCAGGCTGCCGACGAGGCGAACCGCGTCGCCACGGCGGAGGGGCTGGCGTTTCTCCATCCCTACGACGACTGGGATGTCGTTGCCGGCCAGGCAAGCTGCGGGCTGGAGATGTTGGAGGACATGCCGGACATGAGCGTGGCGGTGGTGCCGCTCGGTGGCGGCGGCCTGATCTCGGGGGTGGCCCTTGCGTTGAAGCTGCAGCGTCCGGAGATCCGCATCGTCGGGGTGCAGGCCGATGCGGTAGCCCCGTGGCGTCACTTCCTGCGTGACGGTTCGCTCGAGGACATTTCGCCAGGCAGCCACACCATCGCCGACGGGATCAAGGTGAAGCGCCCGGGCGTGCTGACGCGCAAGGTCATCGCAAGCTACGTCGACGAGATCGTGACCGTAGATGACAACGCCATCGCGGAGGCGATCGTGGCGCTGCTGGAGCGTACCCGCACGATCGGCGAGGGTGCCGGCGTGGTCGGACTTGCTGCCCTGCTGCAGGGCAGGGTGGGCTTGCGCCCCGACGATCGGGTAGCGTGCGTGATTTCCGGGGGCAATGTGGACATGACCCTGGTCGGACGTTCGATCGATTACGGCCTGGCCTCCAGCGGCAGGCTCATGAGCGTGAGCGTCACGATTGCCGACGCACCGGGACGCCTGGTCGCGCTGCTCAAGACCGTCGCCGAACTGGGCATCAACGTGCGCCACGTGGAGCACCGCCGGGGCGAGTTGCACGTGCCGGTGGGCATGACCGAGGTGATCCTGCAGATGGAGACGCGCGACTTCGAACACCAGCGCGAATTGCTCGACCATTTTGCCGCCGGCGGGCTCGCCGTGCGCAACCTGCTGTGGCTGTGACCGGATGCCGCTTCACTGCCTGATCGTGGAAGCCCGAGCGGCATGCCGATGGTAGAATTCGGGGCCGATTTTCTACCATCCGACTGCAAAGGGCTGCCGTGCAAATCGTCTGTCTCGACCTCGAAGGCGTTCTCGTCCCCGAAATCTGGATCGAATTCGCCGAGCGCACCGGCATTCCGGAACTGCGTCGCACCACCCGGGACGAGCCCGACTACGACGTGCTGATGAAGTATCGGCTCGGCATCCTTGCCCGTCACGAACTGGGCCTGCCGAGCATCCAGGAGGTCATCGCCGACATGGGGCCGATGCTCGGGGCGCGGGCGTTCCTCGACGACTTGCGCGAGCACTATCAGGTGGTGATCCTGTCGGACACCTTCTACGAATTCGCGCATCCGCTGATGCGCCAACTGGGCTGGCCGACCCTGTTCTGCCACAGTCTCGAAGCGGACGAAGGCGGCTTTCTGGTCGACTATCATCTGCGCATGCCCGACCAGAAGCGCGAGGCGGTCAAGCGTTTCAAGGAGCTCAACTTCAGGGTCGTCGCCGCGGGCGATTCGTACAACGATACGGCGATGCTCGGCGAAGCCCACGGCGGGATACTCTTCCATCCGCCGGAGAACGTCATCCGCGAGTTTCCGCAGTTTCCCGTTACCCACAGCTACGAGGAACTGCGCCGCGAGATCGACAAGGCTTTCGGACGCTAGGGATGCACCGCGAACGTTACTACACGCTTTCCGCATCGTGCCGCGATCGCGTCGGCCTGGTGCACCGTGTCTCCGGTCTCATCGCCGACGTGGGTGGGTGGATACTGGAAACGTCGCTGCATGCGGAGCCGGCGGACGAGGGTGAGAGCGTCGGGCGCTATTTCATGCGCATCGAGATCCGCGCCGACTCGATTCCTTTTCACCTGTCCGAATTCCGCGAACGCTTCCGGCCGCTGGCCGAGGAACTCGGGATGGAATGGAAGATCACCGATTCGGCGGTCAGAAAGCGCGTCGTGATCCTGGTTTCGAAACAGGAGCACTGCCTCTACGATTTGCTCGCACGCTGGCAGAGCCGCGAACTGGACATCGAGATCCCGTGCGTGATTTCCAACCACGACGATTTCCGTGGTTTCGTCGAATGGCACGGTATTCCATTCCACCATGTGCCGGTCACGCCGGAGAACAAAGCTGCCGCCTTTGCCGAGGTCGGACGTCTGTTCGAGGAGGTGCGCGGCGACGTGATGGTGCTCGCGCGCTACATGCAGATTCTCGCCCCCGAGCTGTGCGCCGCCTATCCGGGGCGCATCATCAACATCCACCACAGCTTCCTGCCCAGCTTCGTCGGGGCGCGTCCCTACCACCAGGCGTGGTCCAAGGGCGTCAAGCTGATCGGCGCGACGTGCCACTACGTCACCGCCGATCTGGACCAGGGGCCGATCATCGAGCAGGATGTCATCCGCATCGACCACTCCGACGCGGTCGAGGACATGGTGCGCTACGGCAAGGACGTCGAGAAGACCGTCCTCGCGCGGGGCCTGCGCTATCACCTCGAGGATCGCGTGCTGCTTCACCGCAACAAGACGATCGTTTTTCGCTAGTGTAGGGTGCGCTTTTGAAGGTGCCTATCGTGAGCGCACCGATTCTGGTTCGACCAAGCTTGCTCCCAGGGGCA
>DAOMNN010000035.1:0-33676 GCA_035443825.1 Rhodocyclaceae bacterium | reverse complement strand
CGGCGATCAGGTCAAATGAAGTGAACGCATCCATCACAATCCATAGGGCAACGGCCGACGATGCGCGCGAAGTCGCCATGATGGTTGGCGAGCTGCTGGCTGAAATCATGAATGCCATCGATGTTCGGGCATTCAATTTTGACCTTGACGAAACGACAGCGCGACTTCGGGAGTTCATCAACGAGGAGAAATACTTCGTGTTTGTAGCTCGCAAGGGGAGCCAGGGTCCGGCGGGATTCATTGCACTCTATGAAAGCTATGCCCTTTACGCCGAAGGCGCCTTCGGGACCATACCCGAGCTTTATGTTCGCCCCGCGTACCGCACGAACAAACTGGGGCTTGATCTCATGTCTCAGGCAAAATCTTTCGGGGTGTCGCGTGGTTGGACGCGTCTGGAGGCAACGACTCCGCCGCTTCCCCAATTCGACAGGACCGTGGCATTTTATGAACGTGAGGGTTTTGCCATCACAGGCGGCCGGAAACTGAAGTTCGCCCTATGAACGGTTGCCCTGGTTGCAGGGTCTGGCACTTAAGCTGGTCGTTAGGCCTCACTAAATACTCACCCCATGAACCTTCTTGTGAACATAGACGTCGATGACTTGGAGAGAGGGATTCGCTTTTACACGACGGCTTTCGCATTGAACGTTACGCGTCGATTCGATGCTGACGGCGCCGAACTGTGTGGCGGCTCATCGAGAATTTACTTGCTCCTCAAGCCCGCCGGCTCTACCGTGACCCCCACAAGTTCTCAGCGACGCAACTACGAACGACACTGGACCCCAGTGCACTTCGACATTGTCGTTGAAGACATTGATAGCGCAGTAGCAAGAGCAACCGAAGCAGGTGCCATCCTTGAGAAGCCGATCCGCACGAACACGTGGGGAAGAATTGCACTAATGGCAGATCCGTTTGGCCATGGCTTCTGCTTCGTCCAGTTCCTGGGCCGCGGTTACGATGAGATTTCGATACCGGCAACTGAATAAACGCCTGCTCCTACAGTGATGTCTAACCCCTCGTATATGGACTCCCCCCCTCAATAGTCGGAGGCCTCGAATGCATATCGACGGTACTTGCCACTGCGGGGCAATCAGCTTCACTGCGGAGGTTGACCCGACGCGGGTCATGCTGTGCCACTGCGCTGATTGCCAGGTGCTTTCCGGGTCACCATATCGACAAACAGGGCGGGCAGGGTCAGGAATAAGTCCGCATGACTACGGTCCGTGAGCACTACAGCAGCCACCTGGCGCCCGTCTATCTCTGGATGGCAGGTGGGGCCTCGGTGGCTCTGTCCGCTGGCGAGACTGACATTCGAGACCTCCGGGGCCCGCCGGGGCTGGCTGTAGACCTTGGCGCAGGGTTCGGCATGCACAGCATCCCGCTCGCCCGTGCTGGAGCACAAGGGCCGACCAATTGCTCGAGCCCATTCGCTACGACAGGCGCCGCTTGGCCGCTGCCACGTGACTTCGCACGGCGCCGGGCGGGAGGACATCTGCCGTTGGAAGCCGACAGGCCAGGGGCTGTTCATGCTGTCCTGCAAGACCGGGCCTCGTCCACCTGACCCTTTCCGCCCTTGCTGTCCGGCGGGAATCTTCCTTTCGTCGCCCCCCAACGTTACCTGGGGCACGTCGTTCGGACGAGCAGTGTCATTCCGTCCATGGAGAATTCGCTCTCCAGCGTCTGGCCGAACAGTTCAAGCCAGCGCGCCTGGGCGGCAAAGGCGGGGCGCTCCCGTGCCTCGGCACACTCGTACTTCACTCCACCCAGATTCTGCAAGTGGTGAACCATCTCGTGAACGAGCACCGAGAACTCGGCCGGTGTCGTTCCGGTCCAGTCCTCCGGCAGAAAGATCGTTCTGGTCGCGTCGTGGTACAGCGCCACGGTCCCGTGCTCGAACTCGGGCACTGCTGCGTGGCGACACCCGTCGGCAACGCACGGCGACAGGTCCAGGTGCGAATGACCAAAGCGTATCGCAAGCAACTCCGCCTGCGGAACGCGCCTGACTCCCGGCAGATCCGGAACTGCCGGTAAATCGAAGTTGGCCGACAGCCAGTCCCCGATCCAGGCAAGCGCGGCCGGGGCGGGAAGGCCCTCGGCCGACTGCAATGCGGTTGCGTCGAGAACGCCCGGCGTCGGTGCGTCCGGCAGCGAGATCGAGGCACGCGGAGCGTGCTCGAATTGGGCGATGGCGCTGCCCAGCACAACAATTGACACGCCACCTATAATCAATCGTAGCAGCATGATTTCCTCCACCAACGAGGCCCCGAAGTGGAGTCCACCATGCCAGCGCCTACCCGCGAAGTCCTTGCGATGCGCCTTGTTTTTCCCTGAGTTTGCCCTGCCTTTATCCTCGGGCGGGCGTCTCCGGCTTGGGAGAGAAATGGTGATGCTTTACGAGTTCGAAGATTTCACGCTCGATGCCGATCGACAGGAGCTGCGGGTCGGTGCCGATGCGGTCAGGATCGAGCCCCGCGTCCTCGACTTGCTCTTTTATCTGATACGCAATCGCGAGCGTACCGTGGGCAAGGATGATCTGATCGCGAACGTCTGGAATGGTCGCATCGTCTCGGACTCGACCCTTACCAGCCGGATTGCACTGGCCCGGAGGGCCATAAATGACAGCGGGGAGGCGCAGCGACTGATCCGCACGGTCAGCCGCAAGGGAGTGCGCTTCGTTGGCGAGGTCCGTGAAAGGATCGGCAATCGCGCGCCCGGCGCCCCCCAGGAGTCTGCAAACAGCCAGGCGTCGGCCCTCGAGTTGCTGTTCGGCACGGCGACGCCCCGCCTTCCCGGCCGACCGTCCATCGCCGTTCTGCCATTCACGAATATGTCCGACGATCCCGCGCAGGAGTACTTCAGCGACGGCGTAACCGAAGACATCATCACCGCCCTGTCGCGCCTGAGGTGGTTCTTCGTGATCGCGCGCAATTCAAGCTTCGCATACAAGGGCGGGAGCGTGGATGTGAGGGAGATCGGGCGGGATCTGGGCGTCCGCTACGTTCTCGAAGGAAGCGTGCGCAAGAGCGGACAACGGGTGCGCATCGCGGCCCAGCTCATAGATGCCGCCACGGGCAACCACATCTGGGCCGAGTACCACGACCGCGAGCTTGTCGATGTCTTCGCGCTGCAGGACGAAATAGCGGCCACGGTTGCCGCAGCGATCGAGCCACAGCTCATGGCAGCCGAGGGGTTCCGGTCCGAAACGCGGCCTGTGGGCGATCTTGATGCCTGGGACCTCGTCGCACGCGCCGTTGCGAGGCTCTGGAAGCTGACGCCTGCGGACAGCGCGGCCGCGATTGCCATCCTCGAGCAGGCCGTCAAACACCACCCGAACTATGCGCCTCCGCACAGCCTCTTGGCGTTCGGGCTGCTCGTCGCAGGCCACATGGGTTGGAGAGCGTCTGCCAGTGACAGGGCCGCCGCCGAGAGTCTCGCTCTTCGCGCCGTTGAACTCGACGAGAGCGACCCGTGGGCCTACATGGCGCTTGGTTACCTGGCATTCACCGCACGCCAAACCGACGAAGCCACCCGTCGCTTCTTCACGGCGACCGATCTCAATCCGAACTTTGCCGCAGCCTACGGATATGCCGGGTGGGCGATGGCTCACGCGGACCGATCGGATGAAGCGATCGAGAACCTGAAACGTGCGATCCGGATGAGTCCGCGCGATCCGCTCAATGTGTTCTACATGGCTGGCCTTGCCGCCGCCCATTATGTCGCCGGCCGCTACTCCGAAGCCACGAGATGGGCGCAGGAGGCCCTGCGGTTGCGCCCCGAGCACCTCGGCGCACGCCGCAAACTATGCGCGAGCCTGGCGCAGGCGGGGCTTGTCGCGGAGGCGGAAGCGGAGATGACGCGGCTACGCGAACTGCAGCCGACCCTCTCGCTTGCCTGGATCAGGCAGTCCGTGCCCTATACGCCGGGGCCAATGGAACGCTTCCTCGACGGTATGCGGAAGGCGGGTCTCACTGAGTAGTGGCGTGGCGGCCTTGGACCTCCGAGGCATGCGGCGCAAGCGGCGCGCCCCTTAAGCGCCACTTCGGACGCCACCAATCCGACAAGGGCACAGGTTGTCGCTTTTACCCCCTGACATTGTCGGAATTGCCACCTGTGCAGTGCCCGGTCCTGAATCCATACTGTGCTCGCCTATCAACCACATTGGAGAAATACCATGAGACGTTACTTGATCGAGCGAGACATTCTTGGTGTTGGCAGCCTGAATGCACAACAGCTCCGGGAGGCCGCTGCAACTTCGAACGCCGCTCTCAGCAAGCTCACCGGCCGCGCACAATGGGTGCAGTCTTACGTCGCCAATGACAAGACGTATTGCATCTACCTGGCGGACGATGAGGAAGCGGTGCATGAGCATGCGCGCCTTTCTGGTTTTCCGGCCAGCAAGGTTACCGCAGTGTGCGGTGTCATCGATCCGATGACCGCTGCGGCATGACTTAGGCGCCGACGTTGGCCCCGCAAAACAGCCCTCCGCCTGGAGGGTTCATCTGGCACGATCTGGCCGCAGCCGACACGGCTGCGGCCCTCGATTTCTATCGCGCGGTATTTGGCTGGACCGCAATTACCGAGCATGCAAACGGGGGACAGTTCATCCGTCTGCAGTCAGATGGGCATGACGTGGGTTCGATGTATGCCTTGAGCCATACTGAACGCATGCACGGGGTGCCATCGCATTGGACATCCTATGTTCGCGTCGAGAGCATCGATGCTGCCACGCGCAGAGTCGAAGAAGCAGGTGGCGTTGCACTTGTGCGGCCATTCGAGGTAAATGGTGTCGCCCGCATCGCTTTGGTCGCGGATACGCTTGGTTCCATCATGGGTCTCTGGGAATCTCTTCCTGATGAATGAGCCGATCGAAGTCACCATCGTCATACTCGACAATGGTTTTACGTCGACAGCAATCGGGCCGATGGAGGTGTTTTACTCCGCTGGGCGGCTTATGCAGTCAATGCTGGGCGAGTCGCAGCAGCCGCGCTTCAATGTACGGATGGCGTCGGCCGACGGCAACCCGGTCACAAGCGCCTATGGCATCTCCCTCGTGCCGAACTGCGCACTCGAGGATGTAGCGCAGACGGATCTGGTGATGATCACTGCATCACATTTATGCCTGCTGGACGAAATCCCGAACAAGGCCTTGATCGTGCCATGGCTATGCGCAGCGCACGAACGGGGCAGCTACGTGGCCGGTGTATGCAGCGGCGTTGCGCTCGTCGCGGAGACAGGGCTGCTCGATGATCGTCGCGCCACCACGCACTGGGGTGTGGCCGAGATGTACCGCCGACGCTATCCCAATGTGCGGTGGCAGCCAGAGCATTTCATCACCGAGGATTCCGGTCTTTTTTGCGGTGGCGGGGTTTACGCGGCGATCGATCTGAGCCTGTACCTGGTTGAAAAGTTCTGTGGTCACGAAATTGCACTCGAGTGCTCCAAGGCGCTTATGGTGGCGCCACCGCGCAACCTTCAGTCCGGCTACGCAGTGGCGCCGCTGTCGCGCCCACACGGCGATGAAAGAATCAGACGAATCGAGGATCTGTTGCAGAGCCGTTTTGACAAGAGTGTCTCGCTTGAAGCCGTAGCTGCAGAACATGCAATGAGTCCGCGCAACCTGGTAAGGCGGTTCAAGGCGGCAACCGGCCATTTGCCTGGCGAATACCTGCAGCTGCTGCGTATCACCGCCGCCAGACAGTTGCTCGAGCGCGGACGCGCGCCGGTTCAGAAAGTGGCCACAACGGTTGGTTACGAAGATAGCACCTACTTCCGGGGCATCTTCAAGCGCCATACAGGCATGACGCCCAGCGAGTACCGCAACCGCTTCGGGCCGCTCGTCCTTGGCAGTGGCGAGATGAGGGATTGAGCCCACATTAGCCGCACACCGCGTCGGCCGCGGGAGATCCTGGGGAAAGCGGGTGCTCGAAAGCGGATGGGGTCGACCTTGGGTTCTGAATAATCGTTTCTCAGCCCATCTTTCCGGCCTGAGCGTGGATTGCCTGCATCGCCGGATGTGACAGCCGGCGCTCGGTGGTGATCGCATAGACCTGGCTGGTGACGTTCGCGATTTCGCCGACGGCCTCCAGCCCGTACTGGCGGCACACGTGGTCGGCGATCGAAGTCGGCGCGGCCAGGGCGCCCGCCCCGCCCTGGGCGAAGGACTTCATCAGCGCGCTGTCGTCGAGTTCGGCGACGATCGAGGGTTGCACGCGCTGGCGCTCGAACCATCGGAGCAGCGGTACGCGGTGGGCGACATCCTCGCCCGGCAGCAGGAAGGGTGCACCGTTGAGCGTCGCCGGAAAGCCCGTCTTCAGTCGTGCCGCGAGGGCGGGCGCCGCGAATACGGTCAGGGTGCTTTCCCCGAGCAGCGTGCTGTGGCCGCGTACGCTGACGTCGGGCGGGATCGGGCGGTCGGCGATCACCAGGTCGAGGCGGTGCACCGCCAGTTCGGCCAGTAGTTCTGCGAGCGGCGCCTCGCGGCATATCAGGCGGCCGGGGCGCTTCACGTGCAGCGCGGGCTCGATCAGGCGGTGGACGACCGATTTCGGCATCGAGTCGGGGAAACCGATGCGCAGCGGCAGGCTGCGGCGAAGCGCGTCGTCGCGCACCACCTCGACGATCTGGTCGCCGAGTGCGAAGACCTCCTCGGCCATGCCGAGGATGCGCTCGCCCGCATCGGTGAGCGTAAGCCGGCGCCGGACGCGGCGGAACAGGCTGACCCCGAGCGCGGCCTCGAAGGTGGCGAGCTGGGCGCTGATCGAGTGTGGCGCCAGGTTCAGTACGCGCCCGGCTTCGGCGATCGTCCCCACCCGCGCCACCGTCCAAAAGTAGCGCAGGTGCTTGAAATTCAGATCAGTCACGATTCGGGCTCCGCGTTCCGTCTAAAAAATCGATTGTATCGCTAACGTTAGTCGACTTTTTGTGCGAACGACTCTCCTTTAGTCTGCACCTGCCTGAAGCGAAACCGCAGCCTGCCGACGCGGCAGGCCCGGACGCCTCGGTCGCCCCATATCGCAAAGGAGACAACACCATGCGCCATTACGAGACCAACAGCATCCCTGCCGTCGCCCGCATCCTGGCCCTGACCGTGCTCGCCGATGGCGGTCTCGACCGCCGCGAGCTCGATACCCTGCTGCATACCGACCTTGTCCGCCGCCTCGGGATCGGCACGGTGGAGTTCGAGCGCATCCTCCGCGAGTACTGCGACGACCTGCTGCTCGGCGCACATTACCTGGACGGCGTGCACCTGAAGCTCGCGGACGAGGTGCTGGACCAGATCCTCGAGGACATCGCCGAGCCTGCGCTGCAGCGGTCCCTGCTGCGCACGATGCAGGACATCGTCAGTGCCGACAGCGTCGAGACGCCTGCCGAAGTCGATTTGCTGGGGCGTGCGCTCCAGAAGTGGGGTGCAGAGGGCCGACCCGGCCGGTTGAACTGAGCGAGACAACCCACGGCCCGGGAGGCCGACATGGACAACGCGAAGATCACGCGCAGTGCGGAACACGACAGCCACCTCGGCGAGCGTGCCGGCGACCCGCTGATCGATTACCTTCACTGGGTCATCCGCATGGCGATCCGCGTGCTCGCGGTGCTGATGGTGGCGGTGATCCTGTGGACGGTGGCCGACGTCGTGCTCGTGCTCTACGAGAAGCTGTCCAGGCCTCCCTTCCTGCTGCTCGACCTCAACGACATCTTCGCGGTCTTCGCTGCCTTCCTGGCGGTGCTGATCGCGGTCGAGATCTTCGTCAACATCACGCTTTACCTGCGCGACGACGTGATCCACGTCAAGCTCGTGATCGCCACCGCGCTGATGGCGATCGCACGCAAGGTGATCGTGCTCGACATGACGACGCTGGCGCCGATGTACCTGTTCGCGATCGGCGTCGTGGTCCTGGCGCTGGGCGTGACCTACTGGTTGGTGTCGGCGCGGCCGAGCCACTGAGGGGCTGCCATTCGCAGCCAGGCGTTTGCCGTGTGCTATAAACCAGGGTCTGACTCCCCCAGCTGCAATGCTTCAACTTCTGATGGCCAAGGAAGGTGCATACGGAAAACATTAGCCTCAGCGCCGAGGTGGAGGCACTTCTCGCCGAAGCCCGGCTCCCGGTATCCGATCTCGCCAGTAGCAGTAGCCTCGATCTGCTCGGCATGCGCGCGAACGGTCGGCTCTTGGGCGTCGTCGGGATCGAGGTCTACGGAGACGTCGGCATGCTGCGTTCCCTGGCCGTAGCGCCGGCGTGCCGCAATGCCGGATTGGGCGCCGGCTTGGTGTCCGCAGCCGAGACCCGGGCAGGAGAGTGGGGCGTCAAGACCCTGTACCTTCTGAGCACGACCGCGGCCGGGTTCTTTGCGAGGCTTTGTTACGGGGCCGTCCCGCGGTCCGACGCCCCTGCCGCAATTGCGGCAACGGCCCAGTTCTCGGACCTGTGCCCGGCCTCGTCCATGTTCATGCGCAAGGTGTTGGCTGCCAACTGCCGGCGGTAGCTGGATGTGGTCCGTCTGGTCTGCAAGGCCTTCAACCGGGTGCGCCACGCCTGGTGCCACATGACGAACCACTACCGCCTGTACAGCACAAACGAATTTTCCCCAGTGTGGTAGTTCAGATTTCCCAACCCGGTCGGGTCTGCTCGTCGAGTGCGCTGTAGAAGAACCCGACCGTAGCCGCACCACGGCGCCTTCTTGCGGATGGAAAGTGGCGACAGGCAAATCCGGTTGGTCCTTTCACCGCAGATGCTTTCAAAGAACGGTTTCTACTACGTCGGCTGCTGGCCGCACGCGGTCATGTGAAATATCATGATCGGATGAATCCACCGGCCCATAAGCACCAGCGTTCTGCGGAGCAGCGATGATCGTCGGCGATCTGGTGCAACTGCTGTACCGGGTGCCGGGGGCGCCACGAATCTTTTTCCATCGCGACCTGGGGAGGCTGGGGCGTTTCCTGAACGCGCTGGCAAGGCTTTACCGGCGCCACGTGATCGCCGACACGCGCCTTGTGGCGGTGGTCGGTTCCCTGGGCAAGACCACCACCCGCCGCGCGCTGCATGCCGCGCTCGCGTGTCCGGACCGTCGTTTCGCCTACAGCAACTACGGGGTAAAGCTCGCCATGAACCTGTTGCGCGTTCGGCGCGGCGACTCCCATGCCGTGATCGAGGCCGGTATCGGCGGACCGGGTTACATGGCCGGCTATGCGCGGATGCTGCAGCCGGACATCGCAGTGATGACCTCGATCAGCAGCGAGCATTCCCGCTCGTTTCCGACCCTCGACGAGACGCGCAACGAGAAGGTGAAGATGATCAGCGCGCTCGGTCCGGCGGGCATCGCCGTTCTGAATGGGGATGATTCACGCGTGCGCTGGATGGCGACACAAACCCGGGCGCGGGTGATCACCTTCGGGCTGGACGAAGGCAACGATGTGCGGGGGATCAACCTTCGCGAAACACCGGACGGACTGGCATTCGACGCCGTGCTCAAGACGGGAACGCATCCGGTACGGACGCGATTCCTGGGTACGCACATGGCCTATCCCTTCCTCGCGGCTATGGCCGTCGCCGAACTGGAAGGCATCGCGATGGACGGCGTGCTTGCGCGCCTGGCCGAACTCGAGCCGGCAGACTCGCGCATGGCGCTGGTCCGCCTGTCGAACGGCGTGACGATCGTCGATGACAGTTTCAAGAACTCCCTCGAAACGATCCATGCCGCCTTTTCCGCCTTCGCGGCAATGCCCGCCACGCGCCGGATCGTGGTGCTCGGTGGGGTCGAGAGTCCGCCCGGCAAACAGGGTGACATCAACCGCGAATTGGGGATGCGCCTCGGGCAGTTCGCCGATCAGGTGATCTGCGCGGGGGGACGTGGCATGAGCGGAGTCCGAACCGGGGCAGTGGCGTCGGGAATGGACGAAAAGGCCGTGCGACTGCTGGGCGAGGACCATGAGTCCGTAGCCGCGCTGCTGGCCGCCGAACTGCGCGCGGGCGATGCGGTGCTGATCAAGGGACGATCGACCCAGCGCCTGCGTCGCGTCGTGCTTCGCCTGATGGGCCGACCGGTGACCTGCTCCGTAGGGCACTGCAACGTCAAGGTGGCTTCGTGCGACGTGTGCCCGCTGC
This sequence comes from Rhodocyclaceae bacterium, assembly GCA_035443825.1. Lineage (GTDB taxonomy): Bacteria > Pseudomonadota > Gammaproteobacteria > Burkholderiales > Rhodocyclaceae > DAOMNN01. The sequence continues at coordinate 23,579 of DAOMNN010000035.1, read as the reverse complement.
TCGACGCCTCCCCCGACCTGTTCGACAACCGATTCATTGCGCGCTTCATCAGGGCGTGAATGCGCCATGCCCGGATGGATCTCCTCGACGAAAATCCATGTACCACAATGCCGGCATCCGGTTTGGTGATGGCGAGAATGACCGACGTCTGCCTTTGCGCCGCACTGCCGATCTGTTCGAACCGATCTGGCGCCTCCCCGGTGCGGAGATCCGGATCCGCCGCTTCATCGAAGGGAAGACCTGAACAATGAAAATCGTCATCTTCGGCACTGCGCCACAATCGAGCGTCACCTGGCACCTTCTGACCCACTCCGGCCGGCACGAGGTCGTCGGATTCACCGTCAATCAGGCCTATCGAAACGTCGATACCCTGCACGACCTGCCGGTGGTCGATTTCGAGGAGGTCGAATCGATCTTTCCGCCCTCCTCCTGCGCCATGATCGTGCCGATCGGCTGGAAGGAGATGAACCGCATGCGAATGCGCAAGGTGGCCGAGGCACGGGACAAGGGCTACGCGTTGCAGGGGTTCGTGGCCGATGGCGCCGTGGTGATGCCGGACTTCATCGTCAGACCGAACACCATCGTGCTACCGGGTGCGGTCGTGGCCCCGTTCGCGGAGGTCGGAGAGAATTGCAGCATCCGCGCCGGCTGCATCGTCTCCCATCATTCCCGGGTCGGCGACCATTGCCTCGTGGCCACGGGTGCGACCATATCCGGAGGTGTCCGCGTCGGCGAGCGCTGCGTGCTCGGGGCGGGCTGCGTCATTCGCGACGAGGTCGTGGTCGCGCCCGGCTGCTTCATCGGCGCCGGTGCCGTGGTGGTGTCGGATACGCAGGAAAATGGCGTTTACGTCGGCGTTCCGGCGCGTTTGCAGTCGACGCCCGCCGACCGTCTGAAGGAGGTCGATTGATGTCTCGGTGGAACGCGTGGCCATGAACGTTCTGTTGACCAGTGTCGGCCGGCGCGCTTACCTCGTCCATTACTTCCGGCAGGCGCTCGCCGGGCGTGGTCAGGTATTTGCCGCCAACTGCCGGGCGGATGTACCGGGCATGCAGGTGGCCGACGAGGCGTTCGTGGTGCCGCCTTCGCACGATCCGGAGTACGTCGGGACGATCATCCGTCTGTGTCGTGAGTATCGGGTCGGCTTGCTTTGTTCCTGCCACGATCTGGATACGCTGGCCTTGGCACGGGAGCGGGCGCGCTTCGAGGAGGCGGGCATCGCTGCGATGCTTCCGACGCCGGAGTGGGCGCGCCTGTGCCTGGACAAGTTCGAAGGAGGGCAGCGCCTGCGCGAGGCGGGTTTCGCCGTGCCGTGGAGTACCTTGTCCCTGGCCGAAGCCACTTCCGCCGTCGCCCGCGGCGAAGCCGGTTTTCCCTTGCTGATCAAGTCGCGTTTCGGTTTCGGTTCGCTCGGTCAGGCGGTGTGCCGGGACATGGACGAACTGGAATGGCTTTACCGCCGGGCGGTGGCGGATCAGCGTGAATCCGATATCGGCCATTTCATCAATACCCCGCCGGAGCAGAGGGTGCTGGTGCAGGCGCATGTCGCTGGTCCGGAGTGGTGCCTGGTGCTGGTCAACGATCCGAACGGCCGTCATGCGGCGCATTTCGTCACCGAGGTGCACCGCATGCGCGCCGGCGAGTCCGATCGGGCGACGACGCTGCCGCCCGACGTCCTGGGCGATCTCCCCGAGCGCCTGGCGGCGCTGATCGGCCATAGCGGAATCTGGGGGATCGACCTGCGGATGGGAGGTGGCCGGCCGGCGATCATCGATCTGAATCCGAGATTCGCAGGCGACTATCCGTTCCAGCACCTGGCCGGCGCCAACGTGCCGGCGGCGCTCGTGGCGTGGGCGCTGGGCGAGGAACCCGATCCAGCCTGGCTGCGTTCGGAAGCAGGGGTGACCGGCTACAAGGATCTGGTGCCGAGGCGGGAGAGGCGCGCGGAATGACCGTTCGCCAGCAGATCGTTACGGCGTTGGCCCGATACCACGCTGTCGTGACGGGTCGCCATGAAGCTGATCCACCGCAGACCGGCACAGCCAAGGGCGATCAGGGCGGGTCGTTTCGAACCCCTTCTGCACGTATTCGCGCAAGCGCACCTCGCAACACCCCGAACCCCGTGTGCAGGTCGTGCATCACGGCAGATGCCCTGTAATCGCTCGGGCCTCCGACGCCATTCGACACGGCTCAAGCCCAACAGTAGCGCCCAATTCTATCCCGTACGCATGATATTGGCGTAACATTCCCGTTACTCACCGCCCTTCCTGGCGGTTCAATTCGACAAGGCCTATCGCTTGCGCGATGCATATCGATGCGGAACTGACTTGCCTGCCACAAGGGAGAGGCCTTGCTTGTCAGGCATCTTGCGATGAAGCCGGGAATCCCCTGCAATCTTGATCGGCGCGAAGGGCTGATTGTGATGGCAATCTCTGGCTTGCCATTGGCCTATGTGCGACTCCGCTCCCATTGCGGCGAGGGTATTGCTATGCTGGCATTGACAGTAACGCTGATATTCGCACCCGTCGGTTGCCGACAGAACCATTGCTCTGATCGGTGCCGTTGGTATCGCAGTGAATATATTCTCAACGGCACTGATGGTATTGCTGTTTTCAGCAGCTGCTTACGCAATTTGCGGCAGTACTGGAGAGGTTCTGACGGATGATGTCTGATAGCTCATTTATGGTCTTGCCTTAGTCCTGGCGTTGGGCACAAGCATGTCGGCCACCCGAAACATACGCATGTTGACTCGATATACGGCATGGGCAAATGCACGCCTTTACGGTGCGTTGTTGGAGTTGCCTGTTGCATTGTTGGTCGAAGCAAGGCCGGGCCGCCCTAACGGGATGAATGGCATATTGAGCCACAGCTATGCCGTTGATCTCATATGGAAGGCGCACCTCGAAGGCAAGGAGCATGGGCTTACCGATCGCAATTTCGAAGCAATCCCTTCCGTTGCCGAACTGTGCCTGGCTCAACGAGAAATTGATGAATGGTATGTCGTTCATGCAGATGACCAGGACGAGAAGTCGCTGGAGCAAATAGTTGCGTTCAATTTCGTCGACGGCAATCCAGGCTCTATGAGCCGGGGGGATATCCTGTTGCACATCGTGAACCACAAGACCTACCACCGTGGGTATGTCGCAGACATGTTGTACGAGTCGGGGAACCGCCCACCGACCATTGACCTTCCAGTATTCTTGCGCGACGAGTCACCAGGCCTGTGACTGGTTCGCCCGACAACTGATTGCAGTGGAACATCGAAGGGCTGCGCTTCTTGACCCTCCGCTGGCGCACCACGTCAGGCCGCTAGGAGAGACGCTCATGCCGATACCGCTCGACTTTCGCGCACTCGCGTTGGAAATGAAGGCAGCGCAAGACTCAGCGCATCAAGTTGAACCCTTCACGACGCGTCTGCCCGCCTTCGATCTTGCGGCTGCCTACGAGGTTGCGCACTTCGTTCACTGTGCGCGCCTGAATGAGGGTGCCAAACCGGTCGGCCGGAAGATCGGCTTTACCAACCCCGATATGTGGTCCAAGTTCGGAGTGTGCGAACCGATTTGGGGGTACATCTACGATACGACGGTCGTTCGCCTGAACGACACGCGGACGACCTGTCGCCTCAGTCGTTTCGTCGAGCCGAAGATCGAACCTGAGATCGTCTTCGGGTTTCGCGCTGTTCCTTGGACTGGGGCCAATCTTTTCGAAGTTCTGAATGCGATCGACTGGGTGGCACACGGCTTCGAGATCGTGCAGTCGCATTTTCCCGGCTGGCGGTTTCAGGCCCCGGATACCGTCGCTGACGGGTCCCTCCACGGCACCCTGCTGGTCGGCCCCCCGCAGCCCTTGCCTCTGCTCGGGACTGATGTCATTGCCGCGCTCGAGTCCTTCACGCTGACCCTGTCATGCGACGGTCGCCACGTCGAGACGGCCAAGGGCAGCAATGTACTCGGCAGTCCACTGTCGGCCATTGCCCACCTGTTGTCAGTGCTGGCCAGGCAGCTCGATCACGCGCCCCTGCATGCTGGCGAGATTGTGACCACTGGTACGGTTACCACCGCGCAGTCGGTCCATGCGGGAGAAACCTGGCGATCCGAAGTGCAAGGAATCGCACTTCCTGGCCTCACGGTCGAGTTTTTGGCATGAGCGTGACGCAGTGTCGGACTAACACCGGATGGAAAGGATGACTGTGCCGACGGATGGTGGCGTACCACTAGACCCGCGTCGACCCGAGCAGATTGCCGCCCAGGCTCGGGTGGCCGACGCTGCCATCGCCGATGACATTGACCAGTGCCGTCCTGCCGGCACCGAACGCCCGCTCGAGGGCGCCACGGATCTCCTCTGGACGGGTGACGTGCTCGCCGTGGCAGTCCATCAGTTCGGCCATACGATCGTAGCGCAGCTCCGGCAGCATTTCGAAGGGGTCGGTGCGCCCCTTTAGCAGCGGCATCTCCGAGAACCCCGGCCCCCAGGAGCTGTTGTTCCACAGCACGACTACGATCGGCAGTCCATAGCGGCGCGCGGTCTCCAGGTCGAATCCGCCGATGCCCATTCCGCCGTCGCCGAGCACCACCACCACCTGCTTGCCCGGACGCGCAAGTTGGGCGCCGATGGCCATCCCGATCCCGTGGCCCACCGGCGCGAGCGGCCCGGCATCCAGAACCTGTCCGGGGAAGCGGGCCAAGAACCACTGCGAGATCCAGCCGCTCATGGTGAAGCTGTCGATGACCACCGTGGCATCGTCGTCGATCACCTGACACAGTTCGCGTGCGAGCCGCACGGGGTGAATCGGCATGCGCTCGCCGTGCGCCTCGGCATGTTCGGCAAGCCTTCGCTCGAAGTTCCCGCGTGCCGCTGCGACCTCGCGAAGCCAATCCCCTTCAAAGTGCGACTGCCAATCGTGGGTGCGGGCACCTTCGATCAACTGCTCCAGCACGAGCTTGGGATCGCCGACGATCGCGACCTCGGCCGGAACATGCAGGCCGATCCGCCCTGGCGTCGCGTCGACCTGGACATAGCGGGCATCCCCGTTCCAGGTCGGCGGCTCGCCGAAGCGTTCGCCGCTCCAGAAGCGAAAACCGATCGCCAGCACCACATCGGCACGACTCGAGAAGGGTTTCTTCCATACGCCACGCACCGCAAGCGGATGATCTTCCGGCAGCGCCCCCTGCCCGGAGCGTCGTCCGTATACCGGGATGCCGGTCAGCTCGGCAAACCGCCGCAACTCCCGCGCCGCACCGGACCAGAACACGCCGTCACCGGCCGCGATCAGCGGCCGCTCGCTCGCGGCCAGGACCGCAATGGCGCGTTCGATCGCGCGCGGGTCCGCTCCGGCACGCAACTCGTCCGCGTCATAGGCGCGGGCACCGTGGCGCTGGGCTGACGGATCCCCGCGCTGGTAAAGGATGTTGGTCGGGATCTCGACCAGGGCGACGCCTTGCGGCGGCAGGCTTGCCTCGCGGAATGCACGGCGCAGGTCGACTTCGATCGTCGACCAGTCGAGCACCCGCTTGACCGACTTGGCGAACGATCGGCAGATCTCGGATCCGTACGCTTCCTGGAACGAACCGAGTGCGTCCTCGGTGGTTGGATGCTGGCCGGCGATTGCAACCACGGCGCTGCCGGCCAGGCTCGCGGCGCACAGCCCGGTGACCGCGTTGGTCAGGCCGCAACCCGCGGTGACGCTGCACACGCCCGGGGTGCCGGTCGTGCGCGCCCAGGCGTCGGCGGCGTATGCACAGGTTTGTTCGTGGCGCATGTGGATCATCCGGATGCCCTGCTCGCGCAGGGTGGCGAGGATGGGCCAGATATGCCCACCGTTGACGGTGAACAAGACCTTCACTCCCTGTTCCCGCAGCACCCGGCCAATCACCGCGCCGCCGTCGCATGCGGCGCCGTCGCCCGTCCCGCCCTCGATCGCTTCGCCCGCCCGCGCACCCATGACCACGCTGCTGAGTGAATCGCTCGCCTTGTCCGTGACTGCCATGTCGCCCTCCTCTTAGTGGGCGGCCCGCTCGCCTGTGTAGCGCTCGCGCAGCACGCGGTGCAGCACCTTGCCGGTGGCGGTGCGCGGCATCTCGGCTTCGTCGATGAAGGCCACCGAGCGGGGCCGCTTGTATCCGGCGATTCGCGGCCGGCACCAATCGAGGATTTCCGCCTCGGTCGCGGCGCCACCCTCGCGCAACACGATCACGGCGTGAACGGATTCGCCCCACTTTGCGTCCGGTACACCGATCACCGCCACATCCAGCACCTCGGGATGCGCGCCGAGCATGCTCTCGACTTCTGACGGGTAGATGTTCTCGCCGCCGCTGATGATCATGTTCTTCTTGCGGTCCACCAGTTGATAGAAGCCGTCTTCGTCGCGTCGCGCCATGTCGCCCGCGCTGAAGTAGCTGTCACGGATAGACTCCGCGGTCTTTTCCGGCAATCCCCAGTATTCGCTGAAGGCATAGGGCGTACGTGAGTACAGTTCGCCGACTTCGCCTTCTTCGACCTCCACGCCCTGCTCGTCGAGCAGCCGGATGCGGTCGGTGCCGATCAGCTCACGCCCGATCGAACCGAGCTTGGTAAGTTGCTCGTCGGGTCGCAGAAGAGTCACCCACCCCGCTTCGGTCGAGCCGTAGCCTTCGAACAGGCTGGAGTTGCGGAAATGCTCCATGACGGCGAGCTTGGTCTCACGCCGGGCCGGTGCCGAGGAGATCAGCAGCTTGCTCACGCCGCTCACGTCGTGCCGCTGCTTCACCGCTTCGGGCAAGGCCAGCATCATGATGTAGTGCGTGGGCACCAGTGACGTAAAGGTGCAGTGCTCGGTGGCGAGCGTGGCGAGAAGGTGCTCGGGCTCGCAGCTCCTGCGGTCATAGACGCAGCAGCCGGCACCGCAATAGGCCATCGGGAAGGCAAAGAACAGCGAGTTGGCGTGGCACATCGGCATTACCAGCAGCGCCGTGTCCCGCCGCGTGAAGCCGAATTCGACGGTCGATATCAGCGACAACAGCGCAGTGGCACCGTGCGAACGCACTGCGCCCTTCGGTCTGCCGGTCGTACCGGAGGTATACATGAGCGCGAACGGGTCATCGCCATGTAGCGCCACCGCCGGCTCGGTCGCTGCGCCGCCCGCGAGCAGCGACTCGTAGGCAGTGTAGCCGCCCGCGTTCGCAGCGTCGCCGAACTGGATGTAGCGAGAGGGGGCGATCGCCAAGTCGTCCTGAATGGCCTCGATCCGCTCGGCCAAGTCCGACTGCACGATAATCGCCTGCGCCCCCGCGTCAGCGACGATGTAGGCGATCTCCGGACCGAGCAGGCGATAATTGATCGGCACTGCGACCAGCCCGGCCTTGGCCATCGCGACGTAGATCTCCAGCCACTCGACACCGTTATATGCGAGGATGGCGACTCGGTCACCCTTTCGCAGGCCGAGTCCGATCAGTGCATTGGCGAGCCGGCAGGACCGTTCGTTCCACTGGCGGAACGTGAGCGCACGCGCGAGATCCCGCGCGGCCGGCCGTTGAGGATAAAGGCGCGCGTTGAGCGAGATGACCCTCCCCACATCCGGAAGCTGGTTCACCGGATCCCTCCCCGCAAGTACGAGGATCGTCGCCTGCACCCCTCACGCGGTCGATTCACTTGCCCGACATGAAAGCTGATGCCCGATACGATCGCACGGACAGACATTGACACTTGTCTTGATTTTAGACTATCTCCTGTAAATGTAATCCTTCTGTTTCGTGTGCGCGATCCGCTCGCCAGGCCGCCGTCCTTGACGACACCCGTGAGCGGACGATCATGGCCCCGTGCGGCCGAGATGCCACGTCATGCAGGCGCGCTGCGGGCTGCCCCGGCCTTGCTGCAATACTGAAGCGGGCTTGTCCATTGTGCTTCCGCGCTTGACACGTCTGCCTGCTTCGAGGCTGTAGCAGACCCTTCCGACGGAAAACGGGTCCAAGGCCATCTTCATGGTGTTCGTATGCAGCAGTTGCGGGCCTCACTCCATGACTTCCGGAACGAGGGTGGATGTCGCTTCGCCGTGAGAACACACGCCCAACGATGTCAAAGTCATTTACCATGGCATCCTTTGGATCGGGAGATTCGGGTGGGCCACGAGGCGCTTCGCGGTCCCGGCGACCGGATCGCCTCTCGGGAGTATCCATGAAACTGAATCGTCCCCTTCTCGACGAAGCGGTCCGTCGCGGCCTGGTCAGTGATGCCCAGGCCGAGGCCCTGTGGGGTTTCCTGTCGGAGCGTGCCGCCGATACCCCGTCGTTCCGCTTCACGCACATCCTGTACTACCTCGGCGGCCTGCTCGCGATCGGTGCGATGACCCTGTTCATGACCCTGGGCTGGGAGCGCTTCGGCGGCTGGGGCCTGTTCTTCATCGCGCTGGCCTATGCCGGCGCCGGCCTGTGGGCGACGGAGCATCTGCTATACCGTCAGCGCCTGCCCATTCCGGCCGGCATCGTCGCCGCCTTCGTCGTCGTGCTCACGCCGCTGGCGATCTATGGCCTGCAGAGCGCGCTGGGATGGTGGGCGGAGGGGCGGGTGTATCGCGACTACCATACCTACATCGACTGGCGCTGGCTGCTGATGGAGCTGGCGACGCTGGCGGTTGCCGCGGCGATGCTGTGGCGCTACCGCCTGCCCTTCCTCGTGATGCCCGTCGGCGTCACGCTCTGGTACCTGAGCATGGATCTGACGCCGTTCCTGTTCGGCGACGCTGACGCTACGTGGGAACTGCGCAAGTTCGTGTCCCTGTGGTTCGGGCTCCTGATCGTGCTGCTCGCCTTCTGGGTCGATGTACGCACGCGTCACGCGAAGGATTACGCGTTCTGGCTGTATCTGTTCGGGGTGCTGGCCTTCTGGGGCGGCCTGTCGCTGATGCGCTCGGACGACGAACTGAGCAAGTTCCTGTACTTCTGCATCAACCTGCTGATGATCGTCGTCGGCGCGATCCTGTCGCGGCGCGTGTTCGCCGTCTTCGGGGGACTGGGTGCCGCAGGTTACGTCGGGTATCTGGCCTATAACGTATTCAAGGACAGCATCGTGTTCCCGTTCGTGCTGACCGGCATCGGCTTCGCCGTGATCTGGCTCGGCATCGTATGGCAACGTCGCGAACAAGAGCTCACCGCCCGCCTGCGCAGTCTGCTGCCGGCACCGCTACGGGAACTCGTCGAGCGTCGGCACTGATTCGGCCCCGTCGATGTGGTTTCGAGCGGGCGAGGGGCAAAAACCGCTTCCCCGCCGATCGGGTCCTTTCAGGCCTTCGCTAGCTACCGAAAGGACGCATGCGCATGCCCTTCACCGTTGACCAGTTCTACGACGTATTCCGTGCATACAACGAGGCGATCTGGCCGACTCAGCTTCTTCTGATCGGGTTGGCCCTGGTCGGCGTCCTGTTGGTGGCGAGGCCGCGCAAGTGGAGCCACGCTGTGGTGTCGGGCATACTGGCCATGCTATGGACATGGCTGGCTATCGTCTATCATTTTGCCTTCTTCGCGCGAATCAACCCCCTGGCGTACGCCTTTGCGGCTCTCTCGCTGGCCGGTGCGGCCGTCTTCGCGTGGGACGGCGTGGTGCGCCGTCGACTTCGCTTCGAGTGGAGCGGCGATCTTCGCTCATGGATCGGCGCGACGCTGATCGGATTCGGACTCGTGGTGTATCCGGCCTGGTCCTGGGTGGCTGGCCATGCCTATCCCGCTGTGCCAACGTTCGGATTACCTTGTCCCACAACCTTGTACACTGTCGGAATGCTCGCCTTCCTGGTGGCACCTTATCCGCGGAGGGCGCATGTCGTACCCATACTGTGGAGTGCCATCGGGATGCAGGCAGCCTTCTTGCTTGGCGTGCCGCAAGATCTCTCGCTCATAGGGTCGGGGCTGATTGGAATCGGCCTCGTCCTGCGAAGCAAGCCGAAGGCTCCGCGAACCGCAGGGGCGGCAGGTGGGGGCGGCTGACGAGTCGATGCAGTCGGACGGAGAGAGAAACGTTACGCATCTTGGATCCGCAAGATGCCGTGCAGCCTTTCTGTTCCGCTGTTCCCTGTCGCTATACGGACACCAGGAAGGAGCAGGACAATTGACTTACTATCTTACAAAGGTCGCGGTTACTGCCATTCTTGTCGTGCTGATCTCCGAGATCGCCAAACGCAGCTCATTTGCCGGCGCCATCCTGGCATCCGTGCCGCTTACGTCGGTCCTGGCGATGTTCTGGCTCTATCTGGATACGGGCGACGCGAGCAAGGTCAGCGCGCTGGCATCCAGTGTTTTCTGGCTGGTGCTTCCCTCGTTGGCGCTGTTCATCGCCTTGCCGGTGTTGCTGAATCAGGGCCTGAACTTCTACCTCGGCATGACGATCTCGATCGGAATCACCGCGAGCTGCTATTTTCTGATGGTCCTGGTATTGCGCCAGTTCGGGGTGGAACTCTAGCAAATACCAGAACATGAGAACGCGTATTGAACCATGGAGGATCTACCGATGAAAGCTTCCTGCCTGTGCGGCGCGGTCGAAGTGACCGCGCCCGATCACGACGAAGTCAGCGTATGCCATTGCAGCATGTGCCGGCGCTGGGGCGGCGGGCCGATGTTCGCGGTGCATTGCGGGCATGGCGTCACGTTCGGCGGTACGGCGAAGCCGCAGACGTTCCGTTCGTCGGAGTGGGCCGAGCGCGGGTTCTGCCCCACCTGCGGCACGCATCTGTTCTATCACCTGCTGCCGTCGGACGAATACATCGTGTCCGCCGGCCTGTTCCAGGACAAGACCGGTTTCCGGTTCGCCAGCCAGATCTTCATCGACGAGAAGCCGGCGTACTACGACTTCGCCAACCGCACGCCGACGCTGACCGGCAAGCAGGTGTTCGAGCAGTTTTCCGGCGGGAGCGATTGATCGGCAATCTCGGACAGAAAATGGGCGCGTTGCCGGAAGCGTATCGCGACCGGCTCGAGGCCGCGCTGCGCGCCAAGCTGGTGCGCAGCGAAGCCCCGCTGCGCCAGTTCGGCGAAGGGTTTCTGGCGGGCTTGCCCCGCTGATTTTTCCGGGTTTTCCCGGATGAGCGATCTGGATTGATTCGTAGGAGAAGGCAATGTTCAAGGCAGTACTGATCGAGAAGGACGATACCGGCTACCGGGCCGGCGTGACCGAACTGGACGAGAGCGTCCTGCCCGAGGGCGACGTGACGGTGCGGGTGGCGTACTCGACACTGAATTACAAGGACGGGCTGGCGATCACCGGCAAGGGGCCGGTGGTGCGCAAGTTTCCGATGGTGCCGGGGATCGACCTGGCGGGGACGGTCGAGGCCAGCAGCCACCCGGAGGTGGCGGTCGGCGATGCAGTGGTGCTCAACGGCTGGGGCGTGGGCGAAGGCCACTGGGGCGGGCTCGCGCAACGGGCGCGACTGAGGGGCGAGTGGCTGGTGCCGCTGCCGGCCGCCTTCACCCCGCGCCAGGCAATGGCGATCGGCACGGCCGGCTATACGGCGATGCTGTGCGTGATGGCGCTGGAACGCCACGGCGTGACGCCCGCGCAGGGCGAAGTGCTGGTGACCGGGGCCAACGGCGGCGTCGGCAGCGTGGCGGTGGCGCTTCTGGCGAAGCTCGGTTTTACGGTAGTGGCCTCCACGGGTCGGCCCCAGGAGGCCGACTACCTCAAGGCGCTCGGGGCCGCCGAGATCGTCGATCGGGCCCAGTTCATGGAGCCGGGCCGTCCGCTGGCGAAGGAGCGCTGGGCCGGCGCGGTCGACACCGTCGGCAGCCACACCCTGGCCAACGTGTGCGCCAGCACGAAGTACCGCGGCACGGTGGCCGCCTGCGGGCTGGCGCAGGGGATGGACTTTCCGTCCTCGGTGGCGCCGTTCATCCTGCGGGGGGTGACGCTGGCCGGGGTGGACAGCGTGATGGCGCCGCGCGAAGAACGCCTGGAGGCTTGGCAGCGCCTGGCGCGCGATCTGGACGTCGCGAAGCTGGAGATGATTACGCACGAGATCGGCCTGGGCGAGGTGATCGAGGCTGCCGACAAGCTCCTGGAAGGGCAGGTGCGCGGCCGTCTCGTGGTCGACGTGAATCGCTGAACGAATGACTGCGGGCTGCCCGGCGCCGCCCGCCAACTGCATGTCAATTTGATGGAGATCGATGCAATGACCGAAAAAATCAGCCGCTTTCCGGTTCCCGACCTCGAGGCCATGCCCGAGGACATGCGCAACCGCATCCTGGCGGTGCAGGAGAAGGCCGGCTTCGTTCCCAACGTGTTTCTCATGCTGGCACACCGCCCGGCCGAGTTCCGTGCCTTCTTCGACTATCACGACGCGCTGATGGAAAAGGACGTCGGATTGACCAAGGCCGAGCGCGAGATGATCGTGGTGGCGACCTCGGGCGTGGGCGATTGCCTCTACTGCGTGGTCGCGCACGGCGCGGTGCTGCGCATTCGTGCGAAGAACCCGCGCGTGGCCGACCAGCTCGCCACCAACTACCGCAAGGCCGAGATCACGCCGCGCCAGCGGGCGATGCTCGACTTCGCGGTCAAGCTGTCGACGCGTGGCGGCGAGATCGAGGAGGCCGACTTCGAGGCGCTGCGCACGCACGGCTTCGACGACGAGGCGATCTGGGACATCGGGGCGATCACCGCCTTCTTCGCACTGAGCAACCGCCTGGTGCACCTCACCGGCACCCCGCCCAACGACCCCTTCTACCTGATGGGACGCGTACCCAAGGGCTGAGCGCTAGCAGCCTGTCGGACTTGAGCGATCGTCGCGAGCCGAGTGGGAAAGCGAGGCCAGATTCGGCCGTTTTTGAGGCGCATAGTGGTTCTATGCAACGAAAAAACGGGCGAATATGGACCGCTTCTCCCACTGGTGCAGCAGATCAGCCTCAAGTCCGACAGGCTGCCAGACCGTCGCCGCGGACGACCCCCATCGGGGCTCCGCGGTGCTATCGTCGCCGGGTCAATGGTGAACGCGTTCCGGGAGTGGATGGAAATGAAGGTGATTCTCGACCTGTGTGTGGTTCCGATCGGCGTCGGCCTGTCCGTGTCGGCGCACGTCGCCGCCTGCGAGCGGGTGATTCAGGAGGCTGGTCTGAAGTCGCAGCTTCATGCGTACGGCACCAACATCGAAGGTGAATGGGACGAGGTGATGGCTGTGGTCAAGCGCTGTCATGAGGTGGTGCATGAGATGGGTGCCCCGCGGATCACGACCTCGATCCGGCTGGGGACGCGCACTGACCGCGAGCAGAGCATGGAAGACAAGATCGCCAGCGTGGAACGCGCGCTCGCCCGGTAGCCTGGTTCGCCGCGTTGCGGGTCGCGCGGCGGGGGCGAGGCCCGGGTTTGCGGGCGCGCAAGCCCGGGCTCCTTCACACCCACCATCTCCTGCGGTCGTCAGGGGCGCACTTCCAGCACGAGGTTGAACGGCGTCTCGGCCGCACGCCGCACGCGGGTGAAGCCCGCCTTGCGGAACACGTCCGCGAGGCGGGCCTCGCCGGCCTGTGCACCGAGCACGAGCTTGCCGCCTTCGGAGATCGCGTGGGCGCAGCACAGCGTGGTCGAGGCGGCGTAGTAGAGGCGCGCCACCGGGGAGAGGTTATCTTCCACGCGGTCGTTGGCGAAGGGCTCGACCAGCATCACGGTGCCGTCGGGAGCGAGCGCCGCGGCGGCATGCTGGGCCGCGGCGACCGGATCGCCCAGGTCGTGCAGCGTATCGAAGAAGCAGACCAGGCCGAAGTCGCTGCCCGGGTAGTCGGTTGCGCGGGCGACCTCGAAGCGTACCCGTTCGGCGACGCCCGCTTCGGCTGCATGGCGGCGGGCCTCGGCGATCGACGGCGCGTGCGTGTCGAAGCCATGGAAGCGCGAGTTCGGAAAAGCCTGCGCCATCAGGATGGTCGAGTGGCCGTGGCCGCAGCCCACGTCGGCAACGTCGATGCCGGCTTCGAGCCGGTCCGTCACGCCCTCGAGCGCGGGCAGCCACTGCGACACGAGGCTCGCCCGATACCCGTTGCGGTAGAAGGCCGCCACGCCGCACACCATGCGGTCGGCGTGATCGCCCCAGGGCACCCCCTTGCCGGTACGGAAGGCGTCGATGGCCTTGTCTTCGTCGAACCACATCGAGGCCGGCACGTTCCACGCGTGCGGGATGTACACCGGGCTGTCCTCGTCGGCGAGCACCATCGCCTGCTCGGGGGTGAGCTCGTAGGTGTTGCTCACGGCGTGGTAGCCGACGTAGCCGCCGGCGGCCTGTGCGTTGAGCCATTCGCGCACGTAACGCTCGGCGCAGCCGGCGCGCGCGGCCAGCTCCTTGGCGCTGAGCGGGCCGGCACCGGCCATCGCCTTGTACAGGCCGAGCTTGCTGCCGAGGCTCACCATCACGCCCGCGTAGCCGGACGACAAATCGCCGACGGCGTGCATGATGAAGCTTTCGAGTCTGGATTGATCGATCACGGAAGTGTTCATGGTTGCGACTCCTTGGGTTGGTGATTCGTCTGTCAGTGAGCCTGGGTGACGGGACCGAGCAGGCTGGCTGCGGCCTGCCGCCCGATCTGCGCGCCGAGCTGCAAACCTGCGCTCGTCGCGAAGCGGAAATGCAGGCCGGCGCGCACGCGCGAATCGGCGTTCTCGCGGGCGGCGGCGCTGAAGCTCGCGAAACTGCGTGCAGGTGCCTGGGGCAGCGCGCTTGTCGAAGCCATCGTGAACGGCACCTCGTCACTGCCGAAGACGTGTGCCAGCACGACGGCGGCCGCCGCACCGAGGGCGCTATGCGTGGATGGATGGTCCTGGACCGGCGGGGTCGTAAGGAGCGGCGTCCACGCCAGATCGGGCACGGTGGCCGGGTTGCCGTCGTGCGCGGCCTCGCGGATCGCAGTGACCGGGCGCCACAGGTCGTAGTGCATCTTCGAGTCCCAGCCTGCGATGTAGGCATCGGCCATCACCGCGTTGAGCAGCGCGAAGCTGCGGGCGCGCTCCCACAGGTCCTGTGGCTTGCTGCGGGCTACGCTGCGCGCGATGCGGTTCCAGCCGATGTCCGAGAACTCGTACCAGTAGGCAGCGTACTGGGTCTGCTCGGTGCTGCGCTGCGCGTCGACAGCCTTGCTGCCGGTGGCCTTGACCTCGTCGAAGTCGACCGCATAGCGTGTGCTCGTCAGGGTCGGCGGTGGGGCCACGCGGAACTGGTCCGGCGCGCGCATGGTGAAGGGTGTGACCGCGCGCCAGTGCGGTGCGGCGACGAAATCGAAACCAGGCACGAACCGGTAGTCGCCGGGGCGGCTGCCGGGCTGGTAGGACTCCTCGGCGCGGCTGCCGTCGTCGGCGCGGCGGGCGAGCATCGCGGCGGCCGCGGCGGCGCCGAGCTGCCTTCCCTGTTCGACGGCGGGACCGACCCCGGCATCGAGGAGTGTCGCGTCGAGCGTGGCGCGCAGCAGGCTCTGCTGTGCGGGATACAGCGTGGCCAGTACGTCGTGTGCGGCCACTGCCGCGGCGACTGGGGCATCGGCGCCGGCGTGCGACGGCCCGACGTCCGGTTGGTAGGCGTAGGCGCGGTAACGAGGCTGCGCGGCGTTGACCGCATCGTGCATCGCCAGATGTACCATGGCCAGGATGCGCGAGGCGGCCATTGGATCGCGATAGCCGTCGGCGGCCTCGATGACCTGGTGGGTCTGCAGGTTCCAGTCGATGACGATCTGGTCGCAGCGATCTGCGCACCACGTCTTCGCGGGGGCGGTGGCCTGTGACGACGCGGCCAGGGCCGCGAGCGCAAGCGCCGATATGAGGCGGGACGGGTTCCGCAGGGATGAGCGTCTCATGGCAGGTCTCCTGTGCTAATGGAATGTCAAAACGACGTGCCTATGATGGATAAGCGGCTATGCTCGCGACAGAGCCGGAATCACCCTGGAACGGTTCGTACGTGCCATTTCGGGTGGATGGGCCGCGCTGACCCGCGCCCACGCCTTGTTCAGGAGAATCGCGCGCCATGCTGAAGCCATCGACCCACGCCGGGGCTGGCCCTCTTCACGTCGGTCTCGTGGCGCTGCCCGACGCGGTGGTGTCGACGCTGTTCGGCATCTTCGACGTGATGAATGCCTTTTCGCTGATGCGCATGTCGAACGCGGGTCCGCGCCCGCCGTTCGAGGTACGCATCGTCGGCGAGGCGGCCGGCCCGCTGCAACTCGCCAGCGGTGTGCCGATCGAGGTGCAGCGCGCGATCGATGCGGTCGAGAGCTGCGATATCGTGATCGTGCCGTCCATCCTGCTTCCGGCTGAAGGCTGGCGGAAGGGCCGCTATCCCCGGCTGGTGGACTGGCTACAGCGCATGTACGCCCGTGGTGCGGTGCTGTGCTCCGCATGCTCGGGCATTTTCCTGCTCGCGGAGACGGGGCTTTTCAATGGTCGGGACGCGACTGTGCACTTCGGCTATGCGCGCGCCTTCTCGGCTACGTATCCGGCGGTGCCGATTCACCCCGAGCGGGTCCTCGTGATCTCGGGCTTGCGCGAGGAGCTGGTCAGCTCCGGCGCCTCGACGACCTGGCACGACATGGTGCTATACCTCATTGCGCGCTATTCGGGCGCTACCGACGCGCAGGAGGTGGCGCGCCTGTTCGCGCTGCAATGGCATCAGGACGGGCTTACGCCCTTCATTGTCTTCGAGGGCCGCAGCGACCACGGCGATGGCGAGATCCTGAGCGCGCAGCAATGGCTGGTCGAGCACTTCTCCGTGGCAAATCCGGTGGAGGAGATGATCAAGCGATCGAAGCTGGCCGAACGCACGTTCAAGCGGCGCTTCACGAGCGCGACCGGCCTCACGCCGATCGCCTACGTGCAGCGCCTGCGCATCGAAGACGCCAAGCGCCGACTAGAGCGCACCGACGCGCCGATCGACGAGATCGCCTGGCGGGTCGGCTACGAAGACGCCGCATTCTTTCGACGGCTGTTCAGGCGTACCACCGGCCTCGCCCCGGGCGCGTATCGCAAACGCTTCCGCATCCCGGATTTCGCGCGCTCATAGGGCGCCGGAGTCGATGCGCCGGTGGCACAGGAGTCGGGCCGGTGTCGGCACATGAAGCGGGTCGTCTGTGCTCGGCACGGCCTGGTGACGCCTTCACTGCAATGCCGTCTCGCGCAGCACGCATCGCGCGCGACCTCAGGCAAACCTAATTCGCCTGAGATCGAGTCTAATCGCGTAAGATCGAATCCTGATTACAAGTCGGGCATGCTGCCGCGCTGCGCGACTCCCCGATCGACCGCCTCCGCCTGATTCCGATATGGCCCGTTTCGTCGTCATCACTCATCGACATGATCGTCTCCGCGCCTTCAGCCTGCGCAGCCTGGGTTTTCGGGGACGCTACCTGATGCATGACATCCTGCGGGAGATGCGTCGCCGCGGGCACGAGGCAGTCGTGCAGCACGGCATCCCGAGCGGGCCGCTGCAC
Source organism: Rhodocyclaceae bacterium (assembly GCA_035443825.1). Lineage (GTDB taxonomy): Bacteria > Pseudomonadota > Gammaproteobacteria > Burkholderiales > Rhodocyclaceae > DAOMNN01. The sequence continues at coordinate 6,180 of DAOMNN010000035.1, read as the reverse complement.
GGCGATGCGGCGATCCTTCATGTCGACACCACGGTCACGCCGCAGGAATACATCGACTTCGCGGCGACCTTCCCGCGCTGCATCAATATCGGCGTCACGGACATCTCGAAAAGGCGGATCAGCGGCGCCGTGCTGAATGCGGGCGACGCGTGGGACGGACCGGTGATCGTCAAGTCGAACGCCAATTTCGGCGGCCGTCCCGAAGCGCGCTTGAATCGCCTGGCGCGCAAGCGCGGGAAACCCGAGCCGTTTCCGGGCATCGCCGAGATCCCCGGCTACGATATTTTCGACGGCCTCGACAAGGTATCGCGCGAATGCTTCGACGATCCGGCGCTCGTGGTCGAGCGCTTCATTCCCGAGCCGGACCCTGCCGGTTACGCGCTGCGCTTCTGGGTATTCTGCGGTGAGGAGGAGCGTTGCAACCGCTTCGTGTCGGACCGCCCGATCCTCAAGGCCTCGAGCGTGGTGCGCTGGGAGCCGGTCGAGGTGCCGGACGAACTGCGTGCATTGCGTCGAGCGCTCGGTTTCGATTACGGAAAGTTCGATTTCGTGATCCACGAGGGTCGGCCGGTGTTGCTGGACGCCAACAAGACGATCGGACGTCCGCGCCACATGGACAAGGCCTATCTGCAGGAGGTGCTGCGCTTCGCATCCGGTCTTGAGCGGCTGATCGCTTCGCCGGAACGTAACGGCGCATCCGTTTCCGATCTTTCATGACTGAGGAGGTCGACTTGGTCGAACCACACAACGCAACGCTCTTGGCCGCACCGGGACAGTGGCCGGCGGTCGCCCGCGACTGGAGGCATATCGGATCACCGCTGCGCCCTTGTCCTGCCGATGCCGCGGCCTTCGCCAAGGCCCTGTCGCGGTGGATCGGGATGCATGCGGGGGTCGCTCCGCGGGGGCTGATTCTCGGCGTCACGCCGGAGCTGTTCGCACTCGACTGGCCGGATCGCAGCCTGCTGCGCGCGGCCGATCGCACTCAGGCGATGATCGACCACATCTGGCCCGGTCCGCGCACCGCGGCGATGTGCACCGACTGGCGTGAGATCGACCTTCCCGACGGCGCCGTCGACATCGTCATGTGCGACGGGGGTCTGCACCTGCTCGACTACCCGCAGGGGCAGACCGTGCTGGCCTCGCGGCTGGCCCGCATCGTCGCGCACGGCGGCCTGGTGGTCTTCCGCCTGTTCGTTCCGCCGCCCCGGCGGGAGACACCCGAGGCGGTCATCTCGGCGCTGAACGCCGGAGCGATCCGTGATCTCAACTGCCTCAAGCTGCGTCTTGGCATGGCCCTGCAGGAGGGGCCGGAGCAGGGCGTGGCGCTGGCCGACGTGTGGCGCCTGCTCAGAAGCCAGGTCAGGGTCGAATGGAGCGAACTCGCAAGCCGGCTTGGCTGGCCCCTCGAACAGCTGCGCATCATCGATGCCTATCGTGACTCGGGCGCGAGCTACCATTTCGTCACCCCCGATCAGGCCGTGGCGTTGTTTCGCGAGGCCGGTTTCGAGTGCGTCGAGACATCGACGCAAGCATACGAGATGGGCGATCAGTGCCCGATCGTGGTGTTCCGCAAATGCTGAAGCCTCGCCTACCGCTTGCCGACGCCCTGGCGGATCTTGCCGGTCTGATCGACGGCTACCAGACCACCGCCGTGCTCCATGCCGCCGTGCAACTGGATCTGCCCGACCGCCTGGCAGGCGCTCCGAGCGATGCCGGCACGCTGGCCAAGGACATGGGAGCCGATGCCGACCGCTTGCGGCGCCTGCTGGGCGCCCTCACCGCACTGGGGGTGTGCCGCGACGAGGGCGATGACGTGTTCGCTCTCACCGAGGCCGGTCACGCGCTCACCTCGAGTTCGACAGCCGGCCTGCGCCAGCGCCTGCTGCTGGCGGCCACGCATTACGCGCCGGTGTGGACCTGCATCGAGCGCGGCGTGCGTGACGGCGTCACCGCCTTCGACGACCTGCATGGATGCACCCCCTGGCAGTACCGGCAGCGGCATCCGGTCGCCGGTGAGCTGTTCAACACCTGGCTCGAACTCGAGACCGGCCGCCTGGCGGGCCTCATCGCACCGGTGCTCGATCTCGCCGGTGTCGCGCACGTCGCGGACATCGGGGGCGGAACGGGCGCCCTGCTGAACGCACTGCTCGATCTCCACCCCGGGCTCGAGGCGACGCTGTTCGACCAGCCGCACGTCGTAATTCAGGCGCAAGCACACTGGGACCAAGCGCGCAGAACACGCGTGCCGGCCACGGTGGGCGGTGATTTCATGGAGGAAGTGCCTGTGCGCGCGGACGCATACATCCTCAAGAGCGTCCTGCACGACTGGAGCGACACGGATGCGTTGCGCATCCTGCACAGCTGTCGCCGCGCCATGCCGCGCGGCGCGCGCATGCTGCTGATCGAACGTGTGCTGCCCGAGCACCCGCCGGACGATCCGGCCACCCATATGGTGGACCTGCACATGATGCTCGTTACGGGTGGACGGGAACGCAGCCTCGTGCAGTTCGAGTCCTTGCTCGAACGCGCCGGCCTGACGCCAAGCGGACATCGAGCCACGCCCTCCGCGTTCACCGTCATCGAGGCCGTCGCGCCATGAACACCAATCGATCCCGTCGTGCCGTCGTGCTGCGTGCCACCGACGAACCGATGGCCGGTCTCGCCGCTCCTGCGCCTAATCAGCGCTACCGTCATCCGCGTCTGGAGCTCGAGGAGCGAACCCTCGGCGCACTCGATCCCCTCCATGTCAGGGTGGAGATGCTGTACGCGGGTATCTGCGGTACGGATCTTCATCTCGTGCAGCAGGACCCCGGTTCCGGCTATGTTCGTACTTCCGCGCCGGCGCTCATTCCGGCCTCGGGACGCATCATCGGCCACGAGGGCGTCGGCCGCATCGTCGAAGCCGGCAGTGCCGTGCGCGACGTGCGTGCCGGCGACATCGTCGCCTTCGCGTCGATCGACGCCTGCCTGCAGTGCGAAACCTGTCGCAGCGGCCTTCCCAACCAGTGCCCTCGGGCGAAACTGGTGGGCATGGAAATGGACGGGCTGTTCACGACCATCGCCGACGTGCCGGCGTCCCTCGCCCACGACGTCTCGGCGATCGCGAGCGACGACGACGGTCTGCGTGCCGCAGCCTGTCTGGAGCCGGCCGGATGCGCGCTGCTTGCCTGCGAAAGTGCGCCCGTCCGCCCTGGAGACCGCGTGCTCGTGTTCGGTGGCGGGCCGATCGGCCTGTTTTCGGCGATTGCTGCGCGACAGGTGTTCGGCGCCAGCCGGGTCGTGCTCGCCGAGCCGCTCGAGGCCCGTCGCCGGCTCGCCGCGCCGTGGTGCGATGCCGCGGTCGACCCCGCGCAGGTCGAGGCATGCATCGATGACGGCATCGACGTGGTGATCGAATGCTCCGCGTCGCTGGGTGTGGTTTCCCGCATCTTTCGCCGGATCGCCCCCGGCGGGCGGGTGGTCCTGCTCGGTCGCAGCGGCGAACCGCTGGTGCTCGACGCCATCGACCACATGATCACCAACGCGATCAGCATTCGCGGCTCGCGGGGACACCTCGGGGGTGCGCTGCCGCGCGCGATCGCGCTGCATCGCGAGGGCCGCCTGCCGATGTCGGCTCCGATCACGGGTGTGCTGGATTCGCTCGACGCGCTGGTGCACGTGCTGCGTCATCCCGACGAACTGCCGCACCAGCATTGCAAGCTGCTGGCACGCATGCGCTGACCACTTAGCCGGACGCGTGGCGGTCGGGGCCAGGCCGCGCTGCCCGTCGGCAAACCTGAACCTGGAGCCTGAACATGACGATTCGGATCGTGCGATTGGGCAGCCCGAGAGAAGCGGGAGAAGGGCTGCGGATCGGGACGGTGCGGCGCCCGCCGCGCGGGGTGAGGAAGGAGGAGTACGCTTCGCGGGACTTCTATGACGTGTGGTTCCCAAATCTTGCGCCGAGCGAGGGGCTGCTGAAGGAGGCACTGGCGGCGCGCGACGCGCAAGCATGGAAGCAGTTCCGGCGCAAGTTCGTCGCCGAGTTGAAGTCGGCCGGTCCGAGCAGGGACCTGGATCTTCTGGCTGCGCTGTCCCACGGCACGGATATTGCCCTGGGCTGTTACTGCGAGGACGAGAGCCGTTGTCACCGTTCGATCCTGCGGGAGCTTCTGGTGCAGCGGGGGGCGGACGTCAAGCAGGCATGACGTGGCAACGCGAGGGAGTGCAGGACGCATGAACGAACCCGTATCGCGCGACTGGCAGATCTTCTTCGAGGTCTACGAGGCGCTGCCCCGGCAAGGTCCGGGGAACCGCGCCTGCGCCGCCAGGGCGCTGGGCATCTGCCGCGAATTGCCTGCGTCGCCGGCCGTGCTCGACCTGGGTTGCGGAGTCGGCGGGCAGACGCTGCATCTGGCCGAGCTTACGGCTGGTTCGATCGTCGCCGTCGACCGCCATGCCCCGAGCGTCGAGCGCCTGAACGCGACACTGGCCGGGCGCGGGCTTGCGCAACGGGTTCGGGCGGTGGTCGGCGACATGGCGCATCCCGCGTTTCCGCCCGAGAGCTTCGACCTGATCTGGTCCGAGGGTGCCCTCTACAACATCGGAATCGAGCAGGCCCTCGAGATCTACCGCGGGCTGTTGCGCCCCGGCGGCTACCTCGCCTTTACCGATGCGGTGTGGCGCAGGGACGACCCCCCGTCCGAGGTCAAGGCCGGCTTCGACCAGGATTACCCGACCATGGGCAAGGCGGAGGATGTGGTGGCGGCGATCCGCAATGGCGGGTTCGAGCTGCTCGACCACTTCTCCCTGCCGGACGAGGCATGGTGGAGTGATTTCTACACTCCGATGGAACATCGCATCGAGGCCTTGCGCGGCAAGTACGCCGCCGATCCCGAAGCCCTGGCCATACTCGACCAGCTTGCGCAGGAACCCGCGCTGCACCGCCGCTACTCGGATTACTATGCCTACCAGTTCTTCGTGGCACGTCGCCCGCTGTCCCATCAAGCGCGGGGTACGCTCACGCAGCGAGAGTGCACGGACCGAATTGTCCGCGGGACAGCCCGCGGCGGCGAGTGAGCGTCCGGGTTCGGCACCACGGGAGACGCAATGCGCACACATTACCTGCAGCACGTTCCGTTCGAAGGACTGGGCAGTATCGAGCCATGGCTAACCTCGGCCGGGCACGAGGTCACATGCACGCGTCTGTTCGAGGTGGCGGACTTGCCCGATCCGGACGCCATCGACTGCCTCGTGATCCTCGGGGGTCCGATGAGTGTGAATGACGAGGCCGAATATCCCTGGCTCGCTTCCGAAAAGCGGTTCATCCGCGAAGTCATTCGCTCGGGGAAACCGGTGCTGGGGATTTGCCTGGGTACGCAATTGATTGCGAGCGCCCTGGGCGCGCGGGTGTCTCGCAACCGCGAGAAGGAGATCGGCTGGTTTCCGGTCCATGCGGTGGTCGCCGCCGACGCGGCCGTGTTCCCGTTCCCGTCGTCGCAGACCGTGTTTCATTGGCACGGCGAGACTTTCGATCTGCCGCCCGGCGCGGTGAAGCTGGCGAAGAGCGCGGCGTGCGAGAACCAGGCGTTTCAACTCGGAAAGTCGGTGATCGGCCTGCAGTTCCACCTGGAGACGACCCCCGAATCGGCACGCGCGATCATCGCCCATTGTGGCGACGAACTGGTGCCATCGACCTACGTGCAGACCGCGGATGAGATGCTGTCGGCAGAGGCGGAGCGCTACCGGGCGATCAACGATCTGATGGCCGGTGTGCTCGACTTTCTGATGCGAAGCAGTCATCGATGAACATCCTGGCCCCAATCGGTGCCGGCGGGTGGCTGTGGCCGGCCGGGACGACAAGGAAGCGCCCATGCAGCTGAGCGCATCCAGGGCGGTGGCGATCGCCTTCGTCCTGACCTTTCTCGCCGTTGGCATTCCGTTCTGGTCGATACCGTATTCGAAGGTCAACGTGCCCGATGGGCTCTACGGCTTTGGGCTGGTTGTTGCGTTCGCAGCCGCCGCGGCGCTGTGCGCGATTTCGAAGACCACCTTCAGGCGCGCATGGCTCGTGGTCGGCCTCGCGGTTCCCGCCGTACTCATGGCGCGCGTGATCGTCGAGGGCATTCTCGATCCCACCCGGCACAACCTGTGGCCCCTCGCGCTCATGATTGCTGCCGGGCTGGGATTGATCGTCTCGTG
>DAOMNN010000034.1:14348-33790 GCA_035443825.1 Rhodocyclaceae bacterium | reverse complement strand
GGGCCGCTTCGAGAATCGCGGATCGGGTCTGTTCGCCTTTGCTCATGCCGTGCATAATACGAACGATCGTTCTATTCGTCAAGTGCGCCGTGCTTTGGGCGAGCGAAGCGGGTCAAGCGAACGGTGACGGTCGAGGGCCTCCGACCGCGGTCGCAGACCTTCAGCGGCCAGCGCACCACAGCGACGCCTCAAGGGCCTCGCCACGTGCCGGCGTGAGAAATGCGAACCAAGAGAACATCAAAGATGAACTGGTAGTATCGCAAAGCGATACTATGTTACATCAGCTCGCCAATACGTACCTTTATGGCTAGCCTTGCACATCACTGGCATGCGGACCCCGATCCATGAGCACGACATCCGATCTGGTTGCTGCACTCAAGACCGAACTGAAGGCCTCGCGCACCACCTATGCCGCACTGGCTGCTCGCCTCGGCATCGCGGAGTCGAGCGTCAAGCGCATGTTCTCGCGTAGCGGCAACATGCCGCTGTCGCGCGTCGATGAGATCTGCCGGGTGCTGAGTCTGGACTTCGCCGATCTCGCGCGCCTGGTCGTCGAGGCACAGCCGCTGATGACCGAGCTCACACTGGCCCAGGAGGCAGCGGTGGTGGCCGATCGCAAGCTGCTCTTGGTTGCGATCTGCTGCATGAGCCAGTGGACGCTCGACCAGATCGTCACCACCTACACCCTGACCGAGGCCGAGTGCGTAAGGCATCTTGTGCACCTGGACAGACTCCGCATCATCGACCTGCGGCCTGGCAACCGCTATCGCCTGCGCGTGGCAAAGGCCTTTCGCTGGCGACCCCACGGGCCGGTCATGGACTATTTCCGCAACGAGGTGCTGGATGACTACTTTGCCGGTGGGTTCAACGGCGAGTCCGAGTTGCTGATGGTGGTACATGGCCAGATCGGGCAGGGGCTTGCCAATAGGTTGCGCGAGCGGCTGATGCGGATCGGTCAGGATTTCGCGAACCAGCATGTCGCCGACCAGAAACTTCCGTCGGGTCAGAGACGCCCGTTCACCATCGTCGTTGGCATGCGTTCGTGGCTGTTGGCTGCATTTCGCGACATGAAGCGCGACGATTGCTGCTGGCCTGATGCCTGACAATCGACCTGGCCCGCTATTTACGCACCTGTTCGACCCTTCGCCCCAAGACCCATTCCGGAGCCCGGCATGAGCTCACAGTTCAGACTTCTCGAGGAGCGTCGCTTCCTTCCCTTCTTTGTGACGCAGTTTCTCGGTGCGTTCAATGACAATTTCTACAAGAATGCCCTGATCGTGCTGATGACGTTTCAGGCATCGCGCTTCACCGAAATGCCGCATGGTGTCCTGGTGAATCTGGCCGCCGGGCTGTTCATCTTGCCGTTCTTCCTGTTCTCCGCGACTGCCGGGCAACTCGCCGACAAGTACGAGAAAAGCCGGCTGATCCGATTCACCAAGCTGCTGGAGATCGCGATCATGGCGCTCGCCGCGGCTGCGCTCACCTTCGATTCGATCGAGCTGATGCTCGTCACCCTGTTCCTGATGGGAACGCAGTCGTCCCTCTTCGGGCCGGTGAAGTACGCCATCCTGCCGCAGCATCTGAAGGAGGAGGAACTCGTGGGCGGCAACGCTCTCGTGGAGTCCGGTACGTTCGTATCGATCCTGCTCGGCACCATTGCCGGCGGACTGACGATCGCGCTGCCGGGCGGTGCCACCTGGGTAGCGACCGCGGTGTTGCTGATCGCGATCGTCGGCTATGCGGCAAGCCGGCAAATTCCCGAGGCCCGGGCGGCCGATCCCGATCTCAGGATCGACTGGAATCCGCTTACCGAGACCTGGCGCAACATCCGCTTCACACGGCAGAACCGCACCGTGTTCCTGTCCATCCTCGGGATCTCCTGGTTCTGGTTCTACGGGGCGCTTTTCCTGTCGCAGTTTCCTGCTTACGCCAAGGATGTCCTGAGCGGAAACGAACACACCGTGACCCTGCTGCTCGCGGTGTTTTCGGTCGGTATCGGCGTAGGTTCGCTGCTGTGTGAGCGCCTCTCCGACCATCGCGTCGAACTCGGGCTCGTACCCTTCGGCTCGATCGGCCTCACGCTTTTTGCGCTCGATCTCTGGTGGGCGAGTCCGGTCGTAGCACATGCTGGCGCCGCTCTCCCGGTCGCCGATCTCCTCGCCGCGCCCCAGTCCTGGCGGATCCTGTTCGATCTGCTCATGATCGGCGTCTTCGGCGGCTTCTTCATCGTTCCGCTGTACGCGCTGATCCAGAGCCGCTCGGACGCCGCCCATCGTTCGCGAATCATCGCCGGCAACAACATTCTGAACGCGCTCTTCATGGTGGTGGCTGCCGGTCTGGCAGCAGCATTACTCGCTGCGGGCATGTCGGTGGCGCAACTCATACTGATGACGGCGCTGCTCAACGCCGCGGTTGCGATCTACATCTACACCCTTGTGCCCGAATTCCTGCTGCGCTTCATCGTGTGGCTGCTCGTAAGTGCCGTCTACCGCCTGCGTGTGCAGGGCGTCGAACACATTCCGGAGCACGGCCCCGCGATCGTGGTCGCGAATCATGTCAGTTTCGTGGATGCCCTCGTGATCATGGCCGCCAGTCGCCGGCCGATACGCTTCGTGATGGACCACAAGATCTTCCGCTGGCCGGTGCTGTCCTTCGTGTTCCGCACCAGCCGCGCGATTCCGATCGCCTCGGCGAAGGAGGACCCGGAAATGATGGAGCGCGCCTTCGACGATGTGGCAAAGGCGCTCGAGGCGGGCGAGCTGGTAGGAATCTTTCCGGAAGGCCGGATCACCCACGACGGCGAGATCAATCCCTTTCGTCCCGGTATCGTTCGCATTGTCGAGCGCACACCTGTCCCGGTGGTGCCCATGGCGTTGCGCGGCCTGTGGGGCAGCTTCTTCAGCCGCAAGGGCGGTCCGGCGATGACCAGGCCGCTCCGCCGCGGCGTGTTCAATCGCATCGAGCTGCTTGCAGCCGCACCGGTTGCACCGGAGGCGGTAGCGGCGGAGCATCTGCAGGGCGTCGTCGCCGGGCTGCGCGGCGACTGGCGATAGCGCGGACGTTGCGGTCCCTGGCAGGCGTTTCGGACGCGGCTGACCGCCGCAAGCCCCTGATTCTTGCTAGAATCGGCACTCTCGCCGTCGATCGCCAGGCATTTCGTCGATCGGCGGTTTCGCGTTTTTTCGACATTGTCAGATGACCAGCACCCCCTATCCCCCCGAGCTGATGCGCGACGTTGCCAAGCGTCGTACCTTCGGCATCATTTCCCACCCCGATGCGGGCAAGACGACGCTGACCGAAAAGCTGTTGTTGTTCGGCGGAGCGATCCAGCTTGCCGGCACGGTCAAGGCACGCAAGAGCGCGCGTCATGCGACCTCCGACTGGATGGAGGTCGAGAAGCAGCGCGGCATCTCGGTGACCAGTTCGGTGATGCAGTTCGAATACGAGGGGCACACGATCAACCTGCTCGACACGCCGGGCCACCAGGACTTCTCCGAGGATACCTACCGGGTGCTGACCGCGGTCGATGCCGCGGTGATGGTCATCGATGCGGCCAAGGGCGTCGAGACGCAGACCATCAAGCTGCTCGAGGTTTGCCGCCTGCGCAATACGCCGATCATCACCTTCGTGAACAAGCTCGACCGTGAAGTGCGCGAGCCATTCGAACTGCTGTCCGAGATCGAGGAGGTGCTGAAGATCGAGTGTGCACCGATCACCTGGCCGCTCGGCATGGGCAAGAGCTTTCGCGGCGTGTACCACCTGCTCGAGGACCGTGTGCTGCGCTTTGCGCCGGGCGAAGAGCGGCGCACCGAGGCGGAAAAGATCAATGGACTGGCAAATGGCCAACTCGACGAACTTTTTCCGATGGAAGTCGGGCAGTTGCGTGAAGACGTCGAACTCATCGGCGGCGCGTCGGCACCGTTCTCGCTGGGGGACTTCCTCGCCGGGAAGCAGTCGCCGGTCTTCTTCGGTTCCGGGATCAACAATTTCGGGGTGCAGGAGATCCTGCAGGCACTGCTCGACTGGGCGCCGCCGCCGCAGCCCCGCGACGCGGGCGTACGCATGGTGCAACCGGCCGAAGCGCCTTTCACCGGATTCGTATTCAAGATCCAGGCCAACATGGACCCCAGGCATCGCGACCGCATCGCGTTCTTCCGTATCTGCTCGGGCCGCTACAACTCGGGGATGAAGGTGAAGCACGTGCGCCTGGGGCGCGAGATGAAGCTCGCCAACGCGCTCACCTTCATGGCCAACGAGCGCGTGCACAAGGAAGACGGCGTGGCCGGCGACATCATCGGCATCCACAATCATGGCCAGCTCCAGATCGGCGACACCCTGAGCGAAGGCGAGAGCCTCGGCTTCAAGGGGATCCCGTACTTTTCGCCGGAACTCTTCCGCGCGGCGCGCTTGCGCGACCCGCTCAAGACCAAGCAACTGCAGAAGGGCTTGCGCGAACTCGGCGAAGAAGGGGCGATCCAGGTATTCGAGCAGGAGGGCGGCAACATGCTGCTCGGCGCAGTGGGTCAGCTGCAGTTCGAGGTCGTCGCCCAGCGGCTCAAGGACGAGTACAAGGTCGATGCGATCTTCGAGTCGGCCGATATATACACCGCGCGCTGGCTCACCTTTCCGGACGAGGTGATGCGGCGCAACTTCGAACGCGAGCAGTTCATCCGCCTGGGAAAGGACGTGGACGGCAACCCCGTCTATCTCGCCAGCACCCGCTACAACCTCGACGTCACGATGGAGAAATGGCCCAAGGTCGGTTTCCACGCGACGCGGGAGCACGGGCAGATCCTGAGCTGAACCAAGCCTCGGGCGAACGGGTCTGACACGGCATGAGCGAACCCGAACGCACCCAGCGCCGCCTCGGTCGCGGCATGATCGTACTGGCCTGGCTTGCGGCCCTGGGTCTGCTGTGGCTGACTTTCGAGGATGTCCTGGACCGGCGCTACAATCCCAACCGCGACCTTGTCGTCCAGTCCGGTAGCCCCGAACTCGTCCTGAAGCGCAACCGTTTCGGCCACTATGTCGCACCGGGCACGATCAACGGTCAGAAGGTGACTTTCCTGCTCGATACCGGCGCGACCCAGGTATCGGTGCCCGCCCATCTGGGACCGCATCTCGGGCTGGCGCCGGGCATGCCGATGCAGGTCATGACAGCCAATGGCACCGTGACAGTGCGTGCCACCGTCATCGACGAACTCGCGCTTGGGCCGTTTCGCGTCAGCGGCGTGCGCAGCCATCTGAATCCGGGCATGCGCGACGACCAGGTACTCTTGGGGATGAGCGTGCTCAAGCACCTGGAGTTCACCCAGCGCGGCGACACGCTGACGCTGCGCGCCTACGGAAGTTGATCCACGAATTCGGAGGATGCGGGCACGCGTTGCGCGCGCCCGCTGCCGGAGCGATGAAAGGTCTCAGTCTTCCAGCATGCTGCGCAGCATCCAGGCGTTCTTCTCGTGGATCTGCATGCGCTGCGTGAGCAGGTCGGCGGTCGGTTCGTCGCTGACCTTGTCGACCAGCGGCAGCACGCTGCGCGCGGTCTTGACCACGGCCTCCTGGCCCAGCACGAGCAGGCGGATCATCTCCTTGGCCGACGGCACGCCTTCCGGCTCCGCGAGGCTGCCCAGTTTCTGGAATTCCTTGTAGGTCCCCGGCGCGGGAAAACCCAGCGCACGAATCCGCTCGGCGATCTGGTCCACCGCCAGCGCGAGCTCGTTGTACTGCGTCTCGAACATCAGGTGCAGGGTGTTGAACATCGGCCCCGTGACGTTCCAGTGGAAGTTGTGGGTGGTCAGGTAGAGCGTGTAGCTGTCCGCGAGCAGTCGCGACAGTCCGTCCGCGATTTTCGCCCGGTCCTTCTTGTTGATGCCGATATCGATATCCATCTTCGTTCTCCTTTCTTCTGATTCGAGTCCCACGTCATCGCGCGTCCCGCAAGCAGCGGATCCGGGAGGGTGCGTGTCACTGCCAATGGTATTCGAATGGCCTGAAGAGGGCCAATTGAATGATGGGATGGGGCTGATCCCGCACGACTATCGGCGTCCGACAGCCTCCCAGGATCGGCGCACCATGAACCACGCTTCAGGAGTGGCGATGCACCGGCTTGGTGCGCATCCGCCAGGCTTCCGCGGCGACGATGGCTCCGCCATGGGCACAAATGCCGCGCAACATCGGGTTCGGCCATTCCGGCATCGATCTTGCAGGAGGACTCACCATCCTTCAGTGATCGGGACCGGCATGTTCGCCAATCTTCATCATCTCTCCCATCATGCCGCATGGCGCAGGCAACTCGAGATGCTGCTCGAGTCCGCGGGGGACGGAATCTACGGCATCGACCTGAATGGGCGCTGCATCTTCATCAACGGTGCCGGGGCGCAAATGCTCGGTTATGCGCCGGACGAGGTGCTGGGCCGCAACATGCACTACCTGATTCACCACTCGCACGCGGACCACGCACTCATGCCTGTGCATGAGTGCCGCATCTTCAAGGCCTTTCGCCAGGGAGCAGGCTGCCGGGTGGAAGACGAGGTGCTGTGGCGCCGCGACGGGACCTCGTTCCCGGCCGAGTATGCGTCGTATCCGATCCGCGACCGGGACACCGTCGTCGGCGCGGTCGTGACCTTCACCGACATTACCGAACGCAAGCGCACCGAGGCGGCTCTCCATGCCGCGCACATGGAACTGGAGCGTCGCGTCAAGGCGCGCACCATGGAACTTTCCGAGGCCAATCGCCAGCTTCGCCAGGCGCACGAGAACCTGCGCCGGCTCTCGGCCCATCTGAACTCGGTGCGTGAGCAGGAGCGCGCCAACATCGCGCGCGACATTCACGACGATCTCGGCGCCTCGCTCACCGCGATGCAGCTCGAGCTAAGCTGGCTGCGCCGTCACCTCGACCCCGACGAGACGGCCGCTGGCCATATCGACGCGGCACTCGAGATCGGCAACGAGGCCATCGGTGCGGTTCGGCGCATCCTCAACGACCTGCGCCCCGGAGTGCTCGATCATCTCGGACTGTGGGCTGCGATCGAGGCACTGCTGCAGGAAACGCAGTCGCGGTCCAGCCTGCGATGCAGCTTCACGTGCCCGGACGAGGTCGAGCGCTGCCGCTTCGGGCGCGAGGCCGAGATCGCGATCTATCGTATCGTGCAGGAGACGCTCACCAATGTGCAGCGTCACGCACACGCCCGCCGCGTTTCCATCGTCGCGCGCGCGATCGACCGGGATCTCTATATCGAGATGGAGGACGACGGGCGGGGCATGCGGCTCGCGGGCACGCCCACTACGTTCGGATTGCTCGGCATGCACGAGCGTGCCAGGTCGATCGGTGGCGAGATCAGCCTCGACAGCACACCGGACAAGGGCACTGCGGTTCGGCTGCATCTGCCCGGCGTGCTCGTGCAGCGGAGGATGCGAAGTGATTGACCTGCTGATCGTCGACGACCACATGATCATTCGGCGCGGCCTGGTGCAGATCCTCGCCGGCGCAGAGCGCATCGGCACGATCCGCGAAGCGGGCGACGGTCCTGAGGCACTGCGCGAACTTCGGCATCAGGCGGTCGACGTCGTGCTGCTCGATGTCGCACTCGGCGACCGCGACGGGCTTGACGTGCTCAAGACCATCCGTTGCGAGTTCCCGCGCATCGGCGTGGTGATGCTGTCCGTATACCCCGAGTCGCAGTTCGCAGTGAGGACCATCCGGGGTGGCGCAGGCGCTTATCTGAACAAGGGATGCTCGCCTGACGAACTGCTTGCGGCCATCCACAAGGTGGGTGCCGGTGGCGTCTTCGTCACGCCCGGAATCGCCGAAATGCTGGCCCGAAGCGTTCGTGAGGGCGACTCGAAACCGCCGCACGAGCTGCTCTCCGACCGCGAGTTCCAGGTCTTCAATCTGCTCGGGCAAGGGCGTTCGGTGTCCGAGATCGCTGCGCAACTGTCCTTGTCGGCGAACACCATTTCGACCTACCGTGCGCGCATCTTCGACAAGCTCGGCGTACGCAGCCTGGTCGAACTGCTCAACTACGCATCGCGCTACGATCTGCGGGCGCACTGAGCCGCAGGGCGGATGGCGTGAGATTCTCGCCGGTGCCGCAAGAGTTCACGTCTTGAGTCGGTACCCCGTCTTGAACATCCAGGCGGCGATCGCGGCGAAAGCGGCGAGAAAGACAAGCGTCATCGCGACACTGATGCCGATATGCACGTCGGCAATGCCGTAGAAGCTCCAGCGGAAGCCGCTGACGAGGTAGACCACCGGGTTGAACAGCGTCACTGTCTGCCAGAACGGTGGCAGCATGCTGATCGAGTAGAAACTGCCGCCCAGAAAGGTCAGCGGGGTAATGATCAGCAGCGGCACGAGTTGCAGCTTCTCGAAGTTGTCCGCCCAGATGCCGAGCACGAAGCCGAACAGGCTGAACGTGATCGCGGTGAGCAGCAGGAAGAGCAGCATCCACACCGGATGCTCGACGTGCAGCGGCACGAAGAAACCGGCCGTCGCGAGAATGATCAGCCCGACGATCACCGACTTGGTCGCCGCCGCCCCGACGTAGCTCAGCACGATCTCGAAATAGGATATCGGTGCCGACAGCAACTCGTAGATGGTCCGTGAGAACTTCGGGAAAAAGATGCCGAACGAGGCGTTCGACACGCTCTGGGTCAGCAGCGTCAGCATCACCAGGCCGGGGACGATGAAGGCGCCGTAGCTCACCCCCTCGATCTCCGGAATGCGCGAGCCGATCGCCGAGCCGAACACCACGAAATACAGCGAGGTCGTGATCACCGGCGCGATGATGCTCTGGAGCAGCGTGCGCCGGGTACGGTGCATCTCGAACAGGTATATCGCGCGCACTGCGTTCAGGTTCATGTGTCGCTCCTTACCAGGCTCACGAAGATGTCCTCGAGCGAGCTCTGCGTCGTGTGCAGGTCGCGAAAACCGATGCCCGCATGGCGCAGATCCTGCATCAGGGTCAGGATGCCGGTACGCTCGCCCTGCGTGTCGTAGGTGAACACGAGTTCATGTCCGTCGCCGCTGAGCTCAAGCGCATGGGCTGCGGCAAGACCTGCCGGAACCTGTTCGAGCGGGGTCTCCAGTTGCAGGATGAGCTGCTTGCGCCCGAGCTTGTGCATCAGCTCCTTCTTGTCCTCGACCAGGATGATCTCGCCGTTGCTGATCACGCCGATGCGGTCGGCCATCTCCTCGGCTTCCTCGATGTAATGCGTCGTAAGGATGATGGTCACGCCTGTGTCCCGGAGTCCGCGAACGAGCGCCCACATGTCGCGTCGGAGCTCGACGTCCACACCGGCGGTGGGCTCATCCAGGAACAGGACACGCGGCTCGTGCGAGAGCGCCTTGGCGATCAGCACGCGCCGCTTCATGCCGCCGGAGAGGGTGAGCAGCTTGTTGTTGCGCTTGTCCCACAACGACAGGTCGCGCAGCACCTTCTCGATGTATTGCGGATCGGCCGGCTTGCCGAACAGCCCGCGGCTGAACGACACGGTCGCCAGCACGGTCTCGAACGCGTCGGTCGTGAGTTCCTGCGGCACCAGCCCGATCAGCGAGCGTGCCGCCCGATAGTCGCGAATGATGTCGTGGCCGTCGACCGTGACCTGGCCGGACGACGGCGTGACGATGCCGCAGACGATGCTGATAAGGGTCGTCTTGCCTGCGCCGTTGGGCCCCAGCAAGGCGAAGATCTCGCCGCCGCGAATGTCGAGATCGACCTCCTTTAGGGCCCGAAAGCCGGAGGCATAGGTCTTGGTCAGGCGGGAAATCGAGATGATCGGCTGCATCAGGGGAACGATAGCAGATACACGCGGCATCGACAGTGCGTGACATTGCCCCGCAGACCACCGACCGGCATGCTACTTGGCCGGCCAGCAATCGGGCATTGCCGCCCCCGGGCCAGATTCGCCTGGCGTCCCGTCGCTCACGACGCCCTGTAGTGACAGCACTACACCACAATCACGACATCGGTGATACCGGCCTCCGAGCGCCGAGCGGAACATGCGAGGCGTGATCAATCGAGATCGAGGGTGCCGGGATGAGGAAGCCAGGATTCAGACTCGGAGTGTATGTGTTCAAGGACGCCGAGATCGTCGATTACGCCGCGCCCTACGGCGTACTCTCCGTGGCGCGGCGCCTCGACCCCGAGATCGATGTGTTTCTCGTCGCGGAGAGCATGCGTCCGGTGCAGACCCAGGCCGGCTTCACGGTGATCCCCAATTACGCGTTCTCAAATCGTCCGGCGATGGATGCCTTTCTGATCCCCGGCGGGTTCGGCACCCGCCAGGAAATGCACAACCGCAACCTGCATGATTTCGTACGCGCGCTGCCGGATGATTGTCTTGTCACGAGCGTGTGCACCGGCTCCTGGATCTACGCTGCGATGGGTCTCCTCGACGGGTTGCCCGCCACCAGTCGCAAGGAGCCCGACCGCCTCGAAGCCTCGCATCTGGGCAAGACACCGATCGACCGCCTCGCCGAACTCGCGCCTGCCTGCAGGATCAGCTGCGCGCGCGTGGTCGATGCGGGACGAATCATTACCGCCGGGGGGATCAGCGCCGGCATGGAACTGGGCTTCCATCTGCTGCGCCGCGCCGGGTATGACGATGGCTTTGTCCGCGAGATCGCCCGGGTCATGGAATATCACCGTGCCTGGGCACTGTTCGAGCACGACATCGAATATGCGACGCCGGCCGCGTCGCCACGACTTTCAACCGTCTGAAAACCATCAAGGAGCACGTCATGTCCGCGCATCAAGATCCGTTCGACTACCGGGTTCGTCTCCATCGCGGCGGCTGCAGTTGCGGTCGCCATCACAGCCAGGCCGAGCATGACCAGGCGAAAGCGCTCGAGCTGCGCTCGGTGCAGGACCGGGCCGTCGAGGGTGCGGTGATGCGCGCGCTGTTTCCGCGAGACGACGTGCGCCGACGCTTCCTCAAGGCGGTGGGTGGCGGTACCGCGCTGGCCGCGATCTCGACCCTGTTTCCGCTCGGGCTTGCCAAGGAGGCCTTCGCCGAAAGTACCGGACCGCTCGAGAAGACGAAGCTCTCGGTCGGCTTCATCCCGATCACCTGTGCGACCCCGATCATCATGGCCCATCCGCTCGGGTACTACGCCAAATACGGTCTCGATGTCGAAGTCGTCAAGACCGCCGGCTGGGCGGTGGTTCGAGACAAGGCGCTGGCGAAGGAATATGACGCGGCGCACATGCTCTCGCCGATGCCGCTGGCGATTACCATCGGCGCCGGTTCCAATCCGATCCCGTGGACCATGCCCGCGGTAGAGAACATCAACGGGCAGGCGATCACGCTGTCGATCAAGCACAAGGACCGGCGCGACCCGAAGGACTGGAAGGGGTTTCGTTTCGCGGTGCCGTTCGACTACTCGATGCACAATTACCTGCTGCGCTACTACCTCGCCGAGCACGGCATCGATCCGGACCGCGACGTGTCGATCCGCTCGGTGCCACCGCCCGAGATGGTGGCCAATCTGCGCGCCGACAACATCGACGGCTTCCTTGCGCCCGATCCGGTCAACCAGCGTGCGGTCTTTGACGGCGTGGGCTTCATCCATCTGTTGTCGAAGGAGATCTGGGACGGTCACCCGTGTTGCGCGTTCTCCGCGAGCCGGGAGTTCGTCACGACGATGCCCAATACCTACCGCGCGCTGCTCAAGGCCATCCTCGACGCCACCGCCTATGCGCGCAAACCCGAAAATCGCAAGGAGATCGCTGCGGCCATCGCGCCGACCAACTACCTGAACCAGCCGGTCACGGTGGTCGAGCAGGTGCTGACCGGCACCTTCGCCGATGGCCTGGGCAACGTGGTGCGCGACCCGAACCGGATCGACTTCGATCCCTTCCCCTACGAATCCTTCGCGATCTGGATCCTTACGCAGATGAAGCGCTGGGGGCAGATCAAGGGCGAGATCGACTACGCTGCGGTCGCGCGCGAGGTATTCCTCGCCACCGACGCAACGCGGCTGATGAAGGAGGTCGGCCTGGAGCCGCCCGCCGATCCGGTCAAGGCCTTCAGCGTGATGGGCAAGCGCTTCGACCCCGGTCACCCCGAGGCCTACGTGGACAGCTTTGCGATCCGGAGGACCTGAACGATGAGTGGCAACCGACCCTGGCTTGCGCCGATGCTGTCGCTGGTGTTCCTGGTCGTGTTTGTCGGCCTGTGGCACCTTGCCACACGCACGACGGCGGGGGAAATCCAGGTCGATCCCGAGTATGCGGCGCTGATCGGTGCGGCCGCGGCCACCGGTGGCCAGTCGGCGATGCCGGGCCCGGGCGACGTTGCTGCCAAGCTGTGGGAGCACGTCGCCGACCCCTTCTACGACCGCGGCACCAACGACAAGGGCATCGGCATCCAGCTCGGCCACTCGATCGCGCGGGTGCTGGTCGGCTTCGGTCTCGCCGCGCTGATCGCCATTCCACTCGGGTTCGTGATCGGCATGTCGCCACTGGTGTACAAGGCACTCGACCCGTTCATCCAGATCCTCAAGCCAATCTCGCCGCTCGCGTGGATGCCGCTTGCGCTTTACACGATCAAGGATTCGAACATCTCTGCGGTGTTCGTGATCTTCATCTGCTCGCTGTGGCCGATGCTGATCAATACCGCGTTCGGCGTCGCGGCGGTCCGGCGCGACTGGCTCAATGTCGCTCGCACTCTGGAGGTTTCGCGCCTGCGAACGGCCTTCCAGGTGATTCTGCCTGCGGCCGCCCCGACGATCATGACGGGGATGCGCATCTCGGTCGGCATCGCCTGGCTGGTCATCGTCGCGGCCGAGATGCTCGTCGGCGGCACCGGCATCGGCTACTTCGTGTGGAACGAGTGGAACAACCTGTCGATCGCCAACATCATCAGCGCGATCCTGTTCATAGGGCTGATCGGCATGCTGCTCGACACCACGCTGGCGCGTCTGGGGCGCGCGGTGACCTACAAGGAGTAAGCCCATGACCCAGAACTTCCTCCAGATCGAGGCCCTCGCCAAACGCTTCCCCGGACCGCGCGGGGCAGACACCCTGACCGTGTTCGAGAACATCCACTTCGGGATCGACAAGGGGGAGTTCGCGTGCATCATCGGCCACTCGGGCTGTGGCAAGACCACCATCCTCAACGTGCTCGCCGGCCTCGACGAGGCCAGCGACGGGGCGGTGATCATGGACGGCAGGGAAATTTCCGGTCCGTCACTCGACCGCGGCGTCGTGTTCCAGGGGCACGCCCTGCTACCGTGGCTGTCGACACTGAAGAACGTGGAGTTTGGTGTGCGGTCGCGCTGGGGGGCCTGGAGCGCGAAGCAGGTCGAGGAACACAGCATCCGCTATCTCGAGATGGTGGGCCTCGGCCAGGCCCTGCACAAGAAGCCGTCGGAGCTTTCGGGCGGAATGAAGCAGCGTGTCGGCATCGCCCGGGCGTTCGCGATCCAGCCCAAGATGCTGCTGCTCGACGAGCCCTTCGGCGCGCTTGACGCGCTCACCCGCGGCACGATCCAGGATGAGCTCCTTTCCATCGTGCAGGCCACGCACCAGACGGTGTTCATGATCACGCACGACGTGGACGAGGCCATCTTGCTCGCCGACAAGATCCTGCTCATGAGCAACGGCCCGTTCGCGAAGATTGCCGAGATCGTCGAGGTCACGATGCCGCGCAGCCGCACCCGCGCGACGATCCATCACGACCCGCAGTACTACCGCATCCGCAACCATCTGGTCGACTTCCTCGTGAACCGTTCGCAGGACTATGCGGGCACGGCCGCCGCCGAGCACGACCCGCGCCATCCGCCGGTGGTTCGCCCCGGACTCGAAGGCGGTGCCCGGCTCGTGTCCTTGCCCACATCGCCACATTCGTCGGGCGTGCATTCGCCCGCATCCGTCATTTCACACGCCTCTGCCTGAAGGAGATCGCCATGACCCGCGAACAAGTTACCGCCCTGATCCTCGCCGCCAAGCTGCGCAAGAAGCTCTCGTGGTCGCAGCTCGCCGAACGCGTCGGCCACAGCAAGGAATGGAGCACCGCCGCGTTGCTCGGGCAGATGACGCTGACCGAGACCCAGGCCCGGGCCGTCGGCGACGTGCTCGAACTGCCCGAGGAGGCTGTCGCGCAGTTGCAGATCGTCCCGTACAAGGGCTCGCTGCCGACTTCCGTGCCCACCGACCCGCTGATCTACCGCTTCTACGAACTGATCAACGTTTACGGCACGACCTTCAAGGAACTCATCCACGAGGAGTTCGGCGACGGCATCATGAGCGCGATCGATTTCAAAATGGACCTGAAGCGTGAAGCCAACGATGCGGGAGATCGCGTAAGCATCACGATGAGCGGGAAGTTCCTGCCATACAAGACCTACTGAGTGCGCCGCGAGGGCGGGCGCAGGACGAATCCTCCCGCCTCAGCGCAATGCGTCGCTACGCCTGGAGCATCACCCGTGCGGTAAGGGGTATCATCGGAACGGATCCTACACTTTCACCGCATCCGCGATGCTCCACGCCGAAATCGCCGCCGTCCGCTACGTCGATCCCGTCTACCGACCGCCCAGCGAGGCCGAATCGCTGATCCTGCCGGTGACCGACGGTTGTTCGTGGAACAAGTGCACCTTCTGCGAGATGTATACCGCGCCGCAGAAGAAATTCCGTGCCCGCGATGAACCCGAGGTGCTGGAGAGTATTCGCCTCAGCGCCACGGCACTCGGAGACCAGGTGCGGCGGGTGTTTCTTGCCGACGGCGACGCGCTGGTGTTGCCGACGCGGCGGCTGCTGAAGGTGCTGGAGGCGATTCGTACCCACATGCCGTCGGTGCGCCGCGTGTCGGGCTACTGCCTGCCGCGCAACCTGCGCAGGAAATCCGTCGCCGAACTGGCGGCCCTGCACGAGGCGGGGCTGACGATGGCCTATGTCGGGGCCGAGTCCGGCGACGACGAGGTGCTTGCGCGTGTGAACAAGGGCGAGACGTTCGAAAGCACCCGTGAGGCCTTGGAAAAGCTCGCAGAGGCGGGTATCAAGCGCTCGGTGATGATCCTCAACGGACTCGGCGGCGAGGCCCTCACCACCCAGCATGCGGAGAACTCCGCGCGGCTGGTGAATGCGACGCAGCCGGAGTTCCTCGCCACGCTGGTGGTGAGCTTTCCGCAGGGTGAGGCGCGTTTTCGCGCGCACTACCCGGAATGGTCGCCGCTCGCCGAGCCCGGCCTGTTCGCCGAGATGGAACACTTTCTTTCGCGACTCCGGCTCGAACGCACGGTGTTCCGCTCGGATCACGTTTCGAACCGGCTGGTGCTCAAGGGAACGCTCGACGTCGATCGGGAGCGGCTGCTCGCGCAGGTGCGTGCGGCCATCGAGCGGCCCGATGCGGCGGGGCTGCGTGCGCACTGGGCTCGCGGACTGTGAGCGTGCACAGGGCGCTGGGCTCCACGTCGTCGGCCGTACTGTGGATCGGGGTCTATCTGGCGCTGGTGAGCGCGCCGCTGGTGCTGTTGCTTGTCGGCGAAGTGCCGCCCGGGGGCGGGGTATGGTGGGACCTGTCCATGGCGCTGGGTTTCGCCGGCATGGCCATCATGGGGGTGCAGTTCGCGCTGACCGCACGCCTGCGCAACGCCACTGCGCCGTTCGGAATCGACATCATCTATTACTTCCATCGTCTTGCGGCGCTGGTCGGGATCGGGTTGATTCTTGCGCATTACGCGATCGTGGGCACCTTCTACCCCGATGCGGTCGGCCCGTTCGATCCGTCGGAGGCGCCCGGCCACATGAGCGCGGGGCGGGCGGCGCTCGCACTGTTCGTGATCGTGATCGTGACCTCCCTGTGGCGCAAGCAGCTGAGAATCGACTATGAACACTGGCGCATCGCGCATGCGGTGCTGGCCACTCTCGCGTTCCTGCTGGCCGTGGTGCACATCCTGGGGGTGGGTTACTACACGCACGCACCATGGAAGTATGCGTTGTGGATCGGCTACACGCTGTTCTGGGCGCTGCTCATCGTCTATGTGCGCATCGTCAAGCCCTGGCGCATGCTGCGAGCCCCTTACCGCATCGTCGATGTGAGGCCGGAGCACGGGAATACGACAACGCTGGCCCTCGAGCCGGACGGGCATCCGGGCATACGGTTCGCGCCGGGACAGTTCGCCTGGCTCACGCTGCGCGGCTCGCCGTTCCGCTTCGAGGAGCACCCCTTCTCGTTTTCGGGCAGTGCCGCGCGGGACGGGCGCCTCGAGTTCTCGATCAAGGCCCTGGGGGACTTCACCGGCACGGTGAGTACGATCGAAGCGGGCGAGCGCGCGTACCTCGACGGCCCCTACGGCGTTTTCGGTGTGGATCGCTATCCCGATGCCCCCGGATTCGTGTTCGTCGCGGCCGGGGTCGGCATTGCGCCGATCATGTCGATGCTGCGGACGCTGGCGGACCGCGGCGACCGGCGACCGCTGCTGCTGATTTACGCGAATGCCGATCTGGACTCGGTGATCTTCCGCGAGGGACTGGATTCGTTGCGCGGACGGCTCGACCTCGCGATCGTGCATGTACTGGAGCATCCTCCGGGCGACTGGAACGGCGAGCGGGGCCGCATCGACGCCGAGCTGCTCAGGCGCGCGCTTCCGCCCGACTATCGTGACCGCGAACACTTCATCTGCGGTCCGCGTGTGGTGAGCGACATCGTCCAGCGTGAGCTGCACACGATGGGGGTAGCGCTCGGCAAGGTCCACTTCGAACTGTTCGACATGGTGTAGGCATGCGTGAGCGAATCGCACGCTGGATCGCGTTGCTGCTTACCTTCGTTACGGTAGCCATGTCGGCCCTCTTCGCATGGGTTCATAACCCGCAGCGTTCGGCCGATGAAGTGCCGCCGGCCCGCGAGGAGCGCACGGCGTCCGGCGAGCATCCGGGGCGCATCGTGTATGAAGCACAGCGCTGTGCCGCCTGTCATTCCATCGCCGGCGCGGGGAGCCCGCGCTATCCGCTGGACGGCGTGGGTGCCCGGCTCGACCGCAACGAACTGAGGAAATGGATCGTGGGCGCGGCGGAACTCGAAGACGCGCTTCCGGCGAGCGCCTTTCGCCGCAAGCAGCAGTATCAGGACCTACCGGAGTCGGAGCTCGATGCCCTGGTGTCCTGGCTCGAGGGTATTTCGGACTGAATCCCGGGTGTTTCCCCCTTTGGATCGAACATGCGGTAGCAGTTCCTGCCGGCTTCCTTGGCCTCGTACATGGCCATGTCTGCGTGACGCAGAAGGGTCTCGGCGTCGCTGTCGTCGAGGGGGAACAGGGTTACGCCGATGCTGGTTGAAACGCTTACGGTCTCGTCACCAAGTTCCACCGGCGCGCTGGTCTCGGCGAGCACACGTTCGAGCGCCGCATGACTCTCGGCGATGCTGGCAATTCCGCCGAGGAGCAGCACGAATTCGTCGCCTCCGATCCGGGCGAGTGTGTCCTCTTCGCGCAGGGTGTGTTGCAGTCGGCGCGTTACTTCGACCAGCAGCTGGTCTCCCGTGGCGTGCCCGTGCTGGTCGTTGATCGGCTTGAATCCGTCGAGGTCGAGATAACAGACCGCAAGGAGCTTGGTGCTGCGTCGCGCGCGTGCGACAGCGCGTGTGAGCCGGTCATTGAGCAGGCGTCGGTTGGGCACGCCGGTCAACGGATCGAAATGAGCGATACGCTCAAGCTCGGCGGCGTGCGCCTTGAGGCTGCTGATGTCGGAGAATACACCGACGTAGTGGGTCAGGTTCCCCGCGGCGTCCCGTACTGCCGAGATCGCCAGCATCTCGACGTACACTTCGCCATTCTTGCGTCTGTTCCAGATCTCGCCGCGCCAATGGTCGCTGTCGCGTATGGCCGCCCACATCTGCTCATAGAAGGCGGGTTGCTGGCGGCCGGAGTTCAGGATCCGCGGCGTATTGCCGATGACCTCATCCGCGCTGTATCCCGTGATCCGCGAGAAACTCGGATTCACGTCGAGAATGATGCTGTCGGCATCGGTAATCACGATGCCCTCGTAACTGTTGGCGAAGACGCTGGCGGCAAGTCGCAGGCGGTGGTCGGCGTTCCTGATGTCGGTGACATCGCGTATGTAGCCGTGCCAGGTGGTGCTTCCGTCCGGGTTGCGCACGGGAGTCGATTGCCCGTCGAGCCAGATGCAGCGACCGTCGGGCAGGTTGACCCGATACTGGCAACGCCATTGGGTCAGGCTTGCGGCGGACTCCTGGATGCTGCGAACGACGTGGTCGCGGTCATCAGGGTGAATGATCGCGAACACCGCAGCCGCATCCTCGAGGACATCGGCCGGGCTGATGCCGTAGACGGTCTCGATGCCCGCGCTCGCGTACGGGAAGTGCGAACTCCCGTCTGCCCGCAGACGGTACTGATAGATCACGCCCGGCACGTGCGTTACGAGGTTGTGGAGGCGCTGTTCGCGCTCGGCCAGGTCGCGGCTCTTCTGCGCGTTGCGGGTCCGCAATGTCCACGCATGGGCCGTGACGCCGACCAGTGCCAGAAAGAGCACGACGACAAGAATCATGAGCCCCCACTCAGATTGCTGCGGCATCGGAGCAACCTAGCTTGCCGGTCGGGGGAAGTCCTGCGTCAAGGGACGAAGCCGTGCCGGACGCACGTGCGCCCCGGCGTATCGTGGGGACGATCTCGCGCGTTGGCGCCGACCACCGCATGGTCGCCGCGAGACGGGCGGGAAGGCTTGATGACGTCACGCAGATAATTTGATGCCCATCCAATCTGATCTTCGGTGTCGGAGTATCGATAGCATTGTGCGCCCGGTCAAGCGTAGTTTCCACAGTGCATGTGGGGACAAGACCGTCGGCGGACCCATGCGTTCGACGTTCGGAAGCGGCGTTGCTTGCGGGTGCAGGCCTGCGCTTCGTCGGGTAAACGACAACGCCGCCCTCGTGGGGCGGCGTCGCGGGGTGCGCGAGTGCGGTCAGGCGACGGCGTGGCTGGGGTCGAGCACGTAGCCGACTTCCTCGATGCGGTTGGCCGGAAACCCCGATCGGGCGGCATGCTCGCGGATCAGCGAGGGGTCCGTGGCTAGATACACGCAATAGGTCTTGTCGGCGATGACGAAGGACTCCTGCCACTGGATGTCCACGCCGATCCTGGCCAGCGCCTCGTTCGACTTTCGGGCGATCTCGCGGAAGCCTTCCTTGGTGTTGGCGCCGATGCCTGGCACGTCGCGTTCGATGATGTACTTGCGAAGCATGGGGATTCTCCTGTTCTGGTTCCGTGTGCCGGACCGGGTTCGGCCGGTCCGGCAGACGTCGGGGGTATGGCGTCGCAGCTCAGTGCAGCACGACATTGACGTCGTCGATGATCGGAGCAAGTGCGGCCCCGATGCGCTGCATCTGCGCCTCGGTGATCATCGGTCCGAGTGCAGCCTGAAACCGTTCTCCTTGGACGCCCGAGACGATGTACTGCCAGCGATACGCGCGCAGCACCGTGGCGTGGA